>NZ_LXKO01000025.1:0-490036 GCF_001692185.1 Rhizobium sp. AC44/96
CCTCTAAGGTTCGAAAGGAAACATCACCATGGCCATTCTTCTTCTGGCTGACCACGACAATGCCAGCCTTTCCGACCAGACCGCCAAGACGCTGACGGCAGCTTCCAAGATCGCCAAGGAAAAGGGAAGCGATGTCACCGTTCTCGTCGCCGGCAAGGGTGCCAAGGCTGCCGCCGATGCCGCCGCCAAACTCGCCGGCGTCTCCAAGGTGCTGCTTGCCGAAAGCGATGAGCTTGCCAACAATCTGGCCGAGCCGCTGGCCGACCTGATTGTCTCGCTGGCTGCCGGCTATGACACGATCATCGCCGCCGCCACCTCGACCGGCAAGAACGTGCTGCCGCGCGTGGCAGCGCTCCTCGACGTCGCGCAGATCTCGGAAATTATCGAGGTCGTCTCATCAGACACCTTCAAGCGCCCGATCTATGCCGGCAACGCCATCCAGACGGTTCAGTCGAACGATGCCAGACAAGTCATCACCGTCCGAACCGCTTCGTTCTCCCAGGCCTCCCAAGGCCCCGCTGCTGCCGTTGAGGTTGTCTCAACGGCAGCCCTTTCTTCTTCCCTCTCCACCTTCGTTAAGGACGCGCTGTCGGCCTCCGACCGTCCGGAACTGACCTCTGCCAAGATCATCATCTCGGGCGGCCGTGCGCTCGGTTCTGCCGAGAAGTTCCAGGAAGTCATCCTGCCTGTCGCCGACAAGCTCGGTGCCGCCGTTGGTGCCAGCCGCGCCGCCGTCGATGCCGGCTATGCCCCGAACGACTGGCAGGTTGGCCAGACCGGCAAGGTCGTGGCCCCTGATCTCTACATTGCCTGCGGCATCTCGGGTGCGATCCAGCACCTAGCCGGCATGAAGGATTCGAAGGTCATCGTCGCGATCAACAAGGACGAAGAAGCGCCGATCTTCCAGGTTGCCGACTACGGCCTCGTCGCCGATCTCTTCGAGACGTTGCCGGAATTGCAGAAAGGGTTGTGATCACCGTTCCGCCTGACCTGGGCGAACGGGAAGGCGTGGTGTTCGTTATGATCGTCGGCGGGCCCATCGGCCGTGACCCGCGTGTGCTGCAGCTTGGCCGAAGCATTCCGCTTCTGCCCAGGAGGGAAGGAAAAGACCCATGAGTAGCATCAATATCCATCCCGTCGTGGATTCTGGCTATCAGGCCACGGACGCCCGTTTTTCGGGCGGGACGCTTGTGTGCAATTGTAAAGGCAATCCCGTAAGGATCCGGATCAAAGGCGACATTGCGCACAATCACGCGTGCGGCTGCACGAAGTGCTGGAAGCCTGCGGGCGCTGTCTTTTCTGTCGTGGCGGTCGCGCCGACAGACACCGTGGAGGTCGTCGAAAATGGCAATAAACTGGCCGTCGTCGACCCCTCGGCTCTGATCCAGCGGCACGCCTGCAAGGAATGTGGTGTTCACATGTACGGGCCAGTTGTACGGGAGCATCCGTTCCAGGGCTTGTCCTTTGTCCACCCTGAGCGTTTCGAGACCAAGGGCTGGGCCGGACCTGGCTTTGCCGCATTCGTATCGTCGATAATCGAAAGCGGCTTCGATCCTTCGAAGATGGATCAGGTTCGCTCGACGCTAAGGTCAACCGGCCTTGAGCCGTATGACTGCCTGTCTCCGGGTCTCATGGATTACATCGCGACCTGGACAGCGAAGAAAAGCGGCGCGCTACCCGCCTAGGAGGAACGGCGACGTCAGTTTGAGGGAGGCCGTTCTGACGTCGCCGAAACTTTCCTGCGGCCGTTCTCGGTTTCCGCGTTTGCTTTCTGCCGATACGCGGAGATAGGCGCGGACAAGCGTGGCCGCAATCTTGCGGCCCAGCCAAACTGAGTGGGGTCTTCTAGATTTCCTCCCAAGGGAAGCTGTCGAGGCGTTCTGCGCCGAGCGGGGTGATGAGGGCCTGTGTCTCAAGCTTGATGCTCTCGGATCCGTCCTCGGCAATGAGGCTTTCGATATTCAGGACCATGCCTTCCTCGATGCAGCCGCTAAACCCCTCGTCATAGTCGGGGTGCAGGAGGATCCCCGGCCACTCGTCAGCCATGCCGGTTCCGTGCGCAGCCAGGGTGTAGCGATAGGGAATGTACCTCTCGGGAATACGCCAGCTCTTCGCGTTGAATTCGCCGAACGTCATGCCCGGTCGGATGATCGCAAGGTTATGATCGATCTGATCCCGCGCTGCCGCGTAGAGTTCTTTCTGCTTGGCGTTCATCGCCACGTGCCCGCAGGTCCATGAGCGCGACAGGTCGGCGCAATAGCCGTACGGCCCGATCATGTCGGTATCGAAGGAGATCATGTCACCGCGCCGGATGACGTAGTCGGAACATTCCTGGTACCAGGGATTGGTGCGTGGGCCCGCGGTCAGGAGCTTGGTTTCCAGCCATTCTCCGCCACTTCGCGCATTCTCGAAGTGAAGCTCGGCCCAGATCTCACGCTCGGTGCGACCGGGTTCGGAGGCCTCATACATCCGCGCCATCCCGGCTTCGCAAACGCGGATCGTCCAGCGCATCAACTCGATTTCTTCGGCACTCTTGATCGACCGCGCCCGTTCCGCCAGTTCCTGTCCGTCGAGCAACGTGAAGCCGCGGATCTGCAGTTCATGCGCCGGCGCCGGCTCAAGCCGGTCCACGGCAATCCGGCCGCTGCGACAGTGAGTTTTCACAATGTCAGCAATCTCGTCGGCCCAAGCCTCCATCCTGTTTTCGACCAGATTTCCCGCAGTGAAGAACAGGAACGACTTCGATGTTCGAACCTCATCGATCCCCGGCAGTCCATCGTTGACGTGCTCCGATCCTTCGAACTCGAACATGATCGCTGGTCCATCCGCGAGGATCAGCGCGTATCGCGATGGATTGTGCATGGTCCAGATGCTCATGTTCGAACAGTCGAACGCATAGCGGATATTGACCGGATCGTAGAGCAGCAGTGCCGGGCAGTCCCACTCCTTCATCTTCGAACGCAGACGCCCGAGACGATAGCGCCGAGCAATGTCGAGCGTGGACGAAGGAATGGCGCTGATCAGGGGACGATCAGCACCATCAGGGTTCAGGTAGGCCTGCTTGCGATCATCCTTGAACACGGGAGCAGTTGATGACGCCGATGAATTGTCTTCGCTACGCAGCATTCGATTGATCCTTCACCAGGAAACGCAGGCAGTGGTCAGCGGTCGATCACAAGATCGCTGAGCGGCTTTGAACAGCAGGGGAGGAACATTCCGGCGTCAATCTCGCGCTGGCGAATGCCGCCATTGTGGTTCATCTCGACGGAACCCGACACAAGCTTGGACTTGCAGGTGCCGCACACGCCGTTGGAGCAGGAGGACGGCAGCCGGACGCTGCCCTTTTTCGCGGCGGCGAGCACGGTCTGGTCGGACAAGACGTCCAGTGTCCGTTTCTGTTTCGAGAATTCGACCTGATAGGTCTTGGTCGACGGCCGAGCCTCGACGTCGAGGCACGGTTCGTCGATCACGGCCGCATCGAAGCTTTCTTCGATATAGTTCGAGGCTGGAACGCCGAGAGCCACCGTGATCGAACGGGCGGCCGCCATGAACGGTGCAGGCCCGCAGCACATGACGACACGCTCCGCGATATCTGGAACGGCCAACTTGAGGAATTCAGGCGAGATCCGGCCGGTCAATCCGGGCCAGGCAAGCTCGCCGGCGACCGTTTCCGGCAGGAAGTGCAGCCGCAGGCCCTTCATCCGACGGGCGAGGCAGGAAAGCTCGTCTCGGAAAATGAGGTCGAGAGGCGTGCGTGACGCGTGCAGGAACACGATATCGGCCCGTTCGCTGCTATCCGCGAGATCGCGGGCGATCGACATCACCGGCGTGATGCCCGATCCTCCCGACAGCAGCAGCAATTTCGTCTGCGCAGCCCTTGGGCGCACGAAATGGCCGAGCGGACCCTGGCCCTTGACCGTCATGCCGGCGGCCATGTTGTCGTGCAGCCAGTTCGACACCTTGCCGCCGGGCACGCGCTTGACCGTGACGGTGAAGGCGTTGCTACGGTGGGGCGACGAGGAGATGCTGTAACAGCGAGTCTCGCCCTCCGAGCCGGTCGGGAAGTCGAAGAGGAAGTACTGGCCGGCGTCGAAGCTGAACCGCTTGCCCTCGGGGGAGGCGAAGGTGAAGCTCTTCACGTCGTGCGTCTCCTGATGCACGTCGAGACACACGAGCGTTTCGTCGTGTTCCGGATCCCAGGTGGCAGCAAGGTTACGCTGCATTTGCGTGAACTCAATACCCATGAGCGCGCATCCGATCGATGTACCAAGACGCAAACTTGTCGAGGTTGGTTTCCGAAAAACGGGAGTAGGGGCCGGGCTGATAGGCCGGATCGAGGGCGCCTGCATGCGAACGGGCAACGAGGTCGGCGTCCTGGTCCGTGGTGGCAATCCAGACATCGGTCAGCTTGTCGAGATCATAGTCCTTGCCCTCAACGGCGTCCTTGTGGACCAACCACTTCGTTCTGACGAGGGTCTTTCCGGCCGAAAGCGGGATGACGACTGCCACGACGGCGTGGTCGCCCATGAAGTGGTTCCAGGAATTGTGGCCCCAGAGATGCGTATCGCCGAGATCCTTGCGCGTCATCTCACCGAGCAGCTTGGAGGACGCGGCGGTCGCATCATGGGTCTGGGATTCGCCGGCGCCGGCAATGATCAGGCGCTGTGTGCGAAAATTCGTTGCGCAATCGGCCAGCTGTTCGACCGCGGCCGACGGAAAACCATCGGCTTCCCAGGCCTTTGTCCGCTCGTCGTAGAGGCGAAAGTGTTCTGCGGCCTGCTCACGATCTTCAGGGCTTAAGGTCTCAGGATCGAAGCCGAAGTCGAGGTCGACGAAAGATACGCAGAGTTCCGGATGGTTGGCGGAGCAGTGGTAGCATTCGCGATTGTTTTCCATCGTGAGCTTCCAGTTGCCATCCTCGATCACATCCGTCTGATGGGCAACCTTGGCATTGCGGATGTCATAGGGTGCAAGCCGCTCGACCATCGCCCGTTCCAGGTTTGCGATGTCTTCCGGTGGGTTATCGGAGAGACAGACATAGATCAGCCCTCCGATCGACTTGAAGTGCACCGGTTTCAGGCTGTGACACTGCTTGTCCAGGTCGCTGCCCATGTGCGGGGCATAGGCCAGCTCGCCGGTGAGTTCGTAGGTCCAGGTGTGGTAGGGACAGACCAGCTTCGAGACGATCGTCTTTCCGGCATCGAGGAGGCGCGAGCCGCGATGGCGGCAAACATTGTGAAGGACGCGGATCTCTCCGTCATCGTCACGCAGAAGGATCAGGCTGGTCTTGCCGATATCGATGACGGTTGCGTCTCCGGGCTCCGGAACGTCGCAATCCAGTCCGACGCAGATCCAGTGCTTGTGAAAGAAGACATCGATATCGGCGTCAAACACGTCCTCTCGAGTATAGAGGCCAGCCGGCAGGGAATAGCCGTTGGCGCGCGCTTCAAGCAGGGCGGATATGGAGGACGGAAGTTTGTTGAGCATGAGATCCCCTTATGTTTTGATAACCCAGTTTGGGCTTGCTTATCCGATCCTTCAACGGCATTAATTTTTAGGGATGCATAATATTATGTAATGGGAAGGAGGGCGGATGAACTTCAGGCGGCGCATTCCCTCGCTAACAGCGCTGATGACGCTGGAGGCAGTCTTGCGGCATCGCAGCTTCACCGCAGCCGCAGGTGAGCTCGGTGTCACGCAAGCGGCCGTCAGCCGCCAGATCGCGCTTCTTGAGGACGAACTGGGTGTGCCAATGTTCGTGCGCAGGCATCGTGCCATCGAGCCGACAGCCGCAAGCCTCGCCCTTGGAGCCACCCTTGCACAGAGCTTTGCCAACATCGCCGACACCGTCGATGCCATCAGGGTGTCGCAGACCGATGTCGTGACGATCGGTGCGACGGTTGCTTTTTCGTCGTTTTGGCTCTTGCCGCGGTTGGCAGAGTTTCGACGGGAAAATTCGGGCGTGCAGATAAGGGTCATCTCTCAGGATGCCAGGATCGATCTGGATGCCGGGGGCGTAGACATCGCCATCCGTTACGGAATCCCGCCATTTGCCGATGCGAAGGTTGTCGCCTCCCAGACGGACGCCGTTCTTCCCGTATGTTCACCGGACTATCTTCGGCGTCGGCCCACGACAGAGTTATCCGAAAGGGATGATTTCATCGAAACCGATGTGCAGGATCGGTCCTGGCTGTCTTGGTCGCAATGGTCGGATGAGACCGGCAGGCACCTAAGGATAAAGCCTCAGCTTCGCTTCAGTCACTATACCGAGACGATTGCGGCCGCTCGTGCCGGGCAGGGCCTCGCACTCGGCTGGCGCCTGCTTGTTCAGACGTTCCTCGACGACGGGACACTGGTTGCCCTTGCCGAAGGAGAGATGCCAACGGTCGAACAGTATTGCATTGTTCTGCCGAACAGACGCCGCCGCTCGCTTGCCTCGGAACATGCGGCAAGCTGGCTCGCCAACGCACTAACGCGGCCGCTCTAGAGGCAGCCGTCGGAGGATTCTCTCGTTGCCGAAGCCGTTCCGAGATGCCCAACGCCACGAAGCATGACGTCCATTGGTTTCGTCTGCGTCATCCTTGATCAAGGTTGACGAGATCCCCCACCTTGAGGACACCGCCTTGGGCCGGCGCGCAGTAAACGCCCATGTTGCGACGGCCGAACCTCATGATGTTTCTCAAGATCTCGGGATCGTTTGGCAGGCCGTCCTGCTCGATGATGGTAAAGCCGCAACGTTTTGTGGGGGCAATCACCGTGCCCTCCACTTCACCGAGCCGGACGCCCTTGTCGATCCAGTCGAGCTCTGCAAATCCCGTTATGTCCTTCGATGTCTCCACCACGATGTTGGGTCGAAACCGTCGGCGATCGGGATCGCCAGCCGGGTGGATCGACTTCAGGTGGTCAATCGAAGCGCTGGTGAGAAGATGCAAGGGGGAGACTTGGTAGCGATCCTTTGCGACCTCGACGTCCGATGTTCCTGCCCGCGCCCGCTCGTACGGACGAAGCGCAACATCGAACCCGAAGAAATCCGTCAACTCCAACGCAAGGTGCGGATCATTCACGCCACGCCAATCGTGGTCGGGGGTCTTTACCTCGACCGTGCCTGCCGATGTCGTGCGGGATTTCACGAAGACGCACTTCTGCCATTGCCGGTCCCGCTCCGGATGCGCGACGATGCCGCTTGACACCTCGACAAGAGCAAAGCGCCGGTCACCAGCCAGCCCGTCTGCCGAGACCTCGGCCCGCTCAAGCAATTCTCCCGTCACGGAGCTTACGGGATAGCGCCAAAGCTCCGTGATTTTGCCGACTTGTCGCATACTAGTGGATCTCCGCCGGTGATGCCCGCACCTGTGACGGGGTGGCGCCGAAGGTGCGCTTGAAGGCGCGCGTGAAGTGCGAAGCGTTTTCAAAGCCGACATCGAGCGCGATCTCGATCATCGACAGTTTAGGGTTGGCGAGCAGGGCTCTTGCTCTTTTCAGACGCACCAGCTTGTAAGCCTGCGCCGGCGACATTCCCGCCTTCTCCATGAAAACGCGTTCGAGTTGGCGGCGCGACAACCCGACGGCGGAGGCGAGTTGGGGGATCGAGAGGCCGTATTCCATGTTCTGCTCCATCAAGATCATCGCAGCCCTGACGCGATCATCCTCGTAGTTCTCATAGAGCGGCCTGTGCGGCTGCACATCTCCGGGAGATCTCGCCTTCTCGATCTGAAGGACCTCGAGTGCATTTCGTTCTGCCTCGTGGCTGATGTAACGGCGAACAAGAAGGGCAGCCATGTCGGCAGCACTGGTTCCACCCGCACACGAACCGCGCTGGTTGTCGAGATTGAAGAGCCTGTCCGAGCGAGCCGACAAGGTCGGAAACCGCTCCCTATAATCCTGGGCGTGGAGCCAACTGACGCAGGCGTTGTGATTTGCCATCAAACCGGCCTCGGCAAGGATGAAGGTCCCGGTGCAGAGACCGATCAGGGGAACGCGTTGTGCGGCCGCACGTTTCAGGAATGCGACGGTTTCGTCGTCCACCGGTCGGTCAACCGTCAGCAGACCGCCGACGACCACGATGTAGTCAAAGCGAGACGGGTCGATGAAGTCGGAGGTCGGCGCGACCTGGACGCCGCAGCTTGAGGTGACGAGATGACGCGTGCTTCCCAAAACCTGCCAATCGGCACGCACCCTTCCGGAGCGATCGAACTGATCACTCGCGAGACGCAGGGTGTCTACGAAAAGGGCGAATGCCGACAGCGTGAATGTCCGCGCAAGCACGAAGCCAACCTTGAGCTGCTTGGTTGCGACTGCATTTTCCCCGGTTCGAAATTCCTCGGGTCTCATCGGTCATGCCTCCTGTTTCGAAAGCCCATCATCAAGCGATCTTAGAATCCGTACGCGAGTGGATACCGCTCGTCCACGACCATGGCGTTGCGACCAACGACGCAGGCGCAACGCCCCGATGCAGAAGAGCGTGTCCCCCCATCACTTGGGAGCAGCAGACGCGCGGTTGCGATCAAGCAGCCCTCGGCTCAGGCGATCGAGCAGGAGGGCGACGGCGACAATTGCCAGCCCGGCCCGCAACCCGAGGCCCATTTCCATTCGCGTCAATCCACGCGTTACCTCTGCGCCCAAACCGCCAGCGCCCACGAGCCCCGCCAGGACAACCATCGCCAGGGACAGCAGGATGCATTGGTTGAGGCCGACAAGGAGTGTCTGCTTTGCGAGCGGAATTTCAATCTTCCAAAGCACCGACCGCGGATGCGCCCCGATCGCACTGCCGAGCTCGATGTATTCGCGCGGTATCTGTTTGAATGCCAGCGTGGTCAGACGCAGCATAGGTGGGATCCCATAGACGATCGTCGCGATGATCGCCGGCACGCGCCCGAGGCTGAAGACCATGACAGCCGGAATGAGATAGACCCATGGCGGCACGGTCTGCATCACATCGAGGACAGGTCGGACGGCGGCCTCCAGGGCCCGATAGCGGGCACACAACACTCCAACAGGGAACGCAATGAGCACGGAGATGAATACGGCGACGGTCACCAGCGCGACGGTCTGCATCGATGCCGTCCAGAAGCCGACGATGAGGCAAAAACCGAGGCAAAGTCCGGCAAGGACAGCGCCACGAAGATTGACGGCGAAGAACGCCGCGACGACGACGATCGCGATCATGGCAGGCGGCGGCAGGATGAGAAGGACTGCCTCGATTGCCGACAGGACCGTTTCAACGATAGTGCTGATGGCTGAAAACAATGGATGGAGATTGGTATTCAGCCAATCGACAGCGGGCGCCAGGAAAGCGCCCGGCGAGAACTTCAAAAGCGAAGTATTCATGACGTCCTCCCCGTTCCGAGACGCGCTGCGCTCTGTGTGATGCGATCAAGCACCATGGTCAAAACCACGATCGCGATCGCGCCGTTGATCGATGTGGCGATATCAAGGGTGCGGATGGCACCGTAGATAGTTTCGCCAAGCCCACCGGAACCGACGATGCCGGCGATAACCACCATGCCAAACGCCATCATCAGGCTTTGATTGATGCCGGCCATGATGCTTGGAAGTGCGAATGGCAGGCGGATCTTAAAAAACATCTGGGCCGGTGTGATCCCGCTCGCCTCGCCAAGTTCGATGAATTCCCGCGGCGTCATGCGAATGCCGAGGGATGTCAGCCTGATCGTCGGCGGTACGGCGACGATGATGGTTGCGATCAGCGCAGTGGCCGGACCATAGCCAAGCAGTGCAATTGCCGGCAGCAGGTAGATATACGGCGGTAATGTCTGGATCAGGTCGAGGCCTGGCTCCATGAACTTGTTGAGCGCCTTTGAGAAGCCGGCTGCTATTCCGACCGGAATGCCGATGGCCAATGCAAGGACAGTCGCGGTCAGAACGAGTGCCAGAGTGCTCATCGTCTGCGGCCAAAGGCCCATCGAGAAGCAGAGCGCCAGCGCCAGGGCGCTGAGGATTGCGAACCACTTGTTGACGAGCCGCCAACCGATGACCGCAACCACGATTGCAATCACATAGAAGGGGGGAAGCTCAAGCAGGAAGAGGATGCTGTTATAGAGCCCCTCCAGCAACCATCTGATGAACTCGAACACGGACTCGCCATTGTCGCCCAACCATCCGAGCGCTGTATCGGTCCATTCGTCGAAGGCATCTGTGAAGCTTGAAATGTCCATGTCATTCAGCTCCTGCCGGCACTCAAGCGGCCGCGCGATCGTGACTTGAAGTTCCCTTCACTCCCATCAGGAGGCTTCGGGGGGTGACGACGCCGACCACCTGATCATTATCAACGACCGCGATCGCATCGCGGTCCGTCTGCATGGTCAGGGTGATCAGTTCGTCGATATCTGCGTCCGGCGTGGTGCGCGCCAGCGACGAGATGTCGGCATTCGGTGCGGCCCGCTGGAACTCGCTCACGCTATGCATCACCGAATGCGCCTTGATCAGATGCAGGCGCGAGATACCTGCCACGAACTCGGCAACGTAGTCATCGGCCGGATTGAGGATGATGTCCTCGGCGGTGCCGGTTTGTATGATCACGCCGTCCTTCATGATGGCGATACGGTCGCCAATCCGGATGGCCTCGTCGAGATCGTGCGTGATGAAGACCGCTGACTTGCCAAGCGACTTGGTGAGCTGCCGGAATTCGTCCTGGAGCTGGCGGCGGATCAGGGGGTCGAGGGCACTGAAAGGCTCGTCCATCAGGATGATTTCGGGATCGGAGGCCAGTGCCCGGGCAAGGCCGACGCGCTGCTGCATGCCGCCGGACAACTCTGTCGGATAGCGGTCGATCCAGTCGGCCAACCCGACGGTTTTAAGGGCCGCCTTCGCAGTCTTGTTGCGCTCGGCCTTCTGTATGCCCTGAACTTCCAGCCCGAAGGCAGCGTTCTCCAGCACCGTGCGATGCGGAAGCAAAGCGACGCTCTGGAACACCATGCCGATGTTCTTCGCCCGCATCTGCCTGAGATCGACCGGGGCCAGCGCCGCAATGTCCTTGCCCTTCACCAGCACTTTGCCGGCGCTTGGCGTTATCAGCTTGTTCAGCAGGCGTATCAGTGTCGATTTCCCGCTGCCTGACAGACCCATGATGCAGAAGATCTCGCCCCGCCTGACCTGCAGGCCGGCGTTTGACACGCCGACGACGCAGTTGAATTCCTTGAGGACTTCCTTCTTTCCAAGACCGCGCTCGGCAATGGACTTCATGGCGGCGGTGGACTTGTCGCCAAAGACCTTCCACAGGGATTGGCAGTCAATCAGGACTTCATTGGTATCGGTATTAGCGGCTTTCATAGCGATCCCCTTGAGCCAATTGGTGCTGGCTTCTGTCTTTGGGCTTGAAGTGGCCGTCCGGCGCCCGGACGGCCGTGGCGACATCAATCCTTCTTGATGTTTTCCCAGCGCTTGATCAGGTCGGCATGCGCACCGACCCAATCCTGGACGGCCTGGTCCATGGTCTTGCCCTCGTTGACGGCACCGTTGATGGCGGTGATATCGGCAAGCGGGACGTAAACGCTGGCCATGACTTCGCGGGCGTGCGGATTGTCTGCCGAGAAGCCCTTATGGCCGATCCAGTAGTAGCTCTGCGGTGGCGGGAAGACGCCCTTCGGATCCTTCAGGTACTTGATCGGGAACTTCTGCACCATCCACGATGGCTCCCAGATCGTCACAGCGGTCCATTCCTGCCGGTCGTATGCCGATTTGAGCGCAGCCGTCATCGCCGCGGTGCTGCCTTCGACGAGCTGCAGCTTGAGGCCATAGTCCTTGACGGCGTTCGATGCGTCACGCATCAGGCCCGAGCCCGGCTCGATGCCGATGATCTCGCCGCCGAACTTGTCGGCGTTCTCGTTGAGCTGTTCGAGAGAGTCGATCGGGACATATTTCGGCACGGCAATGCCCTGGTAGAGGCCATGCGAGACCGGCGAGATCTTCTCGAGGCGGCTCTTGTTCTTGTTCCAGTAGTCCTGGGCAACATAGTCGGTCTGAGAGGCGAGAACCTGGATGTCGCCCTTGGCGAGAGCGGCGTAGGCAATGCCCCATTCAGAGAACTGAGTGACCTTGACGGTATAGCCGGCGTCTTCGAGAACCTTCTTGGTGATGCCGGTGATCGGCGTCAGGTCTTCCCAGGACAGCGTGCCCATGTTGATGGTCTTTTCTTCTGCACGGGCGGGGAGCATGCTGATCCCGACCATCGCAGCAGCGCAAAGCGCCTTCCACAATGTCTTCATTGTTCTTACTCCTAGTTCTTCGTTCCCATTATCGTTGAAGCCCTGCGAGCGGCGGTGACTTCATATTGCGCGGCCAGGGATCATCCCTCGCGACCTGCACGCAATTCCTGCAAGCGGATCACCGAATTGATCCCGAGCCACGCGAATGGCTCGGGCGGCAGCCTGGTCGGCGCCGGGTGGTCCATGTACCGAGTGAGTTCCTGGGATGCGGTCGACGTGGCGAGCTCCGCTGCCATCATTCCGCCAAGCGTGCTCTTCACGGTTCCGAGGCCGTTTTCGCAGCATGCCGAAAACAGGCCTTCCTCGACCTCGCCGAATGCCGGCGAATGATTGCGACTGAGACACAGTCGCCCCGCCCAGCTGTGCTCGAAGGGAAGTCCGGCAAGTTCCGGAAACCGTGCGTCAAACGAGCGGCGATGTTCGGCAGCCATCTTCGTCATGCGTTGCTCGCTCACGGCGACCTTGGTGTCGTAGGTATATCGCGTGCGGATGACGATGCGCGAAAGCCCACCGGACGTGATCTTGCGGATCGTCGCCCCCATGGCGTCTGCAGGCAGGAGAGCCCATTTTTCCTTACCCGCGATCGCAGACGTCGCCGGAAAGGGAGCGGTCATCGACGCATAGGCGAAGATGTGCATCAGCCGCCCGCCGAAGTGGCCGAAATCATCGATGTGCCCATTGACGCCGAGGATGACCTTGGGCGCCGTGACTGTTCCGGACGGACAGGTCGCGGTCCAATCGCAACCATGCCTTGCCAAAGCGGTGACGGGCGAGCGCTCGAAGATGTCGACGGTGCTTGTTAGTCCCGCCGCAAACTGCCTTACGTAGTCGGCAGGCTGGATCAACACCGTGCCAGGCGTATAAAGCCCGCCGAGGTAATAGTTCGATCCTGTTAGATCCCGCATTTCCTTGGCGTTCAGAAACAGGTGCTTTTCGCCAGCAGTTCCCAGGGAGTGCCCAAAGTTCGCATTGAGCGCCATGCCCCGCACTGTTGCCGCGGCATTGATCTTGCCGGCCGGGTCGAAAGTTTCGCGCGACATCCCGAACTCGTCCGCGGCCTCCCGCGCAAAGGCGATGGCGGAGCGGTTCTGCGCCATTTCGATCCGTGTCGCTTCGTCGCCTCCGCTCGAATATTCGCTTGCCGAGAGATTGTGCGGCACGTCGATCATGAAGCCGGAATTCCGTCCCGACGTGCCTTTTCCGATCTCGCCGGCGTCCACCAAAACGATCTTTTCACCCGGGCGCAGTGTACGGAGGCGTCGGGCAGCCGAGAGCCCGGCAAATCCGGCGCCGATGACCAACCAGTCGGCAGACACGTTGCCGTCGAGTTTTCTCAAGGGAAATGGGCGCTGACTGATGGCCTCCCAGCCAGAGACCCCGTTCTCAACCGGCAGCCTTCTGACAGGGTTGCTGGTCATCGGATGCTCTCGTCGACTGACCGTTCGGAGATGTCGATCCAGATGGTCTTCAGTTCGCAATAGTTGTCGTGGGCGAATGCCGACTTGTCGCGACCGCCGAATCCCGATTCCTTGTAGCCGCCAAACGGCGTGGAGGCGTCGCCTTCGCCGAAGCAATTGACCGTAACCACGCCGGCGTGGATGTCTCGCGAGAGCCGGATCGCGTTGCGGAGGCTGCCGGTGTAAACGGACGCCGTCAGGCCATAATTGGTATCGTTCGCGAGCGCGACCGCTTCGGCGAGCGTGTTGAAGGTGGTCACCGACAGCACCGGTCCGAAAATCTCTTCCTTGAAGAGGCGGCTTGATGGCGTCACGCCATCAACGACCGTCGGTTCCACGAAGATGCCGTCATGCGTGTCGCCGCCATAGGCAACCGACAGCTTCTCCTTCTTCGCATCGTCGAGGAAGGATGTGACTTTCTCGAAATGCGCCTTGTTGACCAGGGCGCCGATGCGGTTATCCGGATCGAGCGGATCGCCGGTTCTCCATTCCCTCATGTAGGCGCCAATCCGCTTCAGCAGATCGTCCTTCACATTGGCATGGACGATAAGGCGCGAGGTGGCCGAGCAGTTCTCGCCCATGTTCCAGAAGGCGCCGTTGACGACCTGTTCTGCAACAAGGTCGAGATCCTCGGCATCATCGAGAACGACGGCGGGGTTCTTGCCGCCGCATTCGAGAACGACCTTCTTGAGATTGGAATCGGCAGCGTAGCGCAGGAACCGGCGCCCGGTCGGCGTCGATCCGGTGAAGGCGATCATGTCGACGTCCATGTGCAGGCCGAGCGGTTCGCCGACCTCCTTGCCGCTGCCGGTAACGACGTTGAAGACGCCCGCGGGGACCCCGGCTTCATGGGCGAGTTCGGCGACCCGAAGCGTTGTCAGCGTCGTGTCCTCGGCGGGCTTGACGACGACAGAGCAGCCCGCAGCCAATGCCGGGCCGATCTTCCAGGCAAGCATCAGGAGCGGGAAGTTCCAGGGAAGAACGCAACCGACGACGCCGATCGGCTCGCGGACGATCATCGTCAGCGCATTCGATCCGACAGGCGCGGTATTGTCGTAGAGCTTGTCGATCAGCTCGGCATGCCATCGCAGCGTATGAATGGTATCTGGAATGTCGACCGTCTGGCACTCGCGGATCGGCTTGCCGCTATCGAGACTTTCCATGACCGCAAGTTCGTGGCGATTGCGTTCGATCAGCTTGGCGAGTTCCAGGAGAACCTGCTTGCGTTCGCCAGGCGAGCGCAGCCGCCAGCGACCATCATCAAAAGCCGCGCGGGCTTTCGCCACCGCATGGTCGACGTCGGTGCTGTCGCAGGCCGCGACCTTGGCGAGCGTATCGCCGGTCGCCGGGTTCTTCGCCTTGAAGGTCTTGCCCGAGCTTGCAGGGCGGAAGGCGCCATCGATGAAGGCATTCGTCGGAAATTGAAGGTCGGCTGCAATCGCCTTGTATTCGGCGGCGGTCAAGGGCTCATGCATGACGATTGGCTCCCGATATGATCTGGCCGACCGTGCGCTTCAGCGTCGAAACAACGGTCTCAAGTGTTCGCTTTTCTTCGGAGTTGAGGGGACGCAGCGGCGCCCGCACGGAGCCGGTCTTCAGGCCGATTATCTCGCAGCCGTGCTTGATCGACTGGACGAACTTGCCGCACTCAAGGAAGTCCATGAGGGGCAGCATCGCGGTCATGATGGCGCGGCCCTTGTCGAAGTTCTTCTCGATGACGCAAGCCTCATAGAGCGCGACGTGCTCTTTCGGCAGGAAGTTCGAGCCGGCGCAGACCCAGCTTCTCGCGCCCCAGGCAAAGAACTCGAGCGCCTGGTCGTCCCAACCGCACGAGAGGGCGATGTGCGGGAACTTGCGGGCAAGCAGATGCAGGTTGCCCATGTCGCCGGAGCTTTCCTTGATGGCGACAACGTTTTTGGATTTTCCGACGCGGGAGAAATACTCCTCGCCCATCATCACGCCCATGCGGGCCGGATAGTTGTAGAGCATGATCGGCATGTTCGCCGCGCGATCGACGGTCATTGCGTGGACGGCGTTCTCGCGCTCGGTCGGCAGGGCGTAGGGTGGCGTCGACACGAGAATTGCATCGGCGCCGATCTCCTTCGCCGCTTTGGCGTACTCGACCGAATCTTCTGTGCGGGTAGCGCCGGTTCCGATGACCAGCGTCAGTCGGTTGCCGATCACATCCTTGGCGTAGGCGCCAAGATCGAAACGCTCCTGGCTGGTCTGTGCGTAATATTCGCCCGTCGACCCACCGACGATAATCCCATGAACGCCAGCTTCAATGAGCGATTCCAGGACAGCAGCGAACGCCTTCCGGTCGATCTGCCCGCTCTCGTCGAGCGGGGTCACGGCCGGGGTGTAGATCCCCTCGAATTTCACGATGACTTCTCCAGTGATTAAGTGGCCGGAGTGCCGACCAGGGCGTCCGCCTTGAGGCCCTGTGGCGCGATGAACATCTCCATGTTTTCGCGCGACAGTTCCCAGTGTTCGAAGACGAGATCGACAACCGCATCCTCGTCATGCGCGCTCAGTGCCTCGATGAAGGCGTCGTGGTGCTCGACCGCGACCTGCAGGCGACGCTTCATGTCGTCGTTGCGAGGGCGGAAGAAGGTGTGGCCGATACGGGCGTGATCGATCAGCAATCGGCCCAGGCTTGGCTGCAGGTAGGCATTGGCCGACATCTCGCCGAAAATCTCATGGAAGCGATTGTTTTCGAGAACCATGGCAAGCGGATCCATGTTCACGCTCGCCGTGCGGAACCGCTCCTGGGTCTGCTGGAGATCCGCCAGTTGCGTCGACTTGAAATTCTGCACCGCCAGCCGCCCGATCGCTGCGTAGATCATCGGTGCGACCAGGAAGAAGTTTCGGAGCGTAACATGGTTCATCGGGATGACCCGCGCTCCACGGTTTTCGCGGATGTCGATGTATCCCTCGCCTGCAAGGCGACGAAAGATGTCGCGGACCGGCGTCCGCGAGAGCCCGTAACGCTCGCTGAGGCTGCCCTCATCAAGATCGGTGTCGGGATCAAGTTCCATCGTCAGGATCTGACGCTTCAGGTCCTCGTAGAGATTGCTTTTGATCGCTTTCGCCATTTTGGGGCCAACTCCTCGTTCCTCGACATGCAAACCATACACCTTAGAAAACGAGAGTCAACGGATTGTGTACTTTGCGTACACAATAGATGTAAATGCAAAATACAACTGGGTGCGAGCGCGGACAAAAGCCGTGTCGATACATGGGGTTGTCGAGGGTTCTTAGGGGTTAGTAGCGGTGGCCGAATACGCTAGGTTGCTGCACGCCAGACGCCACTGCCGGAGGTCGGTCTTCTCTGTCGGGCAGCAGGTAGCATGCTGGCGCGTCTGTCGTCGCAGTCAGTTCGGTCAGGTGATTGTTGACGAGCCAAAGGCGAAAATCGTGGTCCGCGAGCGGCCACCCGGGAGATGGCGCACTGTGCGGCTTGCTCAGACTGAAGGCCCGATTAGCCGCCCCAGATAACCGCTTCCTCGTGGCGCTTGATGAGATGGCGAAGCGTCTGGAAACCGGAGCGGATGTGATTGGCGAATTGTTCGACAGCCGGCGCGCGCGGCGCGTCGACGCGCTTCAGGATGGCGAGGGCTCGTTCGGGGTGGGGGATGTTGATCGGAAGAGCGGTGATCGACCTCTCCTTGCGCTGCGCAAAGACGACGCTATGCGGCATGACGGTAAGCGCGTCGGAAACCTTCAGGTAGTTGATGACCCCCATAAGGGATCCCCCCGAGTAGCGCACCTTTATCTCCGTGCCACCGAACGACAGCAGCAAGGCGCGAAGGTCCGCCAGCAGCGGGCTTCCCGGCGGCGGCGCAACCCAAGGATAATTCAGAAGCTGGCTTGGCTGCGGTTTCCTCTTCAGAAGGAGAGGGTGTGTCACACCGCACGCGATGACGTTCCGGCCGGGAAGAATCTGCTGGAATTCCAGGCCCGACCCTTCGTCCAGGATGTCGATGGGGCAGATTGCGATATCGATCTGGTCGGCTTTCAGCCCGGCGCGCAGATCCGGGAAGTACCCATAGCTCTGATCGATGCGCACATCGGGATGTGTGACCTGAAATTCCGCGCACAGCCCCGCGATCAATGAGTCCATGAAAAAGGGCGTTCCACCCACCCGCACCACGCCGCTGTTGCCGATCCGAAAGCTCTCCACCAAGTCGGAGGCCTTTCGGGATGCCGCAAGCATGACGAAACCGTGCTCGGCGAGGGCCAGGCCGAAGGATGTCGGCTGAAGCGGGCGCCTGCCCTTGATGAACAGGGGCTCGCCGACCCGGCGCTCAAGCATGGAGAGGGTTCGCGAGACCGCGGATTGCGCCAGTCCAAGCAAGGCCGCGCCCTCGGTCACACCGCCGGTATTTACCACCGCGGCCAGTTGAATGAGATGGCGTTCGTCAATCTTCATAACAATCCGTTATATTGACTGGCAATAAAATCATCAATGCCTCGCAACGTCGTTGATAAGGTACTTTCTACCGGCAGGCGATTTGGGAGGATGACGATGGCGGGCGGTGTTCCGACACTCACATTCAGCGAGGCGACCTCATCGGAGGTATTTGCCGAGCGTCTCGCCAGCCAGAAGAATGCTGACGTGGCATGCCTGATCGCCGCAGCCGTTACCCATGTTCACGATCTCATCAAACAGTTCCGCCCAACGCAGGAAGACTGGCGCAAGGTCATCGCCTTCCTGACCGAGGTCGGCCATGCTTCCGACGACAAACGTCAGGAATGGGTGCTGCTTTCCGATCTGACAGGGGCCTCGGCTCTCGTCGAGGAGATCAATTCCCGACGGCCGAAGGGGGCTACGCCCAACACCATCCGTGGACCGTTCTTCAGAGGCGACGCTCCGGAGCGCAAGCCGGGTGCGTCGATATCATTGGACGGGATCGGCGAACCTTTGGCGGTGTCCGTTCGGGTTCAGGACCTCGATGGCTTGCCGATCAAGGACGCGGAGGTTGTGACCTGGCAAGCGAACGCACAGGGCTTCTACGAGAACCAGCAGCCTGATTTGCAGCCGGAGCACAATCTGCGTGGCGTTTTCCGCACCGATGCCGACGGCAGAGTCCGGTATCGCTCGATCGTTCCTTCCGGCTACGGCGTGCCGGGTGACGGACCCGTGGGACGGTTGCTATCGGCGGCCGGGCTGCCGCTTCACCGCCCGGCAAATCTGCATTTCCAGGTTCGGGCCGAGGGTTTCGAACCGATTACCACGCACATTTACGACGCGAGCGATCCTATCCTTTCAGAAGACGCTCTCTTCGGCGTTCGTCCCGAACTTATCCATCGCTTCGAGCCTGTAGAGCTCGGTGACGGAGGAGGAAAGGCGGTGGCAATCACCTTCACCATGGTTCGTTCGAAACCGGGGAAAACAATATGACCGTCGAGTTTTCATACGCCGGCAGTCCTGCCCGTATCGTCTTCGGAAATGGCGAGAGGAAGCGTCTGTCGGAATGGATTGCCAAGTCGGGCGCCAAGCGAGCGCTTGTCCTCTCCACTCCCCACCAGAAGGCCGATGCCGAGGCGCTGGCTCGGGAAATCGGCGACGTTGCCTGCGGCGTCTTTTCCGGCGCGGTCATGCACACGCCCGTGGATGTCACCGAGGCCGCGATGAAGGTCGTTGCGGAGACGCAGGCCGACTGCGTCATCTCGCTCGGCGGCGGATCGACGACGGGCCTCGGCAAGGCGATCGCCTATCGGACCGACCTTCTCCAGATCGTCGTGCCGACGACATATGCGGGTTCCGAGGTCACCCCCATTCTTGGTCAAACCGAGGGCGGGCGAAAAACGACGGTGAAGGATGCGAAGATCCTCCCGGAAATCGTTATCTACGATCCGCTCCTGACCTATGGGCTACCGGTTTCAATGAGCGTGACGAGCGGTCTGAACGCCATGGCCCACGCCGTCGAAGGGCTCTACGCGCAGGATCGCAATCCGATCTCGACCTTGATGGCAATCGAGGGGCTTCGCGCCTTCGCCCGCAGCTTGCCGACGATCGTGAAGACACCCGACGACGCGGAGGCGCGCAGTGACGCCTTCTATGGTGCATGGTTGTGCGGCACCGTTCTCGGAACCGTCGGCATGGCGCTCCATCACAAGATTTGTCACACGCTCGGCGGTTCCTTCGATACGCCGCACGCCGAAACGCACGCGGTGATGCTGCCTCACACGGCCGGCTTCAATGCGAAGGCGGCGGCAAAAGAGCTTGCGCCGGTCGCGGAAATATTCGGCGGATCGGTTGGCGGCGGTCTCTGGGACTTCGCGAAGGCAATTGGCGCGCCGCTGTCACTTCGCGATTTCGGTCTGACCGAAGCGGATCTCGACAAGGCGGCGGGCATAGCTGTGGAGAACCCTTACTGGAACCCGCAGCCGATCAACCGCCAATCCATCCGGCAGCTTCTGCAAAATGCCTGGGAGGGCCGCCGGCCATCTGAATGAATTTTTGACGCGCTGTTGAGCGCGCTCTTTGGGAGGAGACAGAATGATGGGAGGACACATGTTTACGAGACGCGATTTTCTGAAGACGACCGCAGCCGGTGGGGCTGTCATCGCCACATCAGGCCTGGCTGCGCCGGCGATTGCCCAGGATAAGGCGATCAAGCTCGGCTATGTGAGCCCGCAGACGGGACCACTGGCAGCGTTCGGAGAGGCAGACAAGTTCGTCATCGACGCCTTTCTGGCCACCACGAAAAAGCTTGGTCTGAATTACGAGGTCGTCGTCAAGGATAGTCAGTCCAATCCCAACCGCGCCGCGGAAGTTGCCAAGGAACTGATTGTCACCGACGAGATCAATCTAATGCTCGTCTCGTCGACGCCTGAGACGACCAATCCGGTCTCGACGACCTGCGAAGGCGAGCAGATGCCATGTATCTCGACCGTGGCTCCCTGGCAGCCATGGTTCATCGGGCAGCAGGGCAATCCCGGCGATCCGGCTTCGTGGAAGCCGTTCGACTACGTCTACCATTTCTTCTGGGGCCTCGAGGACATCATCGCGGTCTTCACCGGAATGTGGGGGCAGATCGACACGAACAAGAAGGTCGGTGGGCTGTTCCCCAACGATGGCGATGGCAACGCTTGGGGTGACAAGGTCGTCGGCTTCCCGCCGGTCCTTGAGAAGCTGGGTTATTCGCTGACCGACACGGGCCGGTACCAGAACCTGACCGACGATTTCTCGGCCCAGATCAACGCCTTCAAACAGGCCAACGTAGACATTCTGACCGGCGTGATGATCCCCCCGGACCTCACGACCTTCTGGAACCAGGCAAAGCAGCAGGGCCTGAAGCCGAAGATCGCATCGATCGGCAAGGCACTTCTATTTCCGCAGACGGTCGAGGCGCTTGGCGACGCCGGGCACAACCTCTCCACTGAAGTCTGGTGGACCCCGAGCCATCCCTTCAAGTCCTCCCTTACCGGAGAGACCACCGCGGCCGTTGCCGATGCCTTTACGAAGAGTACCGGTCGCCCCTGGACGCAGCCAATCGGCTTTGCCCATGCGCTGTTCGAACTTGCTGTCGACGTCATGACGCGCGCCGGCGACGCGGGTGACGGCGATGCGGTTGCCAAGGCGATTGGCGAGACCAAGCTCGACACGCTCGTCGGCCCAATTGCCTGGGGCAACGAAAAGCTACCGCCTTTCGCCCAGAAGAACGTGGCCAAGACGCCGCTGGTCGGTGGTCAATGGCGCCTCAAGTCAGGCGGCGGCTACGATCTTGTCGTCGTGGAAAACGGGCTGGCGCCGAACGTGCCGCTCGGCGGAAAACTCGAAGCGCTGGCTTGAACCGGCAACCGCCCGGCAACATTGCCGGGCGGCTCCGGTGCGGAGACGATCCATGCCCATATTGCAGCTCGACAATGTCTCGAAGTCTTTCGGCGCGCTCGTCGTGGCCGATGCGATCAGCCTTTCGGTAGAGCAGGGCGAGGCGCTCGGCGTGATCGGGCCGAACGGCGCCGGAAAATCGACGCTGTTCAACCTGATCAACGGCAATCTTTCGGTCGCGAGCGGTTCCGTCAGCTTCGATGGCAAGGACGTGACCTCTATTTCCCCAATGCAACGCTGTCTGGCGGGTATGGGGCGAACCTTCCAGATTCCGCAGCCGTTCGAACGGCTCACCGTCTATGAGAATCTTCTGGTCGCCGGTGCGTTCGGTTCGCAGGCGAGCGAAAACGACGTGGCGGGCATTTGCGCCGATATCCTCGTGGAAACGGGCCTCATCGCCAAGGCCAATGTGCAGGCATCGTCGCTGACACTCCTCGAACGCAAGCGTCTCGAACTCGCTCGCGCACTTGCGACCCAGCCAAAACTTCTGCTGCTTGACGAGATCGCCGGCGGCCTAACCGAAGGAGAGTGTCAGCAACTGGTGGCAACCATCAAGAGAGTGCATGGCCGAGGCGTGGCGATCATCTGGATCGAGCATGTCCTTCATGCGCTGACGGCGGTGGTCGAGCGGATACTCGTCTTGAATTTCGGACGGGTCATTGGAGTCGGCACACCGCAGACCATCATGTCGTCGCAAGAAGTTCGCGAGATCTATCTGGGGATGGAGGTCTGATGCCGAGCCTTCTTGAAACACGCGCGCTCACCGCGTTCTACGGCGATTTCCAGGCTATCTTCGGTGTCGACATGGCGCTTGACGCCGGAGAGACGATCGCCGTCATCGGCGCTAATGGAGCCGGGAAGTCGACGCTCATGCGATCGATCGCCGGAATTCTTGCCAACCGCCCCGACATGATCCTCCATCGTGGCGAGCCGATCGGGGCGGAAGACGCCGCGGACGTGGTGCGGCGAGGCATCGCGCTCGTCCCCGAAGGACGGAAGCTATTTCCTTCGCTGAGCGTGGAAGAGAACCTCCAGATCGGCGCCTACGGACGCAAGACACAGGGCCCCTGGTCGCTCGAGAGCGTCTATGCCCTGTTTCCCGTACTCAAGGAACGTCGGCGAAACGCAGCGACGGCGCTTTCGGGCGGGCAGCAGCAGATGGTGGCGATCGGACGGGCGCTGATGTCCAATCCGGAAGTGCTTCTTTGCGACGAGTTGAGCCTCGGGCTGGCTCCAGTCGTGATCAAGGACATCTACAGCGCCTTCTCGAAGATCCGCGCGGCGGGTGCTGCGATCGTGATCGTCGAACAGGACATCGGCCAGGCGCTGAAGGTCGCGGATCGTGTCTATTGCATGATGGAGGGCAGGATCACGTTGAGCGGCCGTCCGGCAGAGCTCGATCGCGCCGATATTCACGCGGCCTATTTCGGAGCGGGTACCCATGAACTGGCTTGATACACTTCTGCAAGGCGTCCTGCTCGGCGGGCTTTACGCCTTGTTCGCGGCCGGCCTCAGCCTCGTCTTCGGTATCATGCGTCTTGTTAATCTCGCGCATGGCGATCTCATCGTTCTCGCGGCCTTCCTGATCCTTCTCATCGTGTCGACGCTGGGCTTGAATCCGTTTCTCGCGGCGATGCTCGCCGCGCCACTCATGTTCGCGCTAGGCTGGCTGCTGCAATATCATCTTCTCAACAGAACGCTTGGCAAGGACATTCTGCCACCACTTCTGGTCACCTTCGGCTTGTCGATCGTGATCCAGAACGGGCTGCTCGAAACATTCACCGCTGACAGCAAGCGCGTCTCCGCCGGCACCCTGGAAACGGCATCGGTCCAGTTGGCAGGGGTAACGGCGGGGCTGATGCCGCTGATCACCTTCGCGTCAGCCATCGTTGTCATCGTGGCGCTCAACCAGCTTATCTATCGGACCGCGCTCGGGCGGGCCTTCAGAGCGACATCGGACGACCTCGTCACGGCGCGGCTTATGGGAATACGCCCGAATTCGATCTTCGCGATCGCGACGGGGATCGCGATGGTGATCGTCACGGTGGCGGCGCTATACCTCGGAACACGGGCGAATTTCGATCCAACCTCGGGTCCCGCCCGGCTTATCTATGCCTTCGAGGCGGTCATCATCGGTGGGCTTGGCTCGCTCTGGGGAACGCTTGCCGGCGGAGTGATCCTGGGCGTGGCGCAAACAGTCGGCGCCTCGATCAATCCGGAATGGCAGATTCTGTCGGGGCATATCGCGTTTCTCCTCGTGCTTCTGTTTCGGCCACGAGGTCTCTTCCCCAGGGCCGTGGATTGAGGTGCATCATGACGACCGGTTTCGAGACCATGACCAAGGACATTGACATGCAAAGCGAGTGGAAGATCGAGACGCGGACCACCTTGTCCGGCATCTTCTCGATCGTCTCGCTCGTGGCAGTCGTCGCAATGGCGGCAGCGCCGTTTGCCGTCTCTCGCGGGGTCGTGCAGGATCTGTTCTTCATCCTCACCATGCTGACATTGGCGCAGAGCTGGAATCTTCTTGCCGGTTATGCCGGGCTGATTTCGGTTGGACAGCAGCTCTTCGTAGGCTGCGGTGCATACGCCCTGTTTGCCGCCGTGATCCTGGCAGGCTGGGATCCGCTGCTAGCCATCCCCGTCGCCGGTCTGTTTTCCGCGTTGATCGCCATCCCGACGGCCTTCTTCGTTTTTCGACTCTACGGTCCATATTTTGCGATCGGCACCTGGGTCATCGCGGAGGTCGGCCGGCTTGTGCTTGCGCAATGGAAAGCCTTGGGTGGCGGTACCGGCACCTCGCTGCCGCGCGATGCCACGCGTGAGATGGTCGGAATTTCCGGGCTTGCAGATTGGTTTGGCATGCGCCCGTCGGCTGCTGCTGATGCGTTGGCCTACTGGCTGGCGCTGGCAGTGGCAGTGGCGACGATCGCGCTTGTCTATAAATTCCTGCGCAGCAAGCACGGCCTCGGGCTTGCGGCCGTGCGCGACAACGAGACGGCGGCCCGAGCCCTGGGCGTCGATGCCCGTCGGTTGAAAACAGCGATCTATTTGCTGACCGCCTTCGTGACCGGCGTGGTCGGCGCGCTCATCTACTTGCAGAAGGGGCGCATCTCCCCCGATGCGGCGTTCTCGCTGACGGATTGGACGGCCTATGTGGTCTTCATCGTGGTGATCGGTGGCATTGGCACGATCGAAGGTCCTATCCTCGGTGTGTTGGTCTTCTTCCTGCTGCAGAACGCCTTTTCGAGCTACGGATCCTGGTATCTGCTGGCGCTCGGGGCGCTGGCGATCGTCACGATGCTCTTCGCGCCCCAGGGGCTCTGGGGTCTGATCTCCCACCGCACAGGATGGGAACTCTTTCCGGTCCGCCGACGCCTGAGGGGCGGATCTGCTTCATATTCTGAAAAGGGAGGGCCGAATGGCTGACATTACCACCGACGTCTTGATTATCGGAACGGGGCCCGCAGGGTCTGCGACGGCGGCGCTTCTTGCCAGCTACGGCCTTGAACCGCTTGTCGTCAACCGCTACCGCTGGCTCGCGAATACGCCACGTGCCCACATCACCAACCAGCGAACCATGGAGGTTCTTCGCGATCTGGGCCGCGATGTGGAGGACGAGGCCTATATGTTCGCCGTCGAGCAGGATCTGATGGGGCAGAACGTGTTCTGCACGGCAGTCGCAGGCGAAGAAATCGGCCGGATGCAAAGCTGGGGCAATCACCCGCTGTCGAGGGCCGAGCACCTCCTGTCGTCTCCCAGCCGGATGAACGACCTGCCGCAGACTTTCATGGAACCGCTGCTCTTCAAGACCGCATGTTCGCGCGGTGCTCAATCGCGCATGTCGACCGAGTATGTCAGCCACGTTCAGGACGCCGAAGGGGTGACGACCACGTGCCTTGATCGTCTGACGGGCAAGGAATTGACGATACGGTCTAGGTTTCTGGTCGGAGCAGACGGAGGAAACTCCAAGGTCGCCGAGCACGCGGGGCTGGCCTTCGAAGGCAAGATGGGTGTTGCCGGATCGATGAACATCCTTTTTGAAGCCGATCTGTCGAGATATGTGGCCCACCGGCCGTCGGTTCTCTACTGGGTGCTGCAACCGGGCGCCGATGTCGGCGGCATCGGCATGGGTCTCGTGCGCATGGTCCGGCCATGGAACGAGTGGTTGATCGTCTGGGGCTACGACATCAATCAACCGGCCCCGCAGGTTGACGATGCATTCGCGACCAAGGTCGTCAGGGAGCTCGTTGGCGTTCCGGATCTGAAACCGAAGATCAAGTCCGTGTCGACCTGGACCGTCAACAACATGTATGCGACCACGCTTTCAAAGGGTCGCGTCTTCTGCATGGGTGACGCCATTCATCGGCATCCACCATCCAACGGCCTCGGATCGAACACCTCCATTCAGGACGCATTCAATCTCGCCTGGAAGCTGGCCATGGTGCTCAAGGGACAAGCAGGCGAGGGTCTGCTCGACAGCTACCAGGCCGAGCGCGCACCGATCGCCAAACAGATCGTAACCCGTGCCAACAAGTCGATCGAGGAATTCGGACCGATCTTCAAGTCGCTGGGTCTGCTGGATTCGGTCGATCCGGTGAAAATGCAGCAGAACATGGACGCTCGATGCAACGACACGACCGACGCCGAGCGTCAGCGAGAGGCTATTCGCAACGCGATTGCCAGCAAGGTCTATGAGTTCGACGCGCACGGTGTCGAGATGAACCACCGCTACAATTCGGAGGCGGTCGCCAAGGACGGACAGCCGGAACCGAAATTTGAGAGGGATGCCGAGCTTCATTTCCAGCCGACGTCATGGCCGGGCGCACGCTTGCCGCATGTCTGGCTGTTTGGTCAGGACGGCGAAAAGGTCTCCAGTCTTGATCTGACTGGCCATGGGGTCTTCACGATCCTGACGGGTATCGGCGGCGACGCGTGGGTCGCCGCTGCGAAGGCTATTTCCAAGGAGTTGGGAATCCAGATCAACGTACACAAGATCGGACCGCGACAGGTCTGGCAGGACTTGAGCGGCGACTGGGCGCGGGCCCATGAAATCCGTGATTCCGGCGCATTGCTTGTGCGTCCCGATCACCACATCGCATGGCGTGCCGAGGCGGTGGTGGCCAACGCCGAAGGCGAATTGCGCCGCGTCATCAAAGCTGTCCTGGATCGGTGAGATGAAGATGAGTAGCGAAGAAAAAGGATACTTCACTGAGGCTAGCTCGGTCGAAGTCGTCACGAGCCGAAACGTCAACGCAAAGGACGAGCGGCTGAAACAGGTGATGGAGGTCGTGACCCGAAAGCTGCACGAAGCCGTCAAGGAACTGGAGCCGACCCAGGACGAGTGGATGCAGGCGATCATGTTTCTCACGCGTACGGGGCACACCTGCACCGACTGGCGGCAGGAGTTTATTCTGCTGTCGGACGTGCTGGGCGTGTCGATGCTCGTGGATGCAATCAACAATCGAAAGCCCTCTGGAGCTTCGGAGAGCACCGTACTCGGGCCATTCCACGTCGCCGACGCACCGGAGCTGCCGATGGGTGCCAATATCTGCCTCGACCAGAAAGGCGAGGATCTGGTGATCAGCGGACGTATCCTCGACACGGAGGGTGCCCCGATCGCGGACGCTGTCATCGATGTCTGGCAGGCCAACGACGAAGGCTTCTACGACGTCCAGCAAAAAGGCATTCAGCCGGACTTCAACTTGCGTGGAATCTTCCGCACAGGCGCTGACGGACAGTATTGGTTCCGCGCGGTGAAGCCGAAGTTCTACCCGATACCAGATGATGGCCCCGTCGGGCAATTGCTCGGTCAGCTCGGTCGACATCCCTATCGCCCTGCGCACCTTCACTACATCATCATGGCGAATGGGTTCGAGACGCTGACGACGCATATTTTCGATCCCGACGATCCCTATATTCATTCCGACGCGGTATTCGGAGTTAAGGAAAGCCTGCTCGCCAAGTTTCGCCTGACGCACGACGCCCAACGCGCCAAGGAGCTCGGCTTCTCGGACAGGTTTTGGGAGGTGGAGCATAACTTCGTGCTCGCGCGTGGCACCTAGGTGGCTTGTGTCGGCGTGCCGGTTGCGCGGGGTCGAGAGGCAATCGCATGTATCGTTGCTCTTCACCCATGGGAAATGGCGACCTGCCACGATTTGCTCGCTGAAGTCGCCGATCCCTCTCCAGCTTTCAAAGCGACGCCGTCCACATACACAGCGTTTCCTTCCGTTCCGGCCACAAAGGTGGACGTCGCTTCGAAGGTGACGTTGCGGGCGGTCGTCTCAAACAGCGTGGTCCCGTCACTCGTGTACAGCGCCATGTCGTTGTTATCGCGGGTCATCGTGGTAACCCCGATGATCGACGATATCTGCCTGAGCAAGGCGTCACGCTGGTCAAGCGCACTCGACGTATCCTCGCCGGTTGCGGTCGCGACCTTGACGGCATCATTTGCCGTTTGGAACTGTGCCAGAAGGCTGTTCAGCGTGTCGACCTGGGTCGCAATTTCCGCATCGGCGTCCTCGCGAAGAGATTGAACGCTGTCACTGGCATCGTTGAGCGAGTTGCCAGATCCTGCGCCGCGGTGCTGGCCGGCGACAGAGCTGCTCGGTGATGCTGCAAAGGTCTGTAGTGCCTCCTGAAAAGCGGCGAGATATGTGCTTGGGGACGTTTCGTAATCGTTGCCCCCAAGGTCGATTTTAGTTGCTCCAATCCGCCGAGCAAGGTCTCCTGTCCGCTATCGCTCGCATTCGCCTGCAGATATTGCGTCAGCAGGGTATCTTCCTGGGCGCGAGAGACGGCAACGACCTGCTCCATCAAGTGAGGTCGTGACCGATGCTTCCCTGCGGACATAGTCGGTGTTGCTTGAGTTTGCGATATTGTTGGCGAGAACACTGCTTTGGTAGGTCGTCGTGCTGAATATGCTTTTTGTCGTATTGAGCGCGGCGGACAATGACATCGGCGGCTGTCCTTATCGCTTCAGGTTGACGAGAACGTCCATGATGTCCGAGCCGGTTTGGAAGACCTTTGAGTTGGCGGTGTACGAACGCTGAGCCTCGATCATCTCAGTCAGTTCGCCGGCCAGATCGACGTTGGAGCTTTCCAATGCGCCCGACTGGATGGAGCCAAGCCCGTTTGACTGGGGAAAGCCCGTGACCGTGACGCCCGACGCGCCGTTTGCGCTGTACACGTTTCCGCTCAGCAAGGTGAGATTGTCGGGACTTGCAACGGTCGCCAGCGGGATCTGATAGAGCGATTTTGTCGTTCCGTTCGAATAGGAAACCGACACGACGCCGTCGGTCCCGATGCTGACGGAACTGACCGTGCTTGCGGCCTGGCCGTCGGCCGACCCGGTGGCCGCGAAATCAGATGCGAGCTGCGTAAAGTCCGAGTAATCCATCGTGATCGTCCCGGCCGTTACCGGATCGACGATGTCGGTATCGGTGGCCGAGGTGAGTTGCCCATTCGCATCGAAGTTCAGCGTTGCTACGCTGACGGCGCTGGACGAATAGGGGAAAGAGGTCGTGCCGCCTGTCGTGGCATCGGCGTTGCGATAAACAGCCACTTCCCAGGTCGAGCCCGTTACGGCGCCGTTCGCGTCTGTGATCTCGCCGGTCTTGGTGAAGTAATAGTCGTACTGCACCGTGTTGCCGAGGGTGTCATAGGCCACCAGCGACATCTTCTTGGTGTCGTCGGTGAGTGTCGTTGCGTCGTTCGCGCTCGGCAATGTGCTGGTGTCTGAAACAACTTCCGCGCTCGCATCCAGATTGCCGCTGAAATAGGCGGACGTGGAAGCCACCGCGCTAAGGCCCGACTGGCTGACATTAATCGGAACAAGGCCATCAAAGCCGTTCACGACGACGGCGGGAGCGCCCGAGTCATAGGAGTAGCCCATCAACGTGTAGCCAGCACTGTTGACAAGATTGCCGCTGGAATCGACGGAGAAATCGCCTGCGCGCGTCAAGACCGGCGTACCGTCTGCGCCAGTGACGATGAAGAAGCCGTCCCCTGAGATCGCGAGATTATAGGCCGATGTCGTATAGGAGATATCACCCTGTTCGGCGACGGCCTGGCGCACCGTCGTCTGCACGCCGCCTGAGCTGTAGTTGCCAGTCGTGGACGGCAATACGAGGGAGGAAAACGCAGTGGAGACCGACTTGTAACCCGTCGTATTGGAGTTGGCGATGTTATCGGCGACCGTGCTCAAGCGATTTGCCTGCGCCGCCATTCCAGATACCGCTGTTTTCATACTGCCGAAGATGCTCATGGCGCTTCCCTGTCTTGGTTTGAGAGACATGCCGCCGCCAACTCGAGCCACGGCAACGACCGCACCGAAGACATGTGTCGACCGTGTTGTCTGGCGGGAAGTTGGGATTGGCTTCAGTCATGCGGATAATCCGCACGCGCGCGCTGAGGCTTGCTTCAACTCAGGCCAGTCAGCGGTGAATCATTAAAGTACTATGAAGTACCGTAAATATAAAACTGACTTCCGCAACCCGATAAATGACCTGCAATTTTTTGTTTGGAAGGGTGATGAGGGGCGGTGTCATCAAGAGGCATCCCGTAGCCGAGCACAGTGTGTCCGCGCGTCGCTTATTTAGGCGTAAGCGGTCGAGCGGTCGCGAGATGCCGATAAACTTGTTGCCGGATCAGGGGAGTTCGCGAAGTCAATATTCTACCCGGCAGCTGTCGAACGACTGACAACACCATTCGTGCCGGCTACTTGGATCGCTAATCGACGGGCCTACGCGCGAAAAAAGACGACGTTGCTCTGAGGCGCAAGCTGGAGACTGACCTCATCAAAGAAGATGTCAATCATTCGTAGGAGGTCGCTGCGCGCGTCCGCGATCGCGCCTTGAGATCGGGGCTGACGTCCGAAAGTACCCAACGCCCGCAAAAGCGTGTTCATCGAGACGCTGATAGCAGGAAGGCAATCGACAACATAAGCACATGCGGGCGCGGCATCGAGGACCTCCACGATCAGGCTGTGTGTTGTTTTTGGGAGCTGCGTCGCGGTGGCTGCGTCGCAGCAACTGATCTGTGTGCGAAGCTCGCACAGCTTCTGGATTGTCTCTGACATCTGTCTTTCCGCTCTAATATCGCTCGTAGCAAAGAGATCGATCGCTCGACGTTTTCAGGCCGAGCGATCGAGAGCCTATCCGGCCCATCGCCATTTTCCTTGAGGGGTTGGAATGGCGATACTCACGACCCGACTCTTGGACGGGCCAATCAAAAATCATCAACATAAGTCCGGCAAAACCTGCCTTACGCAACTGTCAGACTGGCATCTGTCTTGCCGACCTGTTGCGTTGCGATGTGCAAGCATTTGACCACGAAGCTTGACCTCGGTGTGGCAGCAGTGTTTCAAATGATTGCTAAGCTGAAAGGATTTGTAATGATGGGCAAGCGACGCGTGCACTCATCTTGAGCGCGCTCTGGTGGATGCGATGCCCTCCTGGGTCGTCGTAGAGAGCTTTGTATCCACTGCGTTTCCGTCATCGTTTCATGACAAGCCGTGTGTATTGATCCGCCCCAACTTATCTTCCGAGAAGAGGGCGACGATTGATGGCGACTCTGAAACAGGTTGCGTTGCGGGCGGGGTGCTCGTCAGCGACCGCAAGCCGGGTCCTGAACCTGAGCGGACCCGTCAGCCAGGCGACCGCGCTTCGGGTGCGGCGGGCCGCAGCAGAGATCGGCTACGGGTTCGGTGCTCCATTCAGTCGCAATACCCGACGCCCCGTCATCGGTGTCCTAGTGCCAAGCGTCACCAATCCAGTCTTTGCCTCTTCTCTCTCAGGCATACAGAATCGCATGTTGGCCGCCGGCCATAGCGTTTTGATTGCCCAGTCGAACTATGATCCGGACCAGGAAGCGCATGCTGTCGCCAGTTTGCTGGGCGAGCGTCCGACCGGTCTCATCCTCACGGTCTGCGACGGTGGCACCAGTCTTGCGGCCGAACGCGACTTGCCGCCGACCGTGCTTCTCGGCAGTTCGCCAAGCGAGCGCTTTCCCGCGGCGGTGACGGTCAACAACTACAGGGCAGGGCACCGGCTGACCGAATTCCTGCTGTCGAAGGGACATAGCAGGATCCTCTATGTCTCCGGCAATTTCGCTGCCTCGGACCGGGCGCTGTTGCGATACCACGGATATCGGAAGGCGATGGAGGACGCGGGCGTGGTGCCGCTCGATGCGATCGAGACGTCCTTCGTGAGCGGCTACGACCAACTGGATCTCGGTCGCGCCCTGCAGGCTCATCGCCCCACGGCCATCATCGGCTCGAACGATCTGATCGCGCTTAGCGTCATCGGCGCGGTACGGCGCGAAGGGCTTTCCGTTCCCGGTGATGTGTCTGTCGCTGGATTCGACGGTATCGCGATCGGCAAGCTCATCGATCCGCCGCTGACGACCATCGAGATGCCGGATGCCATCATGGGGACGACGGCCGCCTCGCTGCTGCTCGATATCGCCGAAAACAATGCGCCGCGCCGGCATCTCGAGCTCCCCTACGCCCTGCGCGAAGGAGGCACCGTGCGCACCTTTGAACAAGGCGAAACCGCCGCAACCGTCAGGCGCGGCGGTTCCCAGTATCATGCGTGATGCGTCTTAGCTGCGCGGCAGCATGCCTTCGACATCACCGGCTGCATCGTCAAGCGCTTCCTTCGGTTCGGCAGAGCCGTCGACGATGCGCGACAGGTTGTCGACGATGGTCTGGGTAACCTTGACGCCGTTCGATCCCGGGAAGGCATACCACGGAACCATCAGGGGCATCTGGCTTAGGCCGGCCTGGAAGAGCGGGTTCTTCTTGTAGAAGTCGCCGAGATACTCAGCCGACTTGGCGGCGAGTTCGTTGTTCGGGACGTAGCCGGTGCCGGGGACGACAACCGAAGCGCCGTAAGGACCGGCGGCGAACTTCGCAAACTTCCAGGCGGCTTCCTGCTTGGCCGTATCGTGGGTCAGGATCACGACGGCGTTGCCGCCGGTCGGCAGGTGGCCCTTTTCAGGATCGATCAGCGGAATCTTCGCGGTGCGTAGATCGAACTTCTTACCGACGTTCTTGATCGTGTTGACGAGCGCTCCAGTCGTCTGAAACTCGAAACCAACCTTGCCGGCAGCAAAAGCTTGCTCGCCTGCCGGCTTGGTGAACACCGGCATTCCGCCTTCCTTGACCATGCGGGCGATCAGGTCGACGGCCTTCTGGCCTTCGGGACCGTTGAAGGCGACCTTCTGTTCGTCCGCGCTCAGCATCGATCCGCCGGCGCCGAAGAGCAGCGCCGAGAACATCCAGTCGTCGCCCTGCCAGCGGAAGTCGATGCCGTCGACGCCATTGCCGAGAGCCTTGATCTTGCCACCGAGCGCGATGACGTCGTCCCAGGTCTTCGGCGGGTTATCAGGGTCGCCACCGGCAGCCTTCACCAGATCTGCGTTGTAATACATGATCGGATTCGAGGTCGCGAAAGCTAGTCCGACCTGCTTGCCGTTGACCTGGGCAAGCTTGAGAATGGTGTCGGAGAAACCCTGCTCGGCCATGTTGCCCTCTTTCTGGACAATCGGCGTCAGGTCGACAGCGACGTTGCGCGCGTCGAGCATGCGAAGGCGGTTCAGGCCGATGAAGGTGAGGTCGGGCATTTCCGAGGTGCCGGCTTGGCGCAGGATGAGCTGGATGCCATCCTCATAGGTCGCGGACGGGGCGGCGAACTGGATCTTGATGTCCGGGTTTTCTTCCATGAACTTCTTCGAGACCGTGTCCATCACGTCCTTGAAGAAACCTGGCATGGGATAGTGCACGGTCAGCGTGGTTTCGGCATAGGCCGGCAGGGCCGCAGCCATCGACAGCGTAGCCGCTGCGAGGAACTTGGTGAAATGCTTCATCGCTGGTTCTCCTGGGTTCGACCGGTCAGCCTTTGAGACCGGTCATGGTTATGCCTTCGACGAAGCGCTTCTGGGCGAACAGGTAGGCTGCGACGAGAGGGATGGTGATGATGATGGTGGCCGCCATCAGCGCCCCGTAGTCGTCACCGGCTTCCGCGGCGCGGAAGTTCATGAGACCAAGCGGCGGCGTGGCGTATTGCGGCTTGCTGATCACGATCAGCGGCCAATAGAGATCGTTCCAATGCGCGACGACCGAGAAGATCGCGAATGCGGTGACCGCCGGCCACGCGTTCGGCACGATCACGCGGGAGATGATGCCGAGTTCCGACATGCCATCGAGCCGCGCGGCATTGATGAGATCGTCAGGCATGGCGCGGAAGAACTGCAGGAACAGGAAGATCGCGAAAACCGAAATCGTGAACGGCGCGACCAGCGCGGTATAGCTGTTGAGCAGCGAGAGCTTGTCGAAGCCGACATAGAGCGGCAGCGCCGTGGCGTGGATCGGCACAAGCAGCCCCAGCATGACGAGCGCCATCATGGTGCGCGCGGCGCGGAAACGCAGCTTGGCCATGGCGTAGGCACACGGAATGGCGACGACCACCTGAAAGAAGAAGATCAGCGCGCAGACGAGAACGCCGTTCCACAGGAGCCGGCCCATATCGACCTTCTCGAGCGCCTTGCTGAAATTCTCCAGGTAGCGGAACTGCTGCGGGATCAGCGACAGGGCCGCGGTGAATATATCGTCCTGCGCCTTTCCGGCCGTGGAGATCATGAAGATGTAGGGGGCCAAAAAGACGATGGCGCCGAGGATCAGGAGCGCCAGGCGCAACACGCGACCGGGCGTCAGACGAGACTGTGTTCTCATGTGTAGTGCACCCGCCGGTCGAGGATACGGTACTGAAGGAACATCAGCACGACGAGGATGGCGAGGAAGACCATGGTCATGGCGGAGGCATAGCCGACCTTCATGTACACGAAGCCTTCCTGGTAGATGGTGAAGAGCAGCACTTCCGAGGCATGGTTCGGACCGCCATCCGTCAATGTCTTCACGGTCTCGAAAGTCTTCACGGCATTGGTGATGCTGATGATGACGACGAAAAGCGTCGTCGGCCCGAGCATCGGCCAGGTTACGAGCCGGAAGCGATCAAGCGACGATTTCGCGCCGTCGATCTCGGCTGCGGCATAGAGTTCCCGCGGGATTGCCGTCAGTCCGGCAAGAAACAGCACCATGTTGAAGCCGACGGACTGCCAGATGCCGATGATGGCAAGGCTGTAGAGCGCGGTCGATGAACTCCCGAGCCAGTTAAGCTTGGGGAGGCCGACGAGGCCGGCCAACGCGTTGATCGGACCGATGGTCGGGTGAAACAGATACTGCCAGACCGTTGCCATCGCGACGATCAGGGAAACGACCGGCAGGAAATAGGCGGTACGGAAGAAGCTCTTCCCCCAGCCTTCGCTTTCAATCAGCATCGCGACGCCAAGGCCGAGCAGGATCGAAACAGGCGCGACGATCGCCGTGTAGAGCGTCGTGTTCCAGAGCGCCTTGCGGAAGATGCGGTCGCTGAAGAGATGGGCATAGTTTTCGAAGCCGACGAAGCGGATGTTGCCGACGCCGAGTTCGAAGTCCGTAAAGCCCAGGATCAGCACGGCCACGACGGGAAGGAGCACGAACAGGACAAGGAGCACGATCGCCGGCGCTGCGAGCAACCAGGCGACGCGCGCCTCGCTGCGCTCGTGACGGACAGCGGCCGACATCGAACCCGCGTGACTGATGGCGATGCTAGCCATGGGCTTTCTCCCGGGAAGCATCGACCGTCAACGGCAGTGTGCGCAGCCGGCGGCCATCTTCGGCGAAGACCAGTGCCTTGTCCGAGGCGAGCGAAAGGCCGATCTGCATGCCGGTTGAAAGACCTGCGGCTTCGGCCGGTGCGAGCTTGGCGACGATTGCTTCCCCGATTGCATCCAGGCGGCAAAAGAGGAGGACTTCGGAGCCGAGAAACTCCATGCGTTCGATCCGCGACGACAACGCTCCCTGCCGATCGTCTGCAAGCTGTACGAATTCCGGACGAATGCCGAGCGTCACCTCAGAGCCGGCGAAACCTCTGTCCTCGAGTGCCAGCCTGATATCGCCGAAAGCGACCGTGCCGTTCTCGACGCGAGCCGGAAGCAGGTTGATACGCGGCTGGCCGACGAAGCGGGCCACCTCGACATGGGCCGGATCGTCGTAGATCGTCTGCGGTGCTGCAAGTTGCAGCAATTCTCCGCCGATCATGACCGCAACGCGATCGGCCATCGAAAGCGCCTCTGCCTGATCGTGCGTCACATAAACGGTCGGCACGCCGGCGCGGCGGTGAAGCTCCACGATCTCGCCGCGGGCGTGGACACGCAGATTGGCATCGAGGTTGGAGAGTGGTTCGTCCATCAGAAAGACGCTCGGGTGGCGCACCATTGCGCGGGCCAACGCGACACGCTGGCGCTGGCCGCCTGACATTTGCGCCGGTTTGCGATCGAGCAAATGATCGATCTTCAGCGCTTTTGCCGTTTCCTGCACATCGCGGGCGATGCCCGAACGGATCGCGCGGTGGCCGGGCATGAGCGGCCCGACGAACGGAAACCGCTGCGTTCGGCTCAGCCGGCGCATTGCGAGCGGCACGGCAATGTTCTGACCCGCTGTCAAGTGAGGGTAGAGCGCGTAGGACTGGAAGACCATGGCGATGTTGCGGTCTGCCGCAGCGACGCCCGACATTTCGCGGCCGTCTATGCTGATCTCGCCGTTATCAGCATGGTCGAGGCCGGCGAGAATGCGAAGGAGCGTGCTCTTGCCGCAGCCCGAGGGGCCGACGAGCGCGATGAATTCGCCCGGCTGAACATCCAGGCTGACACCCTTGAGGATGGCGTTGTCGCCGTAGGATTTAGCAATGCCCTTGAGGGAGAGCGCGCTCATTGCGCCGGCTCCGTCTGCACCTTGTGAGCCTCGTGCGGATAGACCTCGGCAACGATGTCGTCGAGTACATGCGCCACCATGCCGGGAACGGCGACGATCTGGCTGGTCACGCCCTGATCGAGCTCGTGAACGACAGCACCGATGAGCTTCTCGCCCGGCATGTCGCGTTCCATGCCACCGAGAATGAAGGCTGCGGAAGGGCCCCAGACGAGCGAGGTGTCGAGGTGGCGCCCCGCCCATGCCCAATGCAGGTGGCCACTGGCGAACAGCGCGACGTCGTTGGCCGCGATCAGATCGAAGAGCCTGCGGCGTTGTGCGGGACGAACGCTCCAGTAGCCCGTGTCGCCCTCATCGGGCGCATCGACGAAAAGCGGCTTGTGGGCGAACATCGCGACGCGCCGGCCGGAGCGCTCGGCGAGCGTCTTTTCCAGCCATTCGAACTGTGCTTCTTCTTCGGCGTCCTCGAAGCCGAGGAGCAGGCTGTCGATGCCGATCAGCCGCCAGTCGGAGACATCCTCGGCCCAATAGTCCGCGCCGACCGCGCTGCGCCAGCGCCCGAGCCGGCCCTGGTCGACCGGCTGCAGGGAGCCTGGAAGATGCCCGACGTCGTGATTGCCCGGCACGAGCAGCATGGGAATAGAAACCTGCCGCATCAGATCCATGCAGAAGCGCAGATCTTCCTCTTTGTCGGCACCATCGACGGAGAGGTCGCCAGTGTGCACGATCAGGTCCGCACCGCTCTTCTCGAGCCATTCCTTCAGAGGCTGCCAGTTGCCGTTGAAATGCGGCTTTGACGGGCTGAAATGGGTGTCGGTGATCTGAACAATCTTCACGGCGGTGCTCTCCAGTTCGATGCGCCCCGCCGGAAAACCGGCGCCGGGCTCTAAGCTGCCGCCTCTTTAGTGCCCCCGAATGTCAGGCCGGTAACAACCGTTTCCACCGTCCTTCCAATTGCGTCATCGGATCGTCACATACGCGCCGCCGAAGCCTATCCTTTGCTCGATGCCGAGGGATTGGGTCTGACTGGCCGCTCATTCCTGCCTCAAGCATACGGCCGCATGAGCGCTTCGTCGTATCAGGGGGAGGGCGCTGTCGCCCTCCCGAAGATCTATCTGCGCGTCGATCGAGAAGCATGGCGATGCCTGCCATACTCCATTCTCGTCGAAGACTAGCTGATCAGATCTGAACCTGACCGCCGTCGACGAACAGCTCGACGCCGTTGACGAACGAGGCCTCGTCGGAGGCAAGGAACAGCACCGCCTTGGCGATCTCTTCCGGCTTGCCGATGCGGCCGGCCGGGATAAGGCCGGCGAGGTAGTTCTTGGTGTTTTCGGCGCTGTCGCCATCACCAAAGAGTTCGTTGAGGCCAGCCGTGTCCGTCACGCCGGGGCTGACAACATTGACGCGGATACGGCGATCCTTGAGATCCAGGATCCAGTTGCGGGCAAAGTTGCGCACGGCAGCCTTGGTCGCGGAATAGACGCTGAACGCCGGTGTTCCCGAGACGCTGGTGGTCGACGAGGTCAGGACGACGGAGCCGCCGTCGCGAAGCAGCGGAAGCGCCTTCTGGACGGTGAAGAGCACGCCTTTGACGTTGGTATCGAAGGTCTTCTGGTAGTGCTCTTCCGTGATTGCCCCAAGCGGTGCGAACTCGCCGCCCCCGGCATTGGCGAAGACGGTGTCGATATGGGAGTGCTTCTGCTGGACGGCGTCGTAGAGACGGTCGATGTCGACGAGGTTGCTCATGTCGCCCTGGACACCGGTGACGCGTCCGCCGATTTCCCTGACTGCAGCATCAAGCGCTTCCTTGCGGCGACCAGTGATGAATACCGAAGCGCCTTCCTCAGAGAAGGCCTTTGCCGTGGCAAGCCCAATGCCGCTCGTGCCTCCGGTGACAACCACTACTTTGGTTTCGAACTTCTTGGTCATTGCTTAGCTCCTTGTGTTGCGGCCCCTTGCCGTTGAGAAGGAACATGCCAGCAGAACGCTGGTGCAAATAGTCGGCAATAATGTTACTTAGCGTTCTATCTGGAGAACGATGATGCGATCTGACCTGAACGACCTGGTGTACTTTGCGGAGGTGGTGTCACATGGCGGGTTCGCGGCCGCGGGGCGGGCGCTACGCGAACCGAAGTCGAAGCTCAGCCGTCGTATCGCCGGTCTCGAGGCCCGGCTTGGCGTCCGACTGATCGAACGCTCGAGCAGACGGTTTCGAGTGACCGATGTCGGGCAGACCTTCTACGAACGTTGCAAGGCGATGGTCGCGGAGGCGGAGCAGGCCGAAGCGCTGGTGGCAGAAGCGCGCTCGGAGCCACATGGGCTGATCCGGATGAGCTGCCCGACTGGCCTGGTCGAGCTGGTCTCCAGACTGGTGACGCAGTTTCTCGAGCGCTATCCGAAAGTGCGCTTGCAACTCGTCGCGATCGACCGCCCCGTCGATCTGATCGAGGAGCGGATCGATGTCGCACTCCGGGTTCGAACGTCGCTTGACGGCGACGCTTCGCTGACTATGCGCTCGCTGGGAAATTCGGTGCGTATCCTCGTCGCCAGCCCGCAGATTGCCAGTCGGGTCACCGGCATTGAAGATCTTGGCAATCATCCGACTCTTTCGACTAGCGACGATCAAGGTGACGTGGACTGGCATCTCGAAACGAATGATGGCCGACGGCATATTCTGAGCCATATGCCACGGATGGGTTGCGCGGACTTTACGGCTGTTCGCGCCGCTGCCGTGGCGGGCCTCGGCATCGCACTGCTTCCAGACCACACGTGTCGCGAGGCGCTTGATGAAGGCAAGCTCGTACGGGTTCTTCCTGGGTGGAGCGGCATGCAGGGGCTCGTGCATCTCGTGTTCACGACTCGCCACGGCCTGCCGCCCGGCGTCCGCAAATTCATCGACAGCATCGCCGCAGGTTTTCCAAAGGATGCGTTGGGGCACTGAATATGTCTTGTCATGACGAACACGGTGCGGCCGTAGTCGTCTTCGCTATGCGCTTCAGTGTTTCAGTATCGATTTCCTGCATCGGCGCGACCGGATCAATGGTATGACATCGCCGCTGTTCACGGGCCGAAACACCACTCTGACTAGGTGAATCTGCGCTCACCTGTCTTGCATGAACGCCCGCAGTTCGTCGGGTGTGATCTTGCCGTCATGGTTGGTATCGACCGCAGTGAAGATCCGCTTGTGGATCGCAACCATCTCATCGAAAGAAATCGCGCCGTCCCCATCGGTATCCGCGATGGCGAACATGATCTTCATCATGTGACCGCGCATGGGTCCCATAGCGGGCATGTCCTCGGTCATCCAGGGCTGCATCATGGTTCCGCGATCCATCATGCCGGGCATCATCTTCGATGGATCGGAATGAGACTGATCACCCGACTGCGCAACGTCCGGACCATTTGTCTGGGCGGAGGCGATCCCGATTGTGCCGGCAAGGGCAAGGAAGGCGATAGTCGCCAGCTTGAAGGTGCGCATTTTGTGTCTCCTCTTTGAGGTCTTGCTCCACAAATGGGGGCCGCTTTGATCAATAGGGTAAATCCGGTGTTGCAACGTTGTGCTGGATCAAATTGCGGACCGGGGTAAGCATCTAATATGTTTGGAGAGACAGCAGGCTGTGGCGTCTGATCGCCACCCGAGCAGACCGCAGCCGCGGTCAACAAGAGGAAACCATGAGCCGATTGCACCGTGAAAATCACCTCGTCTCCCGCATAGGCTGGCTGCGTGCGGCTGTTCTCGGCGCCAATGATGGGATCGTTTCGACGGCGAGCCTGATCGTAGGGGTTGCCTCGTCCTCGGCAGCGAGTTCCGACGTCCTGATCGCCGGCATCGCGGGGATGGTGGCAGGTGCCATGTCGATGGCGGCCGGCGAATATGTTTCGGTCAGTTCCCAATCGGATACGGAGCAGGCGGATCTCGCCCGCGAGCGGCAGGAACTGGCGACCCAGCCAGAGGCAGAGCGCGAGGAACTGGCACAGCTTTACGTCAAGCGTGGTGTCGAGATCGAGTTGGCCCGGCGCGTTGCGGACCAATTGATGGAAAAAGATGCGCTAGAAGCCCACGCAAGAGATGAACTCGGCATATCGGAAATCACGACGGCACGACCGGTGGTCGCCGCCCTTACGTCTGCCCTTACATTTGCAGTCGGCGCAGCGATGCCGCTTGGGATGGTCTTGATTGCACCTGCGTCCAGCCTCGTGACGGCGGTTTCGATCGCTTCGCTACTGTTTCTCGCAGTGCTCGGCGCCGTGGGAGCAAAGGCAGGTGGAGCCAACGTCCTGAAAGCCACCGTACGCGTCACTTTCTGGGGCGCCTTTGCCATGGCGCTGACCGCTGGAATCGGAACGCTGGTCGGTAGGGCAGTGTAGCGTGGACTTCTCCCGTAGGCCGGGCATCAGTTGCTCCGCGTGCATTACGAATGATGGCACCCGGCTAATCAGGCATAAGTGACGCTAGGTTCGGAGCCCAGCACAGCGCGCGGACACGGGGCTCTTGGATGGTGCCTTTCGCCTTTAGTGGACGACGGTGATCACCGGGATGCCAGCTTCCTCGGCGGCTCGGATGAGGGCGACGCGCGCTTCCTTCGCCGGGACCCTACCGTGAATTGCTTCCAGGCAAGCCTTGATGGCACCCATGTATTCCTCACCGTCATCCGAGGGCCACGCGATGATTAGCGCTTCTGCGACATCGCGCAGTGATCCGATATGCCTGTATTTATCTCGTCCACCCATCACCAGCAACAATGGCAGGAAGTCTTCATTTCTGTCCCAATTCACTACAACTGCACCTCGATCGGTTCACAGATTGCTAACCTTGCAAGTTCCGTTCCGCGGAGGCTTCGGATGAACGTACATCAAATCCTGTTCGCAATTGCGGTAATTGTCATATAATTAGATGTTCTAAAATCATCGGAAAATCAGTTGCTTGAGGCGTTCATCTGGGCTAGGTTTTTGCCTAAGGCGGTGGTGTACTTCACCCTGCATATATCTTCGGATTGCATCTGGTTGGTGATGCCTGGAGGGAGGGACGATGAGCCAATCTTTTCGACTGCCCGCCTCCATGGTGGCGGAGCGGATGTGTTGCGCCGGGCGGATCCGATACCGGCTTGCAAGCCCCTGAGGGCGTCGCAAATCTTTCATTCATTGTTGCTAATAGTGCGCACGGTTGTGCGGGGCGGAGGTTTGGCATGCGCAAGCAAGCTGTCATCTTTAATGGTCAGGAAGTCGGGATCGCTGTTCCGGTCGATAACCGTCTGCGGTTCATCGCTGTCCGGTTCCACGTCATCGACCTCGATAATCGTGTGTTCGATACGGTGACAGACATCAGGCGTGCAATTGCTGAGCATATCACTGCTACCACCTCCGGGAGGCTGGTGCTTTCCAACTGATTCCCTCGTGCCGGAAATGAGTGGAGGGACGCACTTCGGTGTGATCCTCGTACTAGAGATGTTACGGGATACCACGGGCCCGCACTGGGATGGGATGCTAGTTTTCCTCGGCTAAGTTGAGCGATGAGGCGAATTGCGCTCGACGGGAGCGGGGCACAGCGGTGTGGTGGTTGACCCCGCGATCCATTGGTCCAACGCCAAGGCGATCGGTCGCCAGACGCATCCGGCAATTACTACGATCGAGGTGAAGGCCATGGCGCGGCGACAGTGCGGCTTGCGATCTTAGTCTCCATTTTGACGTGCATTTAGCCGGTTGCGCTCGCACGCGCTAATGTTAGTTTATAAGGGGGTGCCGATGGACTGGCGATCTGTCGGAGGCCTTTTTCGCCGTGAGGGGGGGCACACATCGTGTCGGCGCAGGGATCATAATAGATAAAGGGAAGATTTGGAGGACGTCTCGCCGCCTTTTCTGGTTGGTGCCGCTGTTGTGCCTTACCAAGGGTGTTGGGGGAGCTGAAGAGCCGCAACGGGTGCTGTTGCTGCATTCGTTCGGCGCGCGGTTTTCCCCGTTCAACGCCTTCTCGAGCGCCTTTCGCGTTGATCTCATTAGCCGCTCCCCAAAGCCGATCGACATCTATGAGGCATCGCTTGAAACCGCGCGCTTTTCTGTCGACCAGCAGAACGACCCGTTCGTGGACTACCTCACCGCTCTGGTAAGGGCGCGGCCGCCAAAGCTTGTTGTCGCTATCGGGGGCGCTGCCACGCGATTTGCCCAGGCTCACCGCAGCGAATTGTTCCCCTCGACCCCCACCCTTTTCACGGCTCTGGACGAGCGCGTGCTGAAGGCTAGCTCTCTGACCGCCAATGACGCTGCGGTCACGGTCAGTCTCGACCTGCCGGCAATGGTCGAAAACATACTGCAGGTGCGACCCGAGACGAAAAAGATCTTTGTCGTGATCGGCAGCTCTCCGCTTGAACGGTTCTGGGCACAGGAAGCCGAGGCCGCTTTCAAGCCCTTTCAGGATCGGGTTGCCTTCGAATTTTCCAGCTCGATGTCGTTCGACCAGATCGTTTCCCGCGTTGCGGCGTTGCCGCCCAGCACGGCTGTCCTGTCGGGCCTGATGGTCGTCGATGCAGCAGGGATACCTTATGAAGAGGATCGGGTAATCGCCCGATTGCATGAGGCCGCCAGTGCACCATTGTTCGGCCTGTTTGACAGTCAACTCGGCAAGGGCATCGTTGGTGGGCCTCTGTTGGCAATTGACGATCTTGCCAGCGACGCCGCCAATGCCTCCTTGCGAATGCTGGCCGGCGATGCGCCAGCCGATATCCACATACCTCCGCGCCGCCCCAGCGCGCCGACCTTCGATGAGCGGGAGCTCGCTCGGTGGGGAATACCCGAAAGTCGTCTGCCAGCAGGCAGCGTCGCGCTGTTCAGGGAGCCGACCTTCTACGAAACCTATCGATGGCAAATCCTCGGTGTTTTGGCTCTTCTGCTGATCGAAACGATCTTTGTCGTTGCGCTGCTCGAACACCGCAGGCGATTGAGACGGACCAAGCAAGAGTTGAGTGTAAGCGAGGAGCGTCTGAGCACGGCCGCGATTGCCGCCGACGTTGGCCTATGGGTCTGGGACATCCAAAAGAACGACATCTGGGTGTCGGAGAGTGGGCGACAACTGTTCGGCCTCGGCGTCGAGGGGACGACGTTCGAGCACTTGGTCAAAGTAGTCCATCCCGATGATCGCAGGCCGTTCTGGCGCGCCGTTGGCGAGGCGCTTACCCAGAGAGGGGAGTTTGAGCCGCGGTTTCGCCTCACTGTGCCGGGCCGCGGCCTTCGTTGGGTCTCCTCACGCGGACGAGTGGAATTCGATACCGACGGCAAGCCCAGCCGCATGCGCGGCGTGGCTGTCGACATCACCGGCCGGCAGGCAGCGGAGGAGGAGGCGAGGGAACTGAGCGGCCGGCTCATTCATGCTCACGAAGATGAGCGGGCGCGGCTTGCGCGGGAGCTGCACGACGATGTCACGCAGAGGCTGGCGGTCCTCGCCATCAATGCCGGCCGCGCTGAGCGAAGTGCGGATAGCCCCGCCGATAGTGCCGCGATGTACGAGATGCGCGAAGAGTTGGTTCGGCTGAGCGAGGATGTGCATTCGCTGTCCTATCGACTTCATCCATCGATCCTCGAAGACCTTGGACTGGAAGAAGCATTGCGGGCCGAGTGTGATCGTTTTGCCGCCTTGGAGCGGACGATCATCCATCTGGATACCGAGAATTCCACCACGAACATATCGCCGGATATCGCCTTGTGCCTGTTCCGTATCGCCCAGGAGGCGCTCCGCAACGTCGGCCGTCATGCAGACGCCAGCCGAGTACGGGTATCTCTGGTCCGGAAGGGTGACAAGTTGAACCTGACTATCCAGGACAATGGCAAAGGTTACAACTCCCTGGCTGTGACGGGGAAGGCGAGCCTCGGTCTTGCCAGCATGCGACAGCGCGCCAGATTGGTTGGCGGGACAATCGAGATCGAAAGCGCCACGGGAACCGGGACCACCGTGTTCGCGTCGGTTCCACTGCAGGAGAAGGACGATGGAACGGCTACGGTTGCTGCTGGCAGATGACCACGTAATGATCGCCGAGGGCCTGAAGCGTATTCTTGCCGACGATTTCGAGCTGATTGGCGTGGTGGAAGACGGCCGTACGCTCGTGGATACCGCAAGGAGGCTCAAGCCCGACGTCGTGGTCACCGATATTTCAATGCCCAACCTCAACGGCATCGAGGCTATCTACCACCTGAAGCGCGACAACCCGGCCGTCAAGATCGTCATCCTGACGATGCACCAGACGGCGGCTTACGCGCGTCGCGCGATCGAAGCCGGCGCCTCCGCTTTTGTGGTGAAGCACGCGGCTCCGGCCGAACTGGTGATGGCCATTCACGCCGCATCCAAGGGGAAGACCTTTATAGCCCCCTCAATGACCGCGGAAGTGCTGACGGATATCGAGCGCGACCCCAAGCATGATGCCGAGCCCGGCCACGCGGTTCTCACCCAGCGCCAGCGCGAAATACTGCAATTGCTGACCGAGGGACGCTCCGCCAAGGAGATTGCGGCGGCGCTGTCGATATCACCGAGGACCGTGGAATTCCATAAATACCAGATGATGGACACACACCGTCTGCGCAACAGCGCCGAGCTCCTCCACTTCGCGATCAAGAACGGCATCGTCACGGTCTGAACGCTTGAGGCCCCCGTAAATTTTCGGGCTGAGAACCCGTATTTTTGCGAGGTGACATTTCAGTTCCCTCAACCGATTTTTTAGGCTGTCCGCCTAAGGGAGGGTACGATTAGCCAGTCACCTCGCTGCGCTCTGCTAGCCGACCGCCACCTGGCCTTGAGCGACGGCATTCGCGGTCTATTGGAGACGACGTTTGCCGTTGTCGTGATGGTCGCGGACGAGCCGTCGTTGTTTACGACCATCGACCGTATGCGCGTGGAGCTTGCCGTTGTGGACATATCGATTTCGCATGGCAACGGCTCGAACATCATCAGCCGCCTGCGCAAACAGTTTTGCGATCTCAAGCTGATCGCTATCAGCGTTCACGACGAGCCGAGTGTCCGCAGCGCAGTCTTGCGGGCGGGAGCGGATGCGTTCGTACTCAAACGAGCGATTGCAACAGACCTCATCCCCGCGCTGGATGCGGCGCTCATCGGTACTGCTGAGCGGTGACGAGCACTTGAACAGTGAGTTCCACCGCAGCAACACGAGTGTTGAGACAAGAATTATCAATAGAAATCGTGAGGTTGTGGACGGCTCAACCTCCGAGGGCGGGCCTTCGAGAAGGCTTTGACCGATGAGGCGAGCGCTCACCTCGTAAATTTTCAACCCGGGAACTCGTAATATTACGAGGTGATTTTTGGCCTCGTTTTAAGCAACCTAACGTTGGGGTCAGCACCAAGCGGGCGTCTGACTGGCATCGACGTCCATCCTGCGGCGCCTACCGTACTCGCCTTCTCATTGAGGCAACTGAGCAAGTCGCAGAATACCGAGAAATTGTTGAGGGGAAGCGCATGCAGAAACGATCTCGCATTCTCAGTTGCGCGCTTTTCGCGACGTTGGTTGCCGCCAGTGTGGTCCGCGCGGAGACGATCAGCTTTGCAGATGCCGTATCGACGCTCGCTCAGGCCTGTAGCACCGACATCAAGAAGCACTGCAAGGGCGTGAACCTCGCCAACAACAGCATTCAACAATGCCTGCAGCAGCATGAGGCCGAGGTTTCCCCGACCTGCACCACGACGCTCGGTGAGGTGACGAATTCGATCCAGCAGCGTCTGGAGGCACAGGCCAGCGTTACCAAGATTTGCCGCGAGGATGCCGCGCGGGTCTGCCACGACGTGGCACCCGGTGAGGCGAACCTTGTCAATTGTCTGGCCAGGGCGACAGAAGTCGTCGGCAAGAAGTGTAGCCAGATCATAACGGATGCCGTTGGCGATAACCTTGGCTGGGAGGGGCAAATGCGGATTTCAGAATTTCGGTTCACGCTCACATTGGTTGGTTTGGTCGCAGCGAGTGCTGCGAACGCAGAAACGTTCACCAACCAGCAGCTGATCGCGACCCTCGGCCAAGTGTCCGAGGGAGCGCCATCGATCGAGGCGGCGCTGCTTGTCGAGGAGGTCGCTGCAAATGTCGGCAAGGGAAGCGATGCGCTGCCGACGTGGCACCGGCTCGCGGCGATGCCGCAGATCAACGTCGATATCGAGTTTGAACTCAACTCGGTGGCGATCGCACCGGAGTCGTATCGAAATGTCGGCGCGATCGCTGATGCGCTCCATGATCCGCGATTGCTCGGCCACAAGATTTTGATCGTCGGTCACACCGATTCGACCGGCGATGCGAACGACAATCTCAAACTCAGCGCGGCCCGCGCCGATGCGATCCGGGACGCTTTGAGTACGACATTCGCCGTCGCACCCGACCGGCTGTTCGCGGTTGGGGTCGGTGAGGAAATGCCATTGAACGTCGCCGATCCGAAGGCCGCCGCAAATCGGAGGGTCCAGCTGATCAACGTCGGATTGCTCAAGTAGCGCTGTCTGGAAGGAGCTCATGATGAATATCACCCGTCGAACCCTGACTTTCGCTGGCCTCAGCCTTCTCGCTGGAACCGCAATCTCTCCTGCCTATGCCGAGTTCGGCGAAGGAGGATTGCAGCTCGGTGCGGACCTCGAGGATTTCTGGATTGCCACCGATGCCTACATCTATGGCTACCCGTTAGTGACCATGGAGATGACGCGCCGCGTCATGACCAACGTGGCCGAGCTCAAGGGCACCCGTGGCCCAATGGGGCATATCATCAAGCTGCGGCAGTATCCGGACTCGTCCTTCAAGGATGTCACCGCACCGAACGCTGATACGCTTTACACGACCTCCTGGCTTGATGTCGGCAAGGAGCCCTACGTGCTCAGCGTGCCTGATATGAACGGCCGGTATTTCCTGCTGCCGATGCTCGATGGCTGGACAAACGTCTTTCAGGTGCCGGGCAAGCGGACGACGGGGACGGCGGCGCAGACATATGCGATCACGGCCCCCGGCTGGAGTGGCAAGCTTCCGGACGGCGTCACGAAATACGAGTCCCCGACCAACATCGTCTGGCTGCTCGGCCGAATTTACTGCACGGGAACCCCCGAGGACTACGCCGAGGTCCACAAGCTGCAGGACGAGTTCAAGCTGGTCCCGCTCAGCGCCTATGGCAAAGACTACACGCCTCCTGCCGGCAAGGTGGATCCGTCGATCGATATGAAAACGGCTGTGCGCGACCAGGTGAACCGTCTGACTGCGGTCGAGTATTTCACGCTGCTTGCTGAGCTCATGAAAACCAACCCGCCATCAGACGCAGATGCGCCAGCACTGGAACGGTTTGAGCGCATAGGATTGGTCGCGGGCAAGGATTTTGACGCCAGCAAGCTGAAGGCTGACTTCCAGAAGCGGATCCCGACGGTCGGGTTCGATCGGATCATGCTGCAGTTCAAGGTCAACAGCCAGGTTAAGAATATGAATGGCTGGGCATTTACGACCAAGACCGGGCTTTACGGCACCGACTATCTCATGCGGGCTCTCGTCACGGCGATTGGTCTCGGCGCCAATCGCCCCCAGGACGCGGTCTATCCGACATCCCAAAAGGATGCCCACGAGCGAGCCTATGATGGCCGGAAGAATTACGTCATCCACTTCGACAAGGGCAAGGCGCCCCCGGTCTCCGGCTTTTGGTCGATCACCATGTATGACGAGAACTACTTCTTCGTCGCAAACCCCATCAATCGCTACTCCATCAGCCCTCGACAGGACCTGAAGTACAACGCCGATGGGTCGTTGGACCTTTTCCTGCAGCACGAGTCTCCGGGTGCAGGCAAGGAGTCGAACTGGCTGCCTGCACCGGCCGGCAAGTTCCTCCTGATGCTCAGAATGTATTGGCCGAACGAGAACGACCCTTCGATCATCGATGCGACCTGGACGATCCCGCCCGTCGAAGTGCGCAGCTAGTGCACCCGGCCCGTCGTCCAACCGGGACGACGGGCCGGCTCGTTCTCACCATTCGAAGGAGAAATACCCATGACCTTCAAAAGAACTGCATTGACGATTGCGGCCCTGGCGGGCCTTGCCCTGTACGCGGGCGCCGCGCTGGCACAGGACGCGATTTCGGCTCCTGCCGCGAAGTCCATCGGCGCGCCGAGCAATCAGAAGACCGAGCTGGTCCCCTCGCTGATCGTGATGAATTCCGGCGGTGCGACATTGAGGGGCGATACTCTCACCCTGACGAGCATTTCCGGCAACTCGATCCTGTTCGCCGATCGGCCGGTTCGCTCCGCCGGCCATGCCTTGACCAAACACCTGCTGGAAGAATGGGCACAGGGCGGCAGCTTTGAAAAGGATCCGCCGAACGCTACCATCTCGGTGCTCAGCAAGGATGCGTCAGGCGTCGAAGACGCTGTCGTCGTGCTGAAGGAACCGAAGCTCGAAGGCACGAACCTGTCGTTCAAGGTGGATGTGCTGGAGGGCAGTCTTTCCAAGGCCGATGGCCCGGCATCGATCTTTATCGACATCATTGGCATGCCGAGAACACCGATGTCCTTTGCAGGCGTGGCACGCCGCACTGCATTTCGGGGAGCATGGTATGCCGGAGCAGCGGGAGCGGCGGCGGCCTACGGCCTGCCTGCCTGTGGCTTCTATCCCTATCCGCCCTGCTACTAGGACCCGAGACTTCAATGCGGTTGAAATTATGGACGATGTCATTGAGTGCGGCGATGTTGCTCAACAGCGCCGCACTCGCCGCCGATATGGCCCGCTCGGTCACTCCTGACGCCAAGAAGATCGAAACTGAGAGTGGCTGGACCCTTGTCTTCGCACCCTATTTCTGGGGCGCGGGGCTATCCGGTGACGTTGCCCAGTTCGGCCTGCCGGCGGTTCACGTGGATACCTCTTTCAGTGAAATCTGGGACCATCTCGACTTTGGCGCCATGGCCATAGGAGAGGCTCGCTACGACCGATATTCCATTTTCGGCGACGTTCTCTACACGAAGATATCCGGCAGCAAGGCAACACCCTTTGGCGTTCTGGCTGATGACGGGAAGCTCGAAACCGAAGTTTTCAGCGGGCTCATTGGCGGTGGGTATTCGGTGCTGGAAGATGCAACCGGCCAGCTTGACGTTGTCGGCGGCGCGCGGATCTGGTCGGTCGACACGACGATTTCGTTGCAGGGTGGCATTCTCGACGGCAGATCGAGGAGCGACGGCGACACCTGGGTCGATGCCGTCGGCGGCCTCAAGGGAAGCTATTCGTTGACACCGAATGTCTACCTCAGCGGATGGGGTCTTGTCGGGGGCGGTGGCGCAGACCTCGACTGGGACGTTGCTGCAACCCTAGGCTACAAATTCAGCGAGACTTTTTCAGCTTTGGTCGGATATCGTGCCATCGGCGTCGATTTCGAAAACGACGGTTTCGAATTCGATGTCGTCCAACAGGGGCCCATCCTCGGCTTGGTCGTTCATTTCTAGTTCGAAGCCACACGGGGGATTGGGTTTGGCTAATTTTTTCCAGAGTTCCTGCAGTGTCGTTCGATGCTCGCTCGGCTTTCTTAGCGCAGCGGTGATCTTGACCTTGCTCTGCGGTTGCGCGAGCCGCCCCACCGGCGTGCTCCAGCCCGTAGCAGCCAATGCTTCCGCAAGCCAGGTCGAGATGCTTGTTGCCACGACCCGTGCGAAGTCACCTAATCCCGGCGAGATGTTCAGCGGCGAGCGCGCTCGCGCGGCGAACTATGCTGATATAACTGTATCCATTCCGCCGGCCAAGGCGCGAAAAGTGGGCGATGTCGCCTGGCCGCGACGGCTGCCGCCAAATCCGGCGACGGACTTTGCGACGTTGAAGGCCGATGAAATCGACCGCCGCGCGGCCGAACAATGGCTAAGCAACCACGTCCGCAAAACCTCGGACGGCAGTGTTCTGGTCTTCATACACGGCTTCAATAACCAGTTTGACGATGCCGTCTTTCGTTTCGCGCAGATCGTGCATGATTCAGGCGCTCACAGCGTGCCGGTGCTCGCGACATGGCCATCCCGCGGCAAGCTGTTGGACTACGGCTATGACCGTGAGAGCGCCAACTACACGAGAAACGCGGTAGAGAATCTGTTTCAATATCTGGCCCGCGATCCCGAGGTGAAGGAAGTGTCGATCCTGGCCCATTCGATGGGCAATTGGCTGGCGTTGGAATCCTTGCGGCAAATGGCCATTCGTAACGGAGGCCTTCCAGCCAAGTTCAAGAACGTCATGTTGGCGTCGCCGGACGTCGATGTCGACGTTTTCGGCTCCCAGATCGTCGACATGGGCAAGCAACGGCCGCACTTCACGCTCTTCGTCTCCCGCGACGACCGCGCGCTCGCTCTCTCCCGCCGCGTCTGGGGCAACGTCCCCCGATTGGGAGCGATCAATCCTGATCAGTCACCTTATCGGGAGGAATTGGAAGCGAACAAGATCACCGTTATCGATCTGACCAAGCTCAAGGAGGGCGACAGCCTTCACCACACCAAGTTCGCCGAGTCGCCGGAGATCGTGCAACTGATCGGCAAGCGCCTGTCCGACGGACAAACCTTGACCGACAACAGGCTGGTGCTTGGCGACGATATCGTGGTGGCGACGACTGGCGCTGCGCAGACCCTCGGGACCGCTGCTGGTTTGATCGTCTCTGCTCCGGTCGCCATCGTCGATCAGAACACGCGGCAGAACTACAGCCACTATGCCGAGACGCTTGTCCCGCCAGGCAGTGAATCGAAGCCGTATACGGCTAAAAGCAAGTGTGAAACCACCAGCCAGACAGCAGCGAAGAACTGCGATCGTTAGGCTGCTGCAACATTGGCTTGCGCTTGGATGAAGACTCATCCCCAGTGTCCTTGGTAAGCGGCTTGGCGATAGTCCGCGACGTCGCCGTTGGCCCCAACAGGCCAGGAAAACAAGCGCTGCTGAGCCACGAGGCTACCCTCGTGCTCAACCTCTCAAGGTGGGCTCAACATAGGAGATGTGATGCTGAATGACGTTACAACCGCTGAACAGATCTCTCGCGTGATTTCGCAAGCGACGGCCCCGGCCTTTCTATTGGGTGCGGTCGCGGCATTCATCTCGGTTCTGATCACACGCATGAACCGGATCGCGGATCGCAGCAATGTCCTGAGCGCCTTTCCCGAGGGGGACATGAGCCGCAGCCATCTTCAGATCGTTCTTCCACGATTGAAGCGGCGTGCAAGGTTGCTCAACAAGGCGATCGAGTTTGCCGTGATGAGCGGAATATGCACGACCGCGCTTGTCATATTGGCTTTTGCCAGCTCCCTTCTCAACCTCAAGCATGAATACGGCGCGGCAATCATGTTCTCGATCGCGCTCCTGTTCTTCGCAGCCTCCCTGGTCACATTGCTGCTGGAAGTGCGAGCCGCGCTCCACGACCTCGATTTCTATGTTTAGGCGACGTCGGAAGATGTGGTGACAACCTGCTGCTACCGAAGAAGGTCGTCCGAGGGCTGTTGAAGAGCCGGTTTTCAGCTATGCTTCAGTGTTCACCGAACTCCCGTTTCAAGCCAGGAGATCGCTTGCTCCGTTTCGCTGAGGTCGAAAACCTGAATCTTGGGGTGAACAAAATAGCTGGCCAAGCCCGGGACGAGCTTCAGGAAGCTGTTATCGGTCGCGACAGCGATCCGTTCTATCAATCGGTGATGACCGGCGACAAAACTCAGGTGGGTGGCAATCGCCTCGAAGTTTTCCCAACCGGGAAACGACTTCATCTTGATCATGAGACCGGTCACCTTGCCGCTCGACACAATGGCTTGGTCGAATTCCTTCCCGATCGTCTCGAAATCCTGCCGCTCGAGTGGGCCTTGCGGTGTGATGATCAGAATGCTGTTGTTGCTCGTTGTCTCAACGCTTATCATTTGCCATCGCTCCTTTTCCAGCACTGGTCCGGTCGGTCGGGCGAAACACGCGTAGACGCCGCAGCGGCAAACGGGTGTTGCAGCGATCATCGATCGCGGATGCGGAAAACGCAAAACCTCTTTTCCAGCGCGCCGAGTGATGATCAATGGCTCTGGGGAGCGAAAGCTCGCCGCGTGAAGATCATGCCTCATCAAGATAGCACGGCAGTAGAGCTGTATACCGGTTTTTGAGGATGCGTTTACTGCGATAGTCTAGTCGGTAGAGGCTCCGGCAAGAATTGAGCCTGACGTCCGGCCGAATTGCCTCTTTACCGCCTCCCACCGCCACCACGACCGCCGCCACCACTAGGGCCACCGCCGCCGCGCATGACTGCGCCGCCGCCACGTCCGCCGCCTCCATGGAAGCTGCGCCCGCCGCCACCGCCTCCACCGTGGAAACTGCCGCCGCGGTCGAAGTTATGGAAGTTTCCCCCTGTTTGCGGCAGGCTTCGGCCATAGGCGCGGTTCAGTTCGTTGCGGTTGCCGAGCTGCCGTCCATCCATGTCAAACGACAGATGCGAAGGCACCCGGTCGAGAGAGCGCTGCTGGGTGTGGCGCGGGCTGGCCGGGCGTTGTCCCGCGGGCCGTTGCGAGATCTGTGGTCTGTTTGCCGCCGGCCGCTGCTCCGGTCGCTTTAGGTCTCCGCGTTCCGGCGGCCCAACCGGCTGCCAGCCATCCGACGAATGCTTCTGCCACTGGCCATCCTGGCGTCGATAGACGTTGCCGTCGCGGCCGGCATAGACATCGCCGCCCTTGCTCCCAACAATGAAGCCCTTGTCACCTTCCGAATTGCGCCAGCGGAGGCCGCCGGCACTGCCGGTCGATCCGCCGCTGATGCGGGCGAATTCACCGCCATGCTTGACGGAGACGCTTCCCCAGGAGCCGTAGACATTCTGCCCGCCGCGCGCGACGAGCGCATTACCCGTGCGCGGATTGTAGGCCGCGATAAAGCCTCTCTCACCGTTCGGTCCCGCGGCTGCGCCGGCCCGGAGATGGGTTCCTGTCTTCGGGTTGTAGGCAGCGCCGACCACCAGGCCACGGTTCGGCCCATAGGCATAGCCGTAGCGGCCGAAGGCGCCGTAAGCCGGATTATAGAATGCGCCGACACCGTAGGTTATCGGCGGCGGATAGTAGGGCAGGTCTGGATCGTCGTAATCCCAATAGGGCGGATAATACCAGCCCGAACCCCACACCAGCGTGTCCCATGCCAGGTAGGCGCCGAGATAGCCGAGTGTGTAGCCATACCAGACGGCATCATCCTCGGTGTCATAGATGCGAACGTAGGTGGCGTTATAGACGGCCGAAGAAGGGGGGATCGTGTAGATTTCATCGGCGACCGCACGTGCGACGGCAAAGGGGCCGGTCGGCGTGTCGCCAACGAACCAGATACCGTCCTTGAGCACGAAATACTTGTCACCGACCTTGATCACCTGCTCGTTGGCATTGACAGCGTAGAACATCGACGTGCCTTCGATCGGCTCGAACTTCGGCTCACCGCTGTAGCTGACCTCCACGGTCACTGATCCATCGGTCGAGACGCGGGCCATCTTCGGAATGCTTGCCTTCAGGCGCGCTTCCGCACTTTCGGAGGTGCCGGGAATGGACGCGCGCACGGCCGCATAGGGCGCATCATCGGGCACGCGCAGGAAATCCTTTGGCAGGCTGGCGGTGGCGAAGGTCCATGGACCGTTGAGCGATGTCGATGAGAACCAGCGTCCCGAAAGAAGCGTGTACCACGCCTTGGTCGGCTTGTAATAGAAGACAGCGCCCGTCGTGTTCGACACCCAGTCGAGAGCTGTTCCGGGCACCGGCTCGAACGCCGGTTTGCCTTCGAAGATCATCAGCTCCGCCGGCTTGTCCGAATAAAAGACCTTCGGGATGGGCTTTCCGGCAAAGGGAACCGGCGGAAGCGCCGCCTTCGCATCCTTCCAGTTGTCATCATCAGGCAGGTTGGAAACGACGTCTGGAACGGTGTCCGCTACCACCCAGCCGGATTCCAGCGTTTTTGACGTAAGCCAGTTCCGGTCGTCCCGGAGATAGTAGGTGCTTGTCGCGTCGACCTTCAGAAGATCCCAGTTCGTATTGGCGACAAAGGAAAGACCCTGCACGCCTTTTACGGGCGCGGAGACAGCCTTTCCATTCGTCTGCACGAGGATTGCCGGCACTTCGCTCGTGAAGATCGGCGGCGGATCGGCCTTGATGTCGGTGACGTCGACGAGCCGCTTGTAGTCGGCGAGACTCGCCGTTAGCCGGTCCTCCGAGACAACGATGGGATCGGTCGGCATGAGCTTGCCGACCTCTAGCGACAAATCTGACAATTGCTGCCGATCAAGCGTCGAAAATTCCACGCGCGTGGCCTTCACCTCCGTCAGCGTGACATTCTCGTTCTCATCGTCAGCTACTGTCTTGGCCGACACGCCGATGATGCCATAAAGCGGCTTGGCGTCCGTCGGAAGCTTCAGCTCTGTAGCGATGAGCGCGTCAAGTTGCTTGAAGTCCGTCCAATCGGTTATCTGTGGCTGAAAGAGCGTAATGGTCGCACCGCTCTCGGTGTTGAAGACTCTTGGCCAGGCAGGGGCGCTAGTATTGGACTGATTGAGGTATTTTCCGGCGACGAAGCCATTGGTTCCCGCATAGCTCACCGCGCACCAGGCGGCGCCGGCGTCGCATTCCTTGATATCGACCTCTTCACCCTGTTTGACGACGCGCATGGCCTCGAAGCCGGTGCCCGGCCCCGTCCTGAAATTCACGTTCGCCGTCAGCACGGCGGGATCGGCAAATGCTGATGTCGAGAAGAATGAGGCAATCGTCAAATAGGCACATATTTTGCGCATGATACCATCCCCCCGATTGCGTCACGCCGACTTGGCCCAAGTCTGAAGTGAAATGTATGTCGGCATGCCACGTTCGTCCAGTGCAACCTAATGTAGAATTCTCTATGTAGCGGACCTATCGGTTAGTTCGTGCGCGAGCAGGGCGACGGTTATTTTCTGCGGCAGCGCAGTGCCTCGAAGTGCATCGTAGGAGTATTGATTATGCGCAATGATCAGGTCGGTAGCAGGGATTATTATGCGGGGCGTAGCAATCTCGTTCTGGGAGGCAGAGACATGAAACGCCTGGCACTTATCCTTGGAATAGCCGCGCTGGCTGCGACCGGCGCCGGTCCGGTTCAGGCACAACAGGACCGACGCGAATATCGCCGGATGAACTGGAGCGACAGCCTGCCCGGGGCCGTACGCACGTATCACGGCAAGCGACTTTCTGTCGTCAGCTATAGGATTGCTGATTTCGCAGAGACTGGTGCACACCCTTCGCCGGGAAGTGCGGCGCATGTCGAGGCCATCAGAGCGGCGGCTCGATCGAACAAGTGGTTGGTCCAGCAGCTCAAGGCGAAAAAGTTGACGCCGAACGATATTGAGTGGGTGATGCGCGCGCGTAACGGGAACATGGTCTTTTACGTCAAGTGACAGATCAAGCGCGAGGCAAGCGCAGCAAGATGGACGTGGTCGAGGATGCGAGTACGGTAGGCCCAGATTTGCACCGGTGGACCTTCCTCGATCGATGCCATGTTGGTCAGCAGCGGCGACATCGCTTGCCTGCGCTCTATGATCCTCGCCTAGGCCTCTTCCGTCTCCGCAAGGCCGTTCGGCGCCAGCTTGTAGGTTCGCGGTGGACGATTGATATCTAGGTGGGCCATTTCGTTAGACATCTCCGCTCCAGACATCCCCTCGCTTGTCTCAAGCGACTCCGCTCTTGGCCGTCGCTGGCCCTCAGCGCGTAGAGGGTTGCACAGAGAGAAGAGTTAAGCGTGGGGACGGCTGCGAGAAAACATCGCCCTCTCATCTACATCTCTACGCGCAAGCGCCTCATCGCAAAAACACCAGAAAAAACAGCGCAACGCTATGGCATTGCCGCCCGCTCGACCATACCTATAGCGCTCGTTTGTGGTTCCACGATGCGTGTGTTTCTGAGCAAGGACAGATACTGATGACCGAGAAGTCCCCCGCCAATAACTTCCCCGCCGGATACGAGCTGCCCAAGGTCTGGACCTGGGAGAAGGGGAATGGCGGACAGTTCGCCAATATCAACCGCCCGATCGCAGGCGCGACACATGACAAGGAGCTCCCGGTCGGAAAGCATCCGTTGCAGCTCTATTCGCTGGCGACGCCGAATGGCGTCAAGATCGGTATCATGCTCGAAGAGCTGCTGGCAGCGGGCCATGCCGGCGCGGAATATGATGCCTGGCTGATCAAGATCGGCGAAGGCGAGCAGTTCGGGTCGGGTTTTGTCGGCGCCAATCCGAATTCGAAGATCCCTGTACTGGTGGACCATTCGACGGCTGAGCCGACCCGGGTGTTTGAGAGTGGCTCGATCCTCCTCTACCTTGCCAACAAGTTCGACGCGTTCCTGCCGAAGGACCACAAGGCCCGGACCGAGACCATGAACTGGCTCTTCTGGCAGATGGCTTCGGCGCCATATCTCGGCGGCGGCTTCGGTCATTTCTATGCCTATGCGCCGATGCTCATCCAGTATGCGGTCGATCGTTTCTCGATGGAGGTCAAGCGCCAGCTCGACGTTCTTGACCGGCATCTGGCTGACCATCGCTATATGGCTGGCAGCGAGTATACCATCGCCGATATCGCCATCTGGCCTTGGTATGGCGCCCTCGCACAGGGCAAGACCTATGGGGATGCCGGCAGCTTCCTCGATGTTCAGAGCTATCGCAACCTCCAGCGCTGGACCGCCGAGATCGCGGAGCGGCCGGCGGTGAAGCGTGGACGCATGGTCAACCGGATGTCCGGCGACCCGTCCGAGCAGCTGCATGAGCGCCACGACGCTTCCGACTTTGATACGAGGACACAGGACAAGATCGGCCAAGCCTGATCGCCGACGCCGCCCGTAGTCGACGATAATCAAGAGATCGACTTGCGGCTCCACGCTGGATGAAGGCGTCGGAGTCGCAAGTGCGTTTAGGATCGCTTTCTCCCGGAGCTCGGACCGCCTTCCACCAAGCCTATATCGAGTTGAGAGATTGCTGTGCGGAATTCCGGGCTCGTTTGTGACGCCCTTGGAGGCAACTCGCGGGATTGGCAGTCATGTGGTTCGGCGAAGTAAACCCGACTACAGATATATCACCGTCCCGATGTCGCTATTTTAGCACAAAATAAAATCGATTGAAGAGACCTAATATCGATTAGATTCCTCGACTTAGGCTGTCCATGCACTGGACAAGAACGCCGCAGCTTGATCCTTGATCGCCCGAATTTGAAACTTGTTTCGTCTTTGGAGCAGAGGGGCCGGGCGACCGGAAGATTGAATGGTGTTGAGAATTGGCTCTCCCAGGGAGATTGCCCTGGCGGAAGCGCGCGTCGCGATGACGCCAGATAGTGCACAACAACTTCAGAAGTTGGGATACCAGTGCTTGCTGGAAGCCGGGGCGGGGAAGGCCGCCGGCTTCACGGATGATGCTTATCGCGCCGTCGGAGTCGTTGTCGTCGAGACCGCCGACGAGCTATTTGACAAAGCCGATATCGTTGCGAAAGTCCGTCCTCCAGAAGCGACGGAACTGAAAGCGCTTCGGCAGGATCAGACGCTGATTTCATTCTTCTATCCAGCGCAAAACAGCGAGGGTTTGGGGCTGGCCCGAGACCAGGGTGCCAATGTCATCGCCATGGACATGGTTCCGCGAATTTCGCGCGCCCAGAAGATGGATGCGTTATCGTCGATGGCCAATATTGCCGGCTATCGCGCGGTCATCGAGGCCGGCAACAATTTCGGCCGGTTCTTCACTGGGCAGGTTACGGCCGCGGGCAAGGTCCCTCCCGCAAAGGTTCTGGTCATTGGTGCTGGTGTCGCCGGCCTTGCCGCGATTGGGACGGCGACGTCGCTCGGTGCTATCACATATGCCTTCGATGTTCGTCCTGAAGTGGCAGAGCAGATCGAGTCCATGGGCGCGGAATTCGTGTTCCTGGATTTTGCCGAGGGACAGCAGGACGGAGCTGCGACCGGCGGCTATGCAGCGCCTTCGTCGCCTGAATTCCGGGAGACGCAACTCGCGAAGTTTCGGGAACTGGCGCCAGAGATCGATATCGTCATCACGACGGCACTGATCCCGGGTCGCGATGCGCCAAAACTTTGGTTGGCCGACATGGTTGCGATGATGAAACCGGGCTCGGTCATCGTCGATCTTGCGGCCGAACGCGGCGGCAATTGCGATCTCACCATTCCCGATCAGCGCACTGTCTCGGAAAACGGTGTGGTGATCATTGGGTACACCGACTTCCCAAGTCGCATGGCGGCGCAGGCTTCGACGCTGTACTCGACGAACATCCGCCACATGGTCGCGGACCTGACACCCGGCAAGGACGGGGTGCTCGTTCACAACATGGAGGACGACGTCATCCGTGGGGCGACGGTCGCGTTTGGAGGTGCGATCACTTATCCGCCGCCACCACCGAAAGTGCAGGCGATCGCCGCTCAGAAGCCGAAGGAGAAGGCAAAGGAACTGACGCTGGATGAAAAGCGGGCGTTGGAACTTGCTGCTTTCAGGAAGCAGACGAAGAATCTTGGCCTTCTCCTGGTCTTCGGCACGGCGCTGCTTCTGCTGGTCGGCGCATACGCTCCGGCAAGCTTCATGAGCCATTTCGTGGTTTTTGTCCTTGCGTGCTTTGTCGGCTTCCAGGTGATCTGGAACGTATCGCACTCGCTGCATACGCCGCTCATGGCCGTGACGAACGCGATCTCCGGTATCGTCATCCTTGGAGCGCTGCTGCAGATCGGCTCCAGCAGCCAACTCGTCATGTCACTTGCCGCCCTGTCTGTCTTGGTGGCCACAATCAACATCGTCGGCGGTTTTCTCGTGACACGGCGCATGCTCGCCATGTTCCAGAAGTCCTGATCGGTAGGGGATCATATGACCATTGGTATCGTTTCCGCTGCCTATATCTCGGCGGCTGTCCTCTTCATTCTGTCGCTCGGCGGTCTGTCCGGGCAGGAAAGCGCAAAGCGTGCCGTCTGGTACGGCATAACAGGAATGGCACTGGCCGTTGTTGCGACGGTCTTCGGACCAGGCGTTGGCAACTGGTTCGTCATCGTCTTGATGATCGGCGGCGGCGCCGTCCTTGGACACTACGTGGCAAGCCGGGTGCAGATGACCGAGATGCCCCAGCTTGTGGCTGCTCTCCACTCCTTCGTGGGACTGGCGGCGGTCTTCATCGGCTTTAACGCCCATCTCGAGGCTCAAAGTGTGGCAGGCCTCGACGAGGCTGCACGGGCGGCACTCAGTGGTTTCGCCGGCATTCTTGCCCACAAGACACCTGTCGAGCTTTCCATCATGAAGGTTGAGGTATTCCTCGGCGTCTTCATCGGTGCAGTGACCTTCACCGGTTCGGTTGTCGCGTTCGGCAAGCTGGCCGGAAAGGTCGACGGCAAGGCAAAGAAGCTTCCCGGCGGCCACTTCCTGAACGCCGGAGCCGCCATCCTCTCCGTCATGCTGCTACTGATGTATGTGAATGGCGCTGACGCCTGGACGCTCGTCGTCATGACGCTTGCCGCCTTCTTCATTGGCTATCATCTCATCATGGGGATTGGCGGCGCCGACATGCCGGTGGTGGTTTCGATGCTGAACAGCTACTCCGGATGGGCTGCAGCTGCGATCGGGTTCACGCTCGGAAACGACCTCCTGATCGTCACCGGCGCACTGGTCGGCTCCTCAGGCGCCATCCTCTCCTATATCATGTGCAAGGCGATGAACCGTTCCTTCGTCTCTGTCATCCTTGGCGGTTTTGGCGCCACTACAGGACCGGCAATGGAGATTGAAGGGGAACAGGTCGCAATCGATGCGGAAGGCGTGGCGTCCGCGCTCAACGACGCCGACAGCATCGTAATCGTGCCGGGTTACGGCATGGCCGTTGCCCAGGCTCAACAAGCCGTCTCCGAGCTGACCCGCAAACTTCGGGCTGCCGGCAAGGAGGTTCGCTTCGCCATTCATCCGGTGGCAGGCCGTCTTCCGGGCCATATGAATGTGCTGTTGGCCGAGGCGAAGGTTCCCTACGATATCGTTCTCGAGATGGACGAGATCAACGAGGATTTCCCTGAAACTGACGTTGCGATCGTCATCGGCTCGAACGACATCGTAAATCCCGCGGCGCAGGAAGATCCGAACTCTCCGATTGCTGGCATGCCAGTGCTCGAGGTTTGGAAGGCAAAGCAGGTGTTTGTATCAAAGCGCGGCCAGGGGACTGGTTATTCGGGCATCGAGAACCCGCTCTTCTTCAAGGAGAACACCCGCATGTTCTACGGCGATGCGAAAAAGTCCGTCGGAGATCTGATCCCCAAGATCGCATAGTGTAGAGTTTCCAGATACGAGGGCCGACGCTCATCAGCGTGAGCGGCGGCTCTCTTTCACTTTGACCGGGATCGCCGGTGGCGCTTCAGCGCGGTGCAGCCGACTGCCCACCCTGACGAACTGCCCTAACCGGCGCAGCTAAGCCACCGGCTTTCTTAGCGCGGTCAGCAGATCCTGTACCGGCGCCCTCAAGGGTTCGTTGCGCCGGTGAAACGCTATGATGGATACGTTGGGAATGTCGGTGATCGGCCTCGAAACAAGCCCTTGCATCACGTAGTCCCGCACGGTCATGGCATCGACAATCCCCACTCCACCGCAGGCGCGCACCATGCTGCAGACATTCGCGCAGAATGGAACCACGCACGCTGGATCGTAGCTGAGCCCTTGGGCCGTAAAAGCAGCGCGGATCGTGCCGCCCATCGGGGACCAGTCGGCGTTGTAGCAGACCAACGGATGCGTTGAGACTGTCGCGCATGTGAGTTCCTTCATCTGCGCCAAGGGATGATCCTTGCGCAGGACAGCGACAAGCGGAATGTGGCCGATCTTATAGGCCTGGAACTCGGCCTTGGGCGGTAGAGCCATCTGCAAGCCGATGTCTGCTTCGCCGCTACGCAAGTCATCCTCTGGGGAGTGGACCCTGAGCACGATCCGCTTTTTCCAATTGCGATATCCGGCGCGGATCAGGATCGGGCCGATAAAACCTTCAACGAGCGCCGGGGTGGCGGAGACCGACACCGGGCGGGACGCCAGATTGCGCAACGCGGGCAGTTTGGAGCGGATCAGCGCATGCGTGTTGAAGATGGGCACGGCCAGCGCAAAGAGTTCATTCGCCTCATGGGTCGGTTCGAGGCGGTTTCCGGTGCGGTGAAACAGCGAAACTCCGAGCCGGCTTTCCAACCGCTTCAACTGTCCGCTGACGCCGGGCTGCGATATCCCGAGCAGCCGGGCGGTTTCGGTTGTGGTTCCAACCCGCATCAGGGTTCCGAAGAGTTCAAGTTCGCGAAGATCCATTATCAACCTGCTGATAGGTGGCCAGTTATTTATTATTATTCGTGTAGGGGGCGCTTGTCTAACATCCATCTCAACCCGGGGCGACTGCGCGATCGCCCGGGACCGATTCAAAAGAACGCGTCCTCCACGAAAGGTTAGGAACCTCTTTCATGATCCAGAGATTTAATTTGAAATGTTTGCTTCTCGCTTCGGCGTTTGCGTTCGCCGGGGCGGCAGCTCATGCGCAGACTTTGCACGTCGCGATGGGCTATGATCCGGTCAGCCTCGATCCGATCGCTTCGAGCGATAACGGATCGATCTGGACGCAATTGCTGATCTTCGACACCCTGATCCGCCCCGACAAGACAGGCGAGGGGCTGGAGCCGGGATTGGCCGAAAGCTGGACCATTTCGGACGACGGGTTGACGCTGAATTTCAAGCTCCGCGACGCAAAGTTCTCGGACGGCACACCCGTCACGGCGGAAGATGTCAAGTTTTCGATCGAGCGCGCGGCATCTGAAGCTTCGGGCTGGGGACGTTTCTATCGTCCGATTACCAGCTTCGAGATCCGCAACGAGCACGAGATCACGATGAAGCTTGCCCAGCCATTTACCCCCGCTTTCAATAATCTGGCGCTCTTTGCCGCAGCAATCCTCCCCAAGGCTCAGGTTGAAGCAAAAGGCGATGCATTCTTCGAAGCGCCGGTCGGTTCCGGTCCCTTCATGCTGAAGTCACGGGTGCGCGGCTCGCGCGTGGACCTGGTAAAGAATCCGAACTACTGGCAAACAGGAAAGCCGTACGTCGACGAAGCCGTGCTGGAAGTCGTCACCGAGCCATCTGCCCGCGTGATGAAACTGGAAGCCGGCGAAGTGGACGTGGCGCTCGACCCGCCGCTGAACCAGCTCAAGGATCTGGATGCCAAGGACGGCATTACCGTCGGTCAGACCATCCCTTACCGTGCCGACTTCGTGCAGCTGAACACCACGCGCAGGCCTTTTGACGATGTCCGGGTGCGCCAGGCTCTGAACTACGCCGTTGACAAGGATGCGCTGGTAAAGGGCGTGCTCTACGGCGCGGGCAAACCTGCCGCTTCCGCCATGCCGGTCATGGCCTTTGCCGATCCGGGCCTCCAGCCTTACGCCTACGATCCTGCTAAAGCCAAGCAGCTGCTTGCCGAGGCAGGCTATGCGGACGGATTTGAGGCGCAGGTCGTGGTCGATTCCGGTGCCGCAACCAGCCGCAACGCGGCGATCGCGCTGCAGGCGATGCTGCAGCAGGTCGGCGTGAAGCTGAAGGTGCAGATGCTGGAGGGCGGCACGCAGTGGGAAACCACCAAGGCCGGCAACTACGACATGTCGGTCTCCTACACGACATCGGACACGATCGACCCAGACCAGATCATCGGCTTCGTCGGGGTCAACCCGGAACGTGCGAACGCCTACCACACGCAGTGGAAGGACGATCACCTGAACGCGCTCTACGCCGATGAGCGCAAGACCGTGAACGGCCCTGAACGCGGGGCGATGTTCAAGCAGATGATCCAGATTCTGCATGACGGCGCGCCCTATGTCTTCCTCTATCATCCCGCCTCTGCCTGGGCCGTCCAGGACAAGGTCAAGGGTTTCGAGATCCTGCCGACCTCGAATTTCCGGCTTGAAGACGTGAAGATCGCCAACTGATACGCGTGCCCCCGCCTGATAGTGGCGGGGGCATCTGCCAGCCTTAGCGTGCCCCTTGCCAGCGGAAGACCATGATACTCGCCATTCTCAAACGTCTGCTCATGCTGATACCCGTGTTGATCGGGATCACACTGGCCAGCTTCCTTCTTCTCCAGATCATGCCGGGCGATCCTGCGTCACGTGCCATGGGCACGAGAGCCAGCCCTGAAGAGTTGCAGGCGATGCGGGAGCTCTGGGGTCTCGGCAAGCCGCTCTGGGTCCAATATCTGTACTTCCTCCACGATTGCCTGACCGGCAGTTTCGGCATCTCGATCTTCCACAAGCAGCCGATCATCACTCTTGTGGCCGAACGCCTGCCGTACACGCTCGCCATCGTCGGATATTCCACCGTCATCGCGCTGCTGATCGCGTTGCCTTTCGCCATTCTGGCGGCTGCAAACCGCGGTCGGTTGATCGACAATGTCATCCGCCAGATCTTCGTCGTGCTGATTGCGATGCCGCCGTTTTGGCTCTGCTACGTGCTGATCATCTGGCTTGCTCTCGGGATGGGGTGGTTTTCGACCGGTGGTGTCGGCGATGGTTTCCTCGTCAATCTGCATCGACTGTTTCTGCCCTCGCTGGTGGTGGGCCTGTCCACGGCGGCGCTGATCCAACAGAGCCTGCGTGCCGCCCTCATCGACACGATGAAGGCCGACTATGTCGATACCGCACGCTCCAAGGGGCTGCGCGGGTATGAAGTCTTCCTGCACCATGTCCTGCCGAACAGCCTGATCTCCACCATCTCGATCATCGGGGTGCGGGTAAGCTGGATCGTCGGCGGCACCGTTGTGGTCGAGAAGATCTTCTCGGTGCCGGGCCTCGGAAGCCTGCTGATCGACGCCATCGTTTCGCGAGATCTGCCGGTGATCAGGGGCCTGACGGTGTTCTTTGCCATCCTGGTCGTCCTCGTCAACCTCATCACCGACATCTGCTACGCGCTGGCAGATCCACGCGTCCGGCTGGATTGAACAATGCACATCCTTCGCAAATTTCTGAGCACCCCTGCCGGTGCCATCGGACTGCTGATGCTGGCGGTGACGGTCGCAACAACGGTCCTCACCCCGATGCTTTCCCCGTATGATCCCTTCGCACTCGATTTCGGCAATGCAATGCAGCCGCCGTCCGCCGCGCATTGGTTCGGCACCGACAATTTCGGCCGTGACATATTCACGCGGATCATGGCCGGCGCGCTCTTTGATCTGCGGCTGGCGTTGATCTGTGTCTTCGGGCCAATGGTCATGGGCATCATGATCGGGCTCGTCGCCGGCTTTTTCGGCGGCAGTGTCGATGCCGCGCTGATGCGCCTTACCGATATCGTATGGGCTTTTCCCTTCTACGTGTTGATCCTGGCGATCGTCGGCGTGTTGGGCCCAAGCGAGAGCAATCTCTACATCGCCTTCTTTATCGTCAACTGGATCGGGTATGCCCGCATTGTGCGCGGCGAGACGCTCCTGGTTTCGCGGCTGGAATTCATCGAAGCGACGCGCGTTCTACGTTTCGGCAAGTCGCGCGTCATGCTGCGCCACATTCTGCCGAACACGGTTACGCCTGCTCTGGTCTACTCGATGTCCGACGTGGTTCTGACCGTACAGGCGGTCGCTGCCATGTCCTTCTTCGGGCTTGGCGTACAGCCACCAGCGCCGGAGTGGGGGCTGCTGATCGTCGAAAGCATCGACTACATGCGCGAAGCCCCGTGGATGACCATTTTTCCCGGCCTCGCCATCGTCTGGATCGGCATTGCTTTCTCGCTTTCGGGCGAGGGGCTTGCCGCAGCACTCAAGCCGAAGGGGTAAGTCATGAGCCTTCTGACCATCCGCGACCTTGTCACCGAGTTCCGCAGCCCGTCCGGTGTCGCCCGGGCGGTGGACGGGGTAAGCTTCGATGTCCACCCCGGCGAGATCTTCGGCATCGTCGGTGAATCCGGCTGTGGCAAGTCGGCGACCTGTCGCTCGATCGTGCGTCTTTTCGGCGGCGCCTCGGCTCGCATCGCAGGCGGCGAAATATGTCTCGAAGGGGCCGGCGATCTGGCACGCATGAGCGAGAGCCAACTGGCGAAGGTGCGCGGGCGCGACGTCGCGTTCATCTTCCAGGACCCGCTGACGGCGCTGAACCCTACCATGCGCGTCGGAAATCAGATTGCCGAAGTGATCCGGCGTCATCGCAAGGTAACCCGCGCGCAGGCCCGGGAAGCGGCACTGCAGCTTCTTCGTGATGTGCATGTCACGTCGCCGGAGCGACGGCTTGACGCTTATCCGCATGAGCTTTCGGGCGGGTTGCGGCAGCGGGTCGTGATCGCCATGGCGCTGGCTCTGCGCCCGCGCCTGATCATTGCCGACGAACCGACGACCGCGCTCGACGTAACAGTGCAGGATCAGATCCTGCGGCTGCTGAAGGAACGGCGCGACAGCCTGGGCACGTCGATCATTCTGATCACGCATGATCTGGGAGTGGTCTCCCAGATTTGCGACCGGATGGCGGTGATGTATGCCGGGCGCGTGGTCGAGACGGGCAGGGTACGTGAAGTGCTCGATGCGCCCTCGCATCCCTACACCCGCGCCCTGTTGGCCGCATTGCCGGGACAGGTCAGTCGGGAGAGCGAACTGGTTCCGATCAAGGGTGCTCCTCCCAGCCTGATCTCGCCGCCCGACGGCTGTCGCTTCGCTCCGCGCTGTACGTACGTTCGGCAGGAGTGCGTAGTCGGGACGGCGCCGGCGCTGCATCCGCGTCCCGGTGCTGCCGAGGGTCATCTCGACGCCTGCATTCTGAATGAGGTCTCTCATGTCGCTGCTTGATTTTCAGAAGGTCGAGAGGCGCTTTCCGGTCAAGTGGGGTCTTCTGGACATGCTTGCCGGGCGCGAAAAGGTCTATCTCCACGCCGTCCGTGGCGTCGATCTGGGCGTCGAACCCGGTGAAATACTGGGCATCGTCGGGGAATCCGGCTGCGGCAAGAGCACGCTGGCGCGCATTGGCGTGGGGCTGCAGGCCAGCGATGGTGGGCGCGTTGTGTTCGACGGCAAGCCGTTGGACGGCCCTGATCGCGACGGCCGCCTGCAGATGGTGTTCCAGGATCCGTACTCCTCGCTCAATCCGCGCATCACGATCGGCGCTCAGCTCGAAGAGGTGATCGCTCACTATCACCCCGGCTCGACGCGCAGTGAGCGTCGAGCCGATGTTCAGCGGGTCCTGGAAGAGGTCAGTCTCGTCCCCGAAACTGCGCTGAAGTTTCCCCACGCCCTCTCCGGTGGCCAGCGCCAGCGCGTTTCGATCGCGCGAGCTCTGTGCGCCGATCCGCAGGTGCTCGTTGCCGACGAACCCGTCTCGGCGCTCGATGCTTCGGTGCAAGCGCAGATCATCAACCTGCTGAAGCGCCTGAACCGCGAGAAAGGGCTGACGATCATTTTCATCTCGCACGATATGAATGTCGTCCGTTATCTCTGCGACCGTGTCGCCGTGATGTATCTGGGTGAGATCGTCGAGCTGCAGGACAGCGCCAGCCTGTTTGCCGCGCCCCGGCATCCCTACACGCAAGCGCTTATCGCGGCCGTGCCGGATGTGCGGCGTTCGCAATCCGTGCGTGAGCCGATCGCAGGCGAGATTCCCGACCCTTTCGCCGTGCTTCCCGGTTGCCGCTTTGCTCCACGCTGTTCGCTGGCGGAAGTAGGCTGCCAATCGCCGCAGGCCATGCAGCCGGTCGGTGAGGGCGGTCTCGTCCGTTGCTGGAAATCCGCCCGCACTGCCGGGTGACCCATTTGTCTATCAGAAGGTATTCTTGATGTTTTTCAAATCCGACGCCGATTGGTCCGGCCGCTGTGAACGCATTACCGCGGAGCTCCTCCAGCGCTTTGCAGATCGGGGTCTTACGGCCGACAATTTCGGCTACGTCGCTCTGCGCGAAAATGGTCCGGGCAACACGCCCGACGGATATTCCTATCGCGGTGACTGGCGTTGCTATCCCTGCAGCCTGGTCAAGGCCTTTCATCTGGTGCATGTGCTGCATGCAATCGACTCCGGCCGGGTGACCGATCACGAGGAGCTCTCGCGTGCGATGCGTGACATGATCCTGTGGTCGTCGAACACGGGGACGAACTACGTGATCGATCTGATCACCGGGTCAACAGGCGATACGCTGCTGGAAGGTCCGGAGTTCGATACATGGCGCCGGAAGCGTGAGCGGTTGAACCAGTTTTTCCATGAACTTGGCTGGCCAGAATTCGAAAACTGCAACATTACCCAGAAGCTCATGGACGATATCCGCTATGGCCGCGAGGCTCAGTATGCTGGCCGCTCGGGCGAATATCTGAATGCACTGACCCCGCTTGCGGCTGCACGACTGTTCCATGAGATATTCGCCGGCACGGTTCCGCTCTCCGGCCAGGCGCGTGAAAGGGCACAGGCGATCCTCCTGCGCGATCGCGCCAGCATGGAAGCGAAGCAACCGCATTTCCAGGTCGCGGAGTTCCTCGGTGGCGGCGTGCTCGCTGACGCCCGGCTGTGGAGCAAAGCTGGGCAGAATTCGTGGACGGGCGATCCGCGGGCTTCGTACTACAAACACGATCTGATACGTGTTGCTGTCGAAGGAAAGGCCCCGATCATCGTTTGCCTGATGACGCAGGGCAAGGGGATATGCGAGGACTATCCGAATGTGCTGCCGGAGATGGGGACCATCTTCTGCGACGCGCTGTTGAACTGACACTTGGCACGGCAACGCGCCTGATCCGATCGACCAGACACCTGGAGTGAGTGCTGTACACATGAGCCGAATTGTCTATCTGAATGGGGAATATCTGCCCGAAGACGAAGCGAAGATCTCGATCTTTGATCGCGGGTTCGTTTTTGCAGACGCCGTCTACGAAGTGACCTCGGTGGTCGACGGCAAGCTTCTGGATTTCGGCGGCCACGTCGCGCGGCTGGAGCGCTCGCTGGCGGAGTTGGGCATTCGCCATCCGCTGTCTTTCGATGCGCTGCTCGCCATACACCGGGAGCTCGTCGCGAGAAATGACCTGAACGAGGGTGTCGTCTATCTGCAGATTTCGCGCGGCAACCCGGGTGATCGCGACTTTGCCTTCCCGTCCGATGAGGTCGAGCCCACTGTCGTCCTCTTCACGCAGTCGGTTCCCACTCTTGTGAACGCGCCGAAGGCGAAGACCGGTATCAAGGTGATCTCGATCCCCGACATTCGCTGGGGCCGTCGCGATATCAAGACGGTACAACTTCTCTACCCGTCGATGGCCAAGATGATGGCAAAAACGGCTGGCGCTGACGACGGATGGTTCGTGCAGGACGGCTATGTGACCGAGGGCACCGCGAACAACGCTTATATCGTCAAGGGTCGCAAGATCATCACGCGCGCGCTGTCGAACGACATCTTGCATGGCATCACCCGCGCCAGTCTCCTGCGCTACGCCAAGGAAGCGCAAATGGAAGTGATCGAGCGAAACTTCACCGTCGAAGAAGCTCAGAGCGCTGACGAAGCCTTCATCACTGGCGCATCGACTTTCGTGATGCCGGTGGTCGAGATCGACGGCGCGACGATCGGCACGGGCGCCCCCGGCCAGATTGCGACCCGCCTCCGCGAGATCTATCTCGACGAGGCGCGCAAGACTGCGGTGTAACGCAATCAGAGGCCCGAGCGCTACTTATGCATGTGGACGACCAACGGATCGAACGTGAAGGCGATCTTTTCAGCAATGGTCGTGTGTGCGCGCATTAATAACGCGCAGATGGCGCTTTCCCAATCGTCCGGCATCGACCTCGTCGGCGGCGCACAGGATGGTGATGCGATCATCGAGGCCGGGGTAGCGTGTCAGTTGCAGCGTCAGATCTATCGTGCGGTTCCTGCCCTCAAACCAGCGGTTTCCGTGACCTTTGCGGCCGTGATTTGTCCCGGCTTTTGCTGATTTGCGACTCCAGATCAACTGCCGTAGATAACCGAGATTATCGAAGTCGTCTCGGCAGATACCTTCAAGCGCCCGATCTATGCCGGCAACACCATCCAGACGGTCCAATCGACCGATGCCAGACAAGTCATCACCGTGCGTACGGCTTCGTTCTCCCAGGCCTCCCAAGGCCCAGCTGCTGTCGTCGAGGTTATCTCGACGGCAGCCCTTTCTTCTTCTCTCTCGGCCTCCGACCGTCCGGAACTGACGTCAGCGAAGATCATCATCTCCGGCGGCCGTGCTCTCGGTTCGGCCGAGAAATTCCAGGAAGTCATCCTGCCGGTCGCCGACAGGCTTGGTGCCGCCGTTGGCGCCAGCCGCGCCGCCGTCGATGCCGGCTATGCCCCGAACGACTGGCAGGTCGGGCAGACCGGCAAAGTGGTTGCCCCCGACCTCTACATCGCCTGCGGCATCTCGGGTGCGATCCAGCACCTCGCCGGCATGAAGGAATCGAAGGTCATCGTCGCCATCAACAAGGACGAAGAAGCGCCGATCTTCCAGGTCGCCGACTATGGCCTCGTCGCGGACATCTTCGATGTATTGCCGGTTCTGAGTGACACCATCTAGGCTCCAGACCTGACGTATTTGTGAACCCGATGATAGCGGGTCCATTTTCTTGAAAGAGAGAGCGGTGGGAGACAAGCGTCCCGCTATCCAACCTGAAGTCTAAAATTGCTAGCCGGAAAAAAGATAGAAGGGTCAGGCGCTAGGATGTTTCCTGTTGGGCGTTGAGTTCGAATCCCATCACGGCCAATAAATCTGCTTGAGTTGAGCGCACCTGCTTGCCGAATCCTTGTCGGGTAGATCAATCAAGTCGGCTAATTCGGCGACCCGACTTTCTGGAGGCTTCGCCAAACGACGCTGCGATCTTCATCATGAACGCTTTGCTGAAACGGCCGATAACGTTTTCATCGGGCTCGATATACCACGACCGCTCAGCGATATCGTAATTGTACTCGTCGATCATTACCCAACAGCGCTTCAGGTCGCTCAAGCCTGCTCGGCGTGCTTCCGTATCAGGAACGTCAATGGCTACTCGATCTGAAAGCGGCGGCTTCGTCGTGACCGCGAGAAGAGCAAGGTGCGTGAGGCCGTCCTTGGCGCTGCGGACCGCGACGACGACGCACGTCGGGCGCGACTTGCGTCCTTCTGTTTCTCCGCGGTCGTTCTGCCAAGCCCAGAGATACGGATAGGTGATGATCTGGCCGGGGAGAAAATCACGGCTCATCGCCGTAGCCCTCGCCACGCGCCAGACGATCGATTTCCGCCTCAAACAGGTCTATATGATCAGCGGGCATTTCCGACGCACGATATACTTTGCGACTATCGCCGCCGGTGCGCAGGCGCTCGTAGTGATCGTAGCTCATAAGAACAAAGCGCGGCTTCCTATGCTTCGTCAGGACGACCGGCTCGCGGCTGGCAGCATCGGTGACGTCACCAACCTGTTTATTTAAGTCACCCGTCGTGAACTGGCGCATGAAACGACCCCCGAGAGAAGTTTCCAGAATATCCATATTTCCTATATTTGCAAGAAAAATGCTTGATGGCGTAAGTCATACCAGACTGCGATGCGGATAATCCGGGCCACCGCACTGGCTTCGGCGCATTTCTACACGACAATCTAGGAGGGAATTCCTCAACGCTGGCGCGCGCAAGCGCAAGTCAGAAGGCACAACTCCGGAACAACTCGATTCTAAACGCCGTTGCTCTTGGCTTGTGAGAAACGCACGCCAACACCTGCATGGCCGTCTTCGGCAATGAACTCGATACCATTCCGCTCCAGCACCTCTTGAATGGCGCGGAGGGGTAGTTGGGCGCAGCGTTTCACCTCTCAATTGATGTAGCTGCAAAAGTTCCATAAATTGTCTTATGCCACAAATGTGGTATCAGAATACCTTCGCGCCGGGAGCCGCCCGCCCTCTTGGCGACCGTGCCATTTGAATATTATAAGGTGCGGATCCCGTGACACGGCTTCTGTTGGGCTCTGCCCTACCGGTCCGACACCAATGCCGGTATGGGAAGAAGATTGCTGTTCTCGTCGCGAATACTGAACTGGTAGCGACCGTTGTGTTCCTGGGCTACCGAGTAACTAAGTCTGTCGCGAACATTGTTGTTTTCGTCGAAGGTCAAAATCCTCGGCTTCAGCGATGTGAGTTCCGCTTCCCCGAGATAGATCGAATTGCAAACAATGATCTGGTCGCCGGGCTGACAGGTTCTGGCCGCTGCTCCATTCAGAATGCAGCACCTTGAGCCACGTTCTCCCAAGATGACGTAGGTGGAAATTCTTGCACCTGAATTCTTGTTCCAGATCTCAACGAATTCCATCGGCAGGATCCCTGCCTCCTCGCAATGATCCGGATCCAGGGTAATTGAGCCATGATAGTTGAGGTTCGCTTCCGTGACATAAATGCCGTGCAGTTTGCCGGCGACCAGTTTTCTCATGTTCTCAACCTTGTCTTTCTTCGTTCGACTTCATGGGGCGTGTAAAGAATTGCGACGAGGATTTGGTGTCTGCTGTGCATCGGCCAAACCGGCCCCGTCTTCGTTGGTCATGTGACCCATAGGCAGGCGCCGCCGCTCATCCCTGCACCGGCTGCCGCAAGCAGCAACTGTTCACCACGAACAAATGGTTCTGTCGAATTGGCGACGGACAGGGAGAGCGGGATCGTCGCAGCCGACGAATTCCCAAATGCCTCGATCGTTCGCGCGGTCCTCGATGGCTCAATGCCGAGCTTGCTACAGATGGCATCGAAGATCCGGCTATTGGCCTGGTGCGGAATAAACCGGTGGAGTTGCGATGCTGTCAGTCCTGCCCTCGCAAGCGCCTGCTGTGAACAGTGCGACATCATTTCGACGGCGCGTGAAAACACCTCTCGCCCGTCCTTCATTGACATCAGAAACTCCTCGCCAGGAATCTCACTCGTGAACGGTCGATTGCTACCGCCGGCCGGAATGGTGATCAGGTCATAACCGCTGCCATCGGCGGCGAGTTCGACCGACCTCAGTCCACTTTCGCCATAATCGGATGGGGACAGTACGACAGCGCCTGCTGCATCGGCAAACAGGACGGCCGTCGCACGTTCATTGGGATTGATACGGCGTGACAAGATATTGGCCGCCACCACCAGGACCGAGCGACCATGCAGGCGCACGAAGGCGTCGGCCAAAGTCAGTGCGTAGAGAAAGCCCGAGCACGCGCCGGCAAGATCGATCGCGCCAGATCGCTTGAGGCCCAGGTGATGGGCGAGCAGTGGTGCGGAGGGCGGAAGGAGATGATCCGGAGTCGAGGTCGCAAGCAGGGTCAAGGCGACATCATCCGACGCAACGCCCGAGTTGTTGAGTGCCATTCGGCCAGCCTCTGCTGCGAGACCGCTCAGAGTATCGCCGTCATTTGCCCAGTAGCGGGTGCGAATGCCTGTCCGCCGTTCTATCCACCCTGGCTCGAGGCCCAAGGTCGTCTCGATTTCGGCATTGGAGACACAACGACCGGGCACCGCGTGCCCGAACCCGGCCATGCGGGCGGAAGCGGCTGGTCTCATCGTGACCTCCCGAGAATGATGGAGGCAACCTCGTCGATGGCATCATAGACGTTGGTAAGCTCTGCAGCGCTGACACAATAGGGCGGCATGAGGTAAATCACATTACCGAGCGGACGGATGAGCAGACCACGCTCGCGAAACAGCTTGCGCATGCGCGGACCCACATCGGCCAGATAGCCACCGGCAGCCACGTTCAGGTCGAGCGCTGCGATCGTTCCCGCCTGTCGGACGCCGGAGAACCGGTCGTCACCCTCAAATCGTTGCAAGCTCTCACGATGGCGCTCTCCCAGCGCCTCGATACGTGCGCCGACGTCTTCATGCTTCCACACGTGGAGGTTCGCGACACCGGCGGCACAGGCAATGGGGTTCGCGGTATAGGAGCTGGAATGGAAGAACGTCTTGCGCCGATCCGTCGACAGGTGTGCGTTGAAAATATCGGAAGTGCAAAGTGTTGCCGCCAGCGGCAGGGCGCCGCCGGTCAATCCTTTCGACGTGCACAATATGTCCGGCGAAACCCCTGCCTGTTCGCAGGCAAACATTGTTCCCGTTCGCCCCCATCCCGTCATCACCTCGTCGGCGATGACCAGGCACCCATGCCGGTCAGCGATTTGCCTGATAGCTCTGAGGACGTCAGGGGCGTAAATCTTCATGCCGCCTGCACCCAGAACCAGCGGCTCGAGCAGGATGGCCGCGACGTTGCCTCTCCGGCAGACGGCGTCGAAGGCGTCGAGCGTCTGCTGCTCGAGCCCCGGTTCGGGAAATGGTATCCGGTCGACGCCGAAGAGCAGTGGCGCATAGGCGGCGTTGAACACGCCACGTTCACCGGCGGACATGGTGCCGATCGTATCCCCGTGGTAGCCGTACTCCATCACGACGATGCGGTCTCGCGCCTCACCGATGTTGTGGAAGTAGCCGAGCGCCATCTTCAAAGCGACCTCGACGGAGGTCGAGCCGCTGTCGGAATAGAAGACATGTCTTAGTCCAGGTGGCGCAGCCGCAACCAACCCTTCGGCCAGGCGTTCCGCGGGCTCATGGGAATATTCGGCAAAGATGACTTGGTCATAGGCCTCGGTTGCATCGCGGATGGCCTGCATGATCACAGGATGCCTATGGCCGTGGGTTATCACCCACCATGACGAGATGGCGTCGAGAATTCGATTGCCGTCTTCGTCGAAGAGATAGGCTCCCTCCGTCGAGACAATCCGTTTCATGGGAGGTTCCAGCGCATGCTGGGTGAACGGATGCCAGATGATCGGATTTGTCATGGCCGGGCTTCCAAAAATGTGGGGAGATCAAAATTCTCGTGGAAGGCCTTGCTCACAGCCGTCGCCGTCAGGCTCGCGAGGAGCGGCAATCGACCGAGCGACCGAACACCGCTCAACTCGATGATGATCGTCTCGGTCTCCAGGTTCTCCTCACCGATGAAGGCGATGCCGAATATCGGGATCGCGCGATGCCGCATGGCTTCAATGGACAACAGCGTGTGATTAATCGTGCCAAGCGCTGTTCGTGCGCACAGGATGACGGGGATTCTCCACTGCGCGAACACATCGGCAAATAGCAGGCGCTCAGAGAGCGGAACCATCAGGCCCCCTGCCCCTTCGATGACGAGAGGTCCGTCGACCTGCGGCGGCACGAGCCGTTGCGGGTCGATTGAGACTCCGTCAATTCGGGCCGAGAGATGTGGCGAGGCAGGGGTTGCGAGCTTGTATACCTCAGGCACGATGCGCTCTACTGGCACGGCCCCCAATCGGGCCACAGTTTCGGCATCCGTTTCCTCATCGAGGCCGGATTGCACAGGTTTCCAGTAATAGCCGCCCAAAGCGTTGGTGAGAGCCGCCGAGAACACGGTCTTGCCGATTCCGGTGTCGGTGCCGCTGATAACAAAACGAGCCGTCATAGTGCATGTTCCTGCAGTGCTTTTGAGAGCCGTTCGAACATCGCTGCAATTTTTTCCTCGTCGACATTCAGCGTGATGGAGATCCGCAATCGTGCCGTCCCCTCGGGGACGGTGGGGGGGCGGATTGCACGGATGTCAAACCCCTCGGCTTGCATCCGGCGGGCGATCGAAACTGCGCGTCCGTTGTCACCGATCACAACAGGAAGGATCTGCGAGCCGCTTGGCATCTTGGCCAACCGCGATTGCAGTTGGTCCCCTGCATAGCCGGTGAGCCTATCCAAGTGGGTCCGTCTCTCCGGCTCATCGGCAACGATACGGATCGCCTCGCGCACAGCAGCGGCCGTCAATGGCGACGGCGCGGTGGAGTAGATGAAGTTGCGGGCGCGGTTGACGAGGTAGTCGATCATGATGGTGGGGCCACCCAACAGCGCACCGCTGGCCCCGAGCGCCTTGCCGCAGGTGTGCAGCGTCAGAATGTTGCTTCTCACCTCGAGATCGGCAGCAAGCCCTCGACCATCTTTGCCAAAGACGCCGGTCGCATGCGCTTCATCGACGACAAGGAAGCCGTCGTATCGTTGGGCAAGTTCGGCCAGTTCTCGCAAGGGCGCTCTATCGCCATCCATCGAATAGAGGCTTTCGACGCCGATCCATGGCACGCCCTTTCCACCCCGCGTGCGCCAATCCCGGATTGCCTGTTCGAAGGCGCCGACATCGTTGTGCGGCACGGCACATGTCGTGGCCTTGCTGGCGAGAATGCCCTCCAGCGCACTTGCGTGGAGCAGCGCATCGTAGACGATCAGGTCCTCGCGCTGTGGAAGTGTGGAAAAGAGCGCGGAGTTCGCGGCATAGCCGTTCGCGAAGTAGAGCACCCTCTCCGCGCCGAAAAACTGCGCGGCCTCCGCTTCGAGCATCTCGTGTTCGATGTGGTTGCCGCGCAGCAGCCGCGAGCCACCCGCGCCGACGGGCACGCCTCGCTTGATTGCCGCGGTGATTGCCCCCTTTAGGCGGGGAGAATTGACGAGTCCGAGATAATCGTTCGAGGCGAAATCGATGCCCGATCCCACGACGAGGGAGCGAAAGCGGGACTTTCGCTGCAGGCCTGCGAGCGTCTTCTCAAACCGGGCGAGCGCCGCCGCGCTCAAGAGCGGGACCCCAGAGCCATTGGCTGCAGACCCAGGCGTCGAAACAGCATGGCATCCTTGTCCTCGCCAGGATTGTCAGCCGTCAGGAGCGTATCGCCCACGAAGATCGAATTGGCTCCGGCAAAAAAACAGAGCGCCTGCATCTCGTCGCTCATATCAGTACGCCCGGCCGACAGGCGGACATGGGACTTCGGCATCAGGATACGAGCGAGGGCAATGGTGCGCACAAAGTCGATCGGATCGACCGGCGCGGCGTTCGCGAGCTTCGATCCGGGGATCGGGATCAGCATGTTTATTGGCACGCTCTCAGGTGGCGCGGGAAGATTGGCCAACGTGACCAGCATGGAGATCCGGTCGCCGACAGTCTCCCCCATGCCGATAATACCCCCAGCGCACACCTTGATACCCGCGTCGCGGACATTGACGAGCGTCTCCAGCCGATCTTCAAAAATGCGGGTGGTGATGATGTCAGGGTAGTACCGTTCGGAGGTGTCGATGTTGTGGTTGTAATAATCGAGGCCGGCGTCGGCGAGGCGTGCGGACTGCTCAGGGTTGAGCATGCCAAGCGTCATGCAGGTTTCCATGCCAAGGGCCCTGACGCCCTCAACCATCGCGACGAGCGTGTCCATGTCGCGGTCCTTCGGGCTGCGCCACGCCGCACCCATGCAGTAGCGTGTCGCACCGCCGTCGCGAGCCTGGCGCGCCTCGTCAAGCACCTTTTTGACCTCCATCAGCTTGGAAGCCTTGAGGCCCGTCGGGTAGTGAGCCGACTGGCTGCAGTAGCCACAGTCCTCGGCGCAGCCGCCCGTTTTGATGGATAGCAGACGGCTCATCTGCACGGTGTTTGGATCGAAGGTCTCGCGATGAACCTGCTGGGCGCGGAAAAGGAGATCGTTGAATGGAAGATTATAGATAATAGTGGCCGCTTCTTCGCTTACTCTGGATTTTATCTCCGCGTCTGCCTGCGCCATTCCATGCTCCTCTTCGTTAATGATAGATAGAATCTATAATTATCTATAAAAATGAACGTGCAGAGGATGCGCAACAAACCAGCCGGGGAATATCGGTGGTTCAAAATCAATCTTGGCGCGAATTGGAGGCGAGTTCTTTGAGCCGCGAGTGCGGCGAAGGGCCTCGGGCACTAGGCGTCTGATTTTCTACACGAGACCCGGATCAGCGCTGGATCGGACCAATCCGCTGCACATGTCGTTCCAGGACGACGACGGCCTGGTTGACCTCGCCCTTTCGCAGATGGTCGAGAATCGAATGATGATCGAAGTCGATCCGCTGGGTCCAGTCCGTGCCATAGGCTGAAAACACATAGCGCGAGCCCACCATTTGCAGATCATCGATCGTGGTAAGCAGGCGCGGCATTTTGCATGGCGCCAGCAACAGATGATGAAAACGCCGGTTTGCCTCATCCCAGGTGCGCGCGTCCGGTGCGGTATCACCGGCGATCATGGCTGACATTGCCTCGTCCAGAATGGATGCCGTCAGGTGCGGCGCCGCGTGGCGCAATGCCAGTCCCTCCAGAACCGAGCGCATGAGGGCAACCTCTTCCACCGCAGCCCTGGAAAAGCTGGCGACGCGGACGCCGCGGCGGCTTTCGCTAATCGCAAGGCCCTGAGCCTCAAGGCGCCGGAATGCTTCGCGCACCGGAACGTGGCTGGTGTCGAATTCGTCGGCGATGTGGTCTTGCCTGAGCTTGCTGCCAGCTTCGAGCGCACCTGTGATGATACGCTCCGCGAGAACGCGGCTGATCCGGTTGGCGATTGTGTCTTCAGTGGCAGCAGTCATCATTTATAGATAAAAGCTGTCGAACTCGCTGTCGAGCGTGCCTGTCGGTCACCCACCGAAATCGGAAGTGAGGGCGAACGTTGCGGATACGAGCGGTGGGTTCCGAACGCCCGTCACCTTCAACTTTCCGCTTTCAATTCTTCCGCTCCGGTCGCTTTGTATAGGTCCATAGCTGTGCGGGAGGAATGTTCCTCATCATGAACGCGAGGTGGCGGATTTCGTATCCCGCAGGCAGCGCAACGACCGGGGACAGCAGCCCATAGGTTATCTGGACGACGGGCCTGCCGACGGGAACACGCTCAAGCAGGTCGAGCACGAGCGAGAGCCGCTTTTCTGGCGGCAGGTGAAGAAGCGGGATGGCCGAGATCACGCAATCGAACTTGGCCTGCCGTTGTGCTCCAAGCGTAAGATCAAGCGCAAAGGCGTCACCGCATCTCACGTCGACTTCCGGGAATTGATGGCGCAGGTGGCGACAGAACTCCGGCGAATACTCGATGGAAATGAGATCGCGGGGGTGAACGCTCCGCTTCAGAATTGCCTTGGTGATCACTCCCGTTCCCGGTCCGAGTTCAAGAACCGGAAGTCCGCTGTCCGGTCGTATAACGCTGGCCATCTTTCGGGCTGTCGCAACAGACGTGGGCGTGATTGCTCCGACCGCGGTACGGTCACGTTTCCATCCCTTCAAGAATTCGATCTCGTCCTTGAACTTCAAACCCACGCGTTGCCGTATGCCCAATGTTTGACTCCTCTGTTTTAGGAGGCGCGAACAGATATTTTAATAACGACAAATACAAGTCCACAAACGACGAATTCAGTTCGCTTGTCGGGGAAACCATTCAACTTCCTGGAAGCAACGCAGGAAGCCGAAAGGGCTCTCGAGGTTAGAAAACGCTGCCTACCAACACTCCCATGTGGAGAAGAGCGCAGACGTCCCCGATTGCGAGGCATATCGGTGGGCGCGGTCCTTGCCGGACTGCGCATTCGTAAAGGGGCTGGCGGCCGCGGATATAGCGTTAGTGTCCTGCCCCTCGCACAGTCGCGAGCAACGACCTACGCGTCAGCCTCGGGTGAGAAATACGGACTAAATCGAAATGGGTTCTTCGTCCCCGGTGCGATCCATTCCAAAATTGGTGCCGAGCTGCTGTCGCGCCTTGTGCGCCAATTCTTCCGCCTCGCGAACACCTTCTTGCGAAAGCCGCATGAGGAGGGCAGCAAATTTGAAGGACGCATTTTCTGTCGCGCTCAACACCGTACTCCTTGCAAAGTACCTTCAATGCAGCATTGATTACCGATAACTCTAACCGATGCTCCATTGCCCGCCATTCCCTCGCGGGGTCAATTCTCAAACCGTGCCAGCATGCGTCGCAACTGGGCATTCTGCAGTTCCAATTTCTTCGCCAGCTGCGTTCGCAGTTCGTTGATCTCGTTATCGAGTTCATGGGCACTTTCACTTGGCGTCGCCACTGGCGGCGGAGCGACTTTCGTGCTCTCCGCCCGCCTATGGCGGACGGCCTTATTGCCGCGCGTTCTTATCGCGGCTCTCTCCTTGGAAGCATGCTTTTCAACTGCCTCCACTTCTTCGGGCTTGGTCGCTGAAACGGGTGCAACCAATACCTCGTCGCGCCGAGGTTCTTCCCTTGTCGTGCTGTCGGCTCCGCCCTGATCGGTTTCCTTCAGGACGGCGGCGTCTTCAGGCTCGATTGGACCTATGGCCTGCTCGACAGGAGATGACTTGTCGCTATCGCTCGACGCAACGTCGACGTCTGGCGCGTCTTGCTTGTCGTGTCGCCTGGCAAGGCCGCTGAGAAATTTCCACGGAGACTTCATCTTCGTTGCGCACCCTCCTCTATCGTCACTGGAGACGACTACCCCGGCAACAATTGCTTATCGCCGGGAATGTTCAGCAAAAGCGAATCTGGATTTCACCGGCCCGGTCGAGCGCGCGTCCTAAGGGAATTTAGGAGTGGCCGAGGCGCTTACGAAGATCGGCGTTTTCAGCGCGCAGCTTATCGGCCAGTTGCTTCCGGAGGTTCCGATTTTCCTCTTCCAGCTTAAGGAGATCCGCCATCTCGTCGCCTGCGTTCGCTGTCGCTTTCGCTGCAACAGTCGGCGCCGGTGTCCGCGCCTTGCGTGGCTTCTTCACCGCAGCACTCGTTTCGGCAGCACTAGCCGCGGACTTTGCTCGCTTTGCTCTCGGTTTCTTGGCCGGCTTTTCGTCCTCGGGCGCCGCACTCATCTCTGAAGCTGCGTCAAGTGCTGCGCTCTTTGGACGCGGGCCACGGCGTTTCTTCTCCGGGACTGGCGATACCGTATCCGTGCTTGCGCTTTCCGGGGTCACGACTGCATTTGTTTCGTCGGCCATATCTCTCTCCTGTAGTGGCGAGGCAGTTTTTCGCTGAGCCGTCGCAGGTGTCAACAGTTTCGCTTCATCCCCCTGCTTTTCGGAGTGTTCAAAGGACATCACGGAGAGGTGGCCGTCGTCGGATCGAGTTCCGAAAAGCATTTCGGCGCCTGCGGTCCAACGACAATTATGAATCGGTGTCGCGTGATCGATTCAATCTGGTGAAGCATTCCATGAGGGAGGTGTTGGGCGATCCGCCTTCGGCGTACGGCTCTACTCGCCGAGGGAAACGAAGCCCGCAAGCGGTCTCCGCCCATTCGGACCACGATCCTCTCGCAGGCAATGCGGCAGCCTTCAGTACCTGAGATAGCCGAGGATATCCGCGCTATAATATTCACCCTCTTCGTCGGCATCGGCGATGACCTCGCCGGTGGCTTCATCGACCAATGCCTTGTCGTCGCCGCGGACCGCAGCCGCGACTTCGTGGATGCGGCATTCCTCGATGGCCTCGTCTGCCGTAACCTGTGCCTCGCAGGCTTCCCAATATCGCATCGACGATCCTCCTGCGCTCAGATTGTTTCGGGAGAAACAGGTTCGTCGACATCCGCTTCGCGTTGCTGAAACCTGTTCTTCCGCACGCACGACGTCATGTCCGGCCGACGGAACCAAATCGCGCGACCGCATCACAGCGGCGCATTGCCCGCCGTGAAGACGATCTGCTCGTCAGCGCGCATGCGCAGGACTTCGTGGGGCTGGATCAACTGGCGCGGGGCAAGCTGTTTCGAGCGTGACCGCGATGAGCCGCGCGATTGGAAACTGCGGCTGACCTGGTCGATTTCGACCGTGGTCGTGCCGCACCGACGCGAGATATAGTCAGCTGTCTCCGGATCGTTGATTGACGCAAACGAGATCCAGCTGGCGCTCTCGAACCACTTGCTGGACGCGTCGCGCCCACCATAGGTTTCTCGGAGCTGGCCGATGGACTGATAGATCATCGTCAGCGTGATGCCGTACTTTCGGCCGGCATCACGCGCTGTCTCCAGCAGGCTTGCGTCCTTGGGCGGGTTTCGTTCCTTCGCGAAACCGGCCGGCGACCTCCTCGAATGCCGACAGAAGGTCGGCCTCTTCGGTCTCGATCTCTCCGAGCCCTGCCCGTATCGCGATCCGACCGATGCGCTCGGCGTCACGTGTTTCCGCCTCCTTCAGCTTCTCCTGCAGGCGAGCAATTTCTTCCCGAATTTTGGCAGTTGGCTTCTTCATGGGCGTGGCTTCTTCGTTGCTGATAGTTCGATGAAGACGAACCCTGCCCCGAATTTTCTCCCGCTGGAAAGGTGCAATGTTGCACCTCGCCAAAGCGCCAGCTTTTGGCGAATGATCCCGCCGTTTCGAAGAAGCGGATCCGAAGGGCGCAATTATACGTCGCTGACGCGACGTGCTCGGAAGAGCGGCCGAGCGGGGCCGCCGTCATCTTCGAACTGATTGGAATCATTTGTGTAAAGGGGGAGTTCTACTCGTGGCCGTTCCGCATTTCTCAGTCAGCATCGTTGCCCGCGGCTCTGGCCGCAGCGCTTTGCTGTCGGCGGCCTATCGGCACTGCGCGAAGATGGAGTTCGAGCGGGAAGCCAGGACGATCGACTACTCCAGTAAGCAGGGGCTGCTGTATGAGGAGTTCGTGATCCCCGAAGACGCACCGGAATGGCTGCAGGCGATGATTGCCGATCGTTCGGTCTCTGGTGCCTCCGAGGCTTTTTGGAACAAGGTCGAGGGATTCGAGAAGCGGAGTGACGCACAGCTCGCCAAGGATGTGACGATTGCCCTGCCGATCGAGCTTTCCGCCGATCAGAACATCGCCCTCGTCCGTGATTTTGTCGAGCGCCATATCACCGCCAAGGGCATGGTTGCCGACTGGGTGTTTCACGATGCCCCGGGCAATCCGCACATCCACCTGATGACGACCTTGCGGCCGTTGACCGAGGATGGGTTCGGGGCCAAGAAGGTTGCGGTCTCGGGACCTGACGGCAATCCTCTTCGCAACGATGCCAGCAAGATCGTTTATGAGCTTTGGGCTGGCGGAGCCGACGATTTCAATGCCTTTCGGGATGGATGGTTTGCGATCCAGAACCGGCATCTGGCGCTTGCCGGGCTGGACATTCGTGTCGATGGGCGGTCCTTCGAGAAGCAAGGCATCGAGCTGACGCCGACCATCCATCTCGGCGTCGGGACCAAGGCGATCGAACGGAAAGGCGACGGCGGGGAAGAGAAGGTCGCGCTCGAGCGGCTGGAGCTGCAGGAAGATAGGCGTGCGGAGAATGCCATGCGGATCCAGCGCAATCCGGAGATCGTGCTCGACCTCATCACCCGCGAGAAAAGCGTCTTCGAGGAACGCGATGTCGCCAAGGTTCTTTATCGCTATATCGACGATGCGGCGCTCTTCCAGAACTTGATGGCGCGGATTCTGCAGAGCCCGCAGACGCTACGGCTCGACCGTGAGCGTATGGATCTCATCACCGGCGTCAGGGCAGCGGCAAAGTACACGACGCGGGAGCTGATCCGCGTTGAAGCACAGATGGCCAATCAGGCGATCTGGTTGTCGCAGCGATCCTCCCATGCCGTCAAACCCGCAGTATTGAGCGGCGTGTTTTCTCGAAATGAGCGCCTGTCGGACGAACAGAAAGCTGCAATCGAACATGTTGCCGGTCCGGAGCGGATTGCCGCCGTGATCGGTCGCGCCGGCGCCGGTAAGACGACGATGATGAAGGCGGCGCGCGAAGCCTGGGAAGCGGCCGGATATCGGGTCGTCGGCGGCGCGCTTGCCGGCAAGGCGGCAGAAGGCCTGGAGAAGGATGCCGGCATTGTCTCCCGCACGCTATCGGCCTGGGAGCTGCGATGGGATCAGCAGCGAGACCGGCTTGATGAGAGGAGCGTCTTCGTCCTCGATGAGGCGGGCATGGTCTCGTCCCGCCAGATGGCGCGCTTCGTCGATGCGGTCACGACATCAGGTGCGAAGCTCGTCCTGGTCGGGGATCCTGAACAGCTTCAGCCGATCGAAGCCGGAGCTGCCTTCCGCGCCATTGCCGAGCGGATCGGCTATGCGGAACTCGGGACGATCTACCGCCAGCGCGAACAATGGATGCGCGATGCCTCGCTCGATCTGGCGCGCGGAAACGTCTCGGCTGCGCTCGACGCCTATGCGGATCGCGATATGGTGCGGACCGCCTGGACCAGGGACGAGGCGATCACCTCCTTGATCGCCGACTGGGACCGCGAACACGATCCGGCCAAGGCAACCCTGATCCTCGCCCATCGCCGTGTCGATGTGCGGCTGTTGAACGAGATGGCGCGCGGCAAGCTGGTCGAGCGAGGCGTGATCGAGGCCGGCCATGCGTTCAAAACCGAAGACGGGACGAGGCAGTTTGCAGCCGGCGATCAGATCGTCTTCCTGAAGAATGAAGGATCGCTCGGCGTCAAGAACGGCATGTTGGCGCGTGTCGTCGCGGCCCAGCCAGGGCGCATCGTTGCTGAGATCGGGAATGGCGACGATCGGCGCCAAGTCGTCATCGAACAGCGCTTCTACGCCAATGTCGATCACGGCTACGCCACTACGGTTCACAAGAGCCAGGGCGCCACCGTCGACCGCGTCAAAGTGCTGGCGTCGAACACGCTGGACCGGCACCTCTCCTATGTCGCGATGACCCGCCACCGCGAGACGGCGGAGCTCTATGTCGGGCTGGAAGAGTTCGCGCAACGGCGTGGCGGCGTGCTGATCGCCCATGGCGAAGCGCCCTACGAGCACAAGCCTGGCAACCGGGGCAGCTACTATGTGACGCTCGGTCATTCTGATGGCCAGGAGCGCACCGTCTGGGGCGTCGATCTCGCGCGAGCGATGAATGAATCGAAAGCCGAGATCGGTGATCGCATCGGCCTGAAACACGTCGGATCGCAGCGGGTCACGCTTCCCGACGGAACAGAGGTCGACCGGAATTCCTGGAAGGTTGTCTCGATCGAGGAGTTGGCGATGGCCCGCCTTCATGAGCGGCTCGCGCGTGCCGGATCGAAGGCAACGACGCTCGACTATCAGGACGCCTCGCACTATCGCGCTGCGCTTCGGTTCGCTGAGGCGCGCGGCCTCCATCTCATGAATGTTGCCCGCACCATCGCGCACGATCGGCTCCAATGGACCATTCGGCAATCATCGAAACTCGCCGCGCTTGGCGCGCGCCTTGCCGCCGCCGCAGTGAAGCTCGGCCTTGGCGGAGCGAGATCGACCCCATCGACACTGCCTGCAATCAAGGAGCCAAAACCGATGGTCTCAGGCACGACGATCTTCCCCAGATCGATCAGTCAGGTGGTCGAAGACAGGCTCTCGGCCGACGCTGGCCTGAAGGATAGCTGGAGGCTAGTTTCCGCTCGCTTCCATCACGTCTTTGCGGATCCGCAGGCCGCCTTCAAGGTGGTCAATGTTGACGCGATGCTGGCGAATGGGACAGTGGCGGCAACCGCGATTGTGCGGATTGCAGAACGGCCGGAAAGCTTCGGTGCGTTGAAGGGGAAGACTGGACTTTTTGCCGGCAGTGCCGACAAGCAGGCGCGTCATAGAGCGCTCCTCAACGCCCCAGCGCTTGCCCGCGATCTTCAGGACTTCATTGCAAAACGCGCCGAGGCAGGCAGCCGCTATGAAGAGGAGGAACGTGCGGTCCGCGCCAAGCTCTCGCTCGATATTCCCGCACTCTCCGCATCGGCAAAGCAGGTGCTCGAGCGCGTGCGCGATGCGATCGATCGAAACGATATCCCCGCAGGTCTTGAGTTTGCCCTGGCCGACAAACAAGTGAAGGCCGAGCTCGCAGGTCTCGCCAAGGCGGTGTCGGAACGCTTCGGAGAGAGAACCTTCCTTCCGCTCGCGGCAAAGACAGCGGAGGGGAAGGCGTTCGAGACAGCATCCGCGGGTATGCAGCCAGCGCAGAGACAAGAGCTGCGGTCGGCTTGGGACACGATCCGGACTGTTCAGCAATTGGCCGCGCATGAACGGACAGCTGTGGCGCTGAAACAGGCGGAAACCATGCGCCAAACCCAAACGAAAGGTTTGTCGCTGAAATGACGTCTCGCGAAAAACCCACCCCTGCCATAGTGCACCAGAGACGCCCTGCCCTCGCTCTTCTCGCAGCCTCATGCGGCACTGCCCTAGCGGTGATCGTCGGCGGCACTATTGGCGGACTGCGGATCAACACCACACCTAGCCAGCCGCTCGGTCTCTGGCGTATCGCGCCCCTTGATCGTCCGGTTCAGGTCGGCGACATGGTGTTCGTTGCCCGCCACAGACCGATGCGATTTCCGAGGGGGTTAAACGAGGCTACCTGCGTTCGGGTCTTTGCCCGGGCAACTTTGGTCCCCTCATCAAGACGGTAGCGGCAGTTGCCGGTCAACGCATCGATGTCGCCGAGGCCGTCACGATCGATGGACGGCAGATAGCGAACTCCGACCTCGTGGCTCAGGACGGCCCGGGGCGGCGGCAGCGCGCTTTTTCGGGAGGGACGATTCCAGCCGGCTTCCTGTTCCTCCACTCGCCATTTCCCGGATCGCGGGACTCGCGATACTTCGGGCCGGTCCCTGCCTCCGGCGTCCTCGGCCTTGCAAAGCAGGTGCTCACATATGCGCCGTGATTTGCTCCAACCCCTTTCCCTCGCAATGGCTTCTGTAGCGACAGGATACCTTGCTTGGAGCGGACATGTGCTGGCGCTTCCCGCAGCAATCGCCTTTCCCGCTCTCTGGTCGCTCGCACGCAGTCGCCGCACCGCTGGTATCGTTTCGGCGTCCTATTTTCTGGCGGCGTCGCGTGGTCTCCCACAAGGCGTGGCTGCCTTCTATCAATCGGACATCTGGCCGGGACTGATCTTGTGGATCGTCGCGTCAAGCGGCTTCGTTATCGTCCACGCCGCCCTGTGGTCGCCCCAGTCAAGGGGGTGGAAAGCCTTGCGATATACGATCGTGATGGTCCTCATGGCGGTCCCCCCTTTTGGGATTGTCGGTTGGGCGCATCCAATAACGACGGCCGGCGCACTTTTTCCAGGATGGGGCTGGGCGGGACTGGCGGGCATGGCAGCCGGTCTCGCGATCATGACGACACTCTATCGACCGGCTGCAGCCATGGCCCTCGTAGGCTTCTGGCTCTGGTCCGCCGCATTCTGGACCGCTCCCGACATAGGGCGGGGCTGGCAAGGCGTCGACCTGCAGCTCGGAAATAGTCTTGGTCGAGATAATAGTCTTGTTCGGCATAGTGACCTTGTTGCAACGCTGCGCCGTCAGCGTCGCACAGACACCACCCAAGTGATTTTGGCTGAAAGTGCTCTCGGGTTTTGGACGCCATCGGCCGAACGCCTGTGGAGGCTGCAGCTTGCCGGGACTGATCTAGACGTCATCGCCGGCGCGGCTGTCGTCGATCCGGAAGGCTATGACAACGTCCTGGTTCGCATCTCGGCCACTGAGAGCGAAATCCTCTGCCGCCAACGCATGCCAGTGCCTGGCTCCATGTGGCAGCCCTGGTTGCCTCTGATTGGAAGGAGCGGCGGAGCCCGAGCGGACTTCTTTGCAAACCCGATCGTATCAGTTGGCGGCCAGCGCTTGGCCCCACTCATCTGCTACGAGCAGCTGTCATTTGGCCCATCCTGCAGTCGATGCTTCATGATCCTGATCTCATCATAGCAATCGGGAATGGCTGGTGGACCAAAGAAACCTCCATCATCGCCATCCAGCGTGCCGGCACAGAAGCCTGGGCACGGCTGTTCGGCAAGCCTTTCGTGATGTCTTTCAACACCTGATCCTTGGAGCCATCGTCATGGACGCAGCCTTTATCGCGAAATGCGCCGACCCAAGTCTTGCCTCTGCTATCGTCGAACAGTTCATTTCGGCCGTCGGTTCCGACGATCCACTGGCCGTAACCGTGAAGGCGGATGGTCGGCTGGTTCTCATCCCCAAGCCTCGCTCTCCCGACGAGGCGATGGCTGTGGTCAAGGACTATGTCAGTCATGCAATCGTTCGCGTCGGCATCACACAGTTTCCCGCGGGCGTTGGCGTTGGCGACCCGTCACAGCTTCAGCCAGACATGTTCGACACTTGCGCGAACTTGCGAACGGGGACGGGCATATTTGCGAAGGTCGCCCGCATCGTCACCAAGTGGTATGGCCGTCCCACGAACAGCGAGCTCCTTCCGCAGTTGGTCGATGATACGATCTATGCTTGGAAGACAGGAACCTTCGAGGGCGACAACGTGTTCCGAGCCAACGATCCCGGTGGTGCGACCTTCATGAATAGAAGCTCAGAAAAGCCGGCTGACGATGGTGAACCTGCAGCACCTCCTCCCGAGAGTGAAGATAGCTCCCAATCAGCCAAGCCGGGTAAGCCCACCGAGGCAGGAATTAGGATCGATCTTTCAAGGATAGGCGGACAAAAATAACGAGCGGTGGAAATGAGTTAACGCTGTGGCGAAACCGGAAAAGTCAGCGCCGGCGCGTCTCCCCGTGGAAGGAAAAAGCCTTTGATGCACGCGTCGTTGCGAACGGCGATCTGCGTATGGGTACGCTCGTGAAAGCGAGCGCCATAGTAGATTTCATCGCCTTCTGGAAAAAGCCCTCGAACCGTGTCGAATGCTGGAAGGGCGGCTTCCTTGGCGAGCTGGTGAACGTAGTGGATAACAGCGCAATCCAGCTTCCTAACCAGTTTGTCGGAATTCTTATCGCCTCTGGCATCGGAATTCACCGGCATTTTTCCGCCGGTGGCTTCGATCTGGCTTTTCAGCATGCGGTAGCTGGTCTGGATCAGGGGAACGTATTTGCGGGTAATGAGGTCCAGGCAATTGCCGAGATCGATAATTGCGCCAAGCACGAAGGGCTCTTTATAGGCGCCGGACTCAGCTTTCTGCGTCGCCCATTCTAGGGCACGCTCAGGATCATTTTCCCAAAAATAGATACCGGAGCCAAGCCAGTCATACGCCTTCTCGCTCGGAAGAAGGGGAGACGCGCCAGTTAATGCAGCGATCCCCACCGCCTTATCACAGCCGTGGTAGCCGAGCACGTATGCAGGGTAATTGGAACTCAAGCGGCAGCCGCTTCCTCAGCGTTGTCGTCGCGCGCATATTCTGGGGCGAGCTTGCCATCGGCAGACACAATGCCGGCGTCCATCAGATGACGGCGTGCATCGTCTGGAGACTTGGCGGCGTCTTCTGCCCGCTTTTCCATGAGCGCGATAAGCGCCTCCAGCTGGATGTCTGTCATCGTCGAGGCCCTCCTGAGCCAACTACTTGCCATTTATTACACGGATTCCCGCAAAAGCGCAAACTTGGACGGGGGCGCGGCGTTGAAATGTGCCTCCTGATTGCCACCGCAAAAGGGCCCACAGCAGGCGCTAAGTCGCCCGCTTGCGATCTAACCTCGGCGAGACAGAACCTCTCTACCCCACCACGTCTCGAACTCATTTGAGGCGGCCCAGCGTCGAAAAGTCGGCGAGTAGACTGCTCAGGGCCAGTCACCTCTCAGTTCGACAATCCGTCGGCTAGCAAAATGCTCGCGTTAATAGGCATATGTTGTAAGATGCAAGTTAAAATACCCCGCTTGCACACGGGCGCCACCAGAAAAGGAACCTCACCTTGTCTCATTGGCTTGATAGCTTACTCGATATCACCGTCATCGCTCGCGACCAAAAGACACTCAAGTCCGCACTTTCTGATCTGGCCGAACGCTTCGAATTTTCGGGCTACGCCTACATCGATCTCCGTTTCGGTCGGACCTTTGCTATTTCGAACTATCATCCCGAGTGGCAGGATCACTATTTCAAGAGCGATCTAAAATCGGTGGACCCGGTCATCCGGCGGGCAAAGAAGTTGCGCCGTACTTTCTCATGGTCAGCAGAAGCCGATATGGGATCCATGTCCAAGAGCGAGTTGGCTTTCTTCGCCGATGCCACCGACTTTGATATCAGATCGGGAATAACCGTTCCGATCACGCTCCCGAACCGGGGGGCTGCTATGCTCACTTTCGCCTCAAGGAAGCCGCAGCTGGCAGTGGATCACGAGGTTGATGCAATAATGGCGGCTTCTACCGTCGCGCAGATCCATGCCCGCATTGAAGCGCTGCAAGCAACTCCCTCGGTCGAGGAACCGTTTTATCTCAGCCCGAAGGAAGTGATTTTCGCGCGTTGGCTCGAACTCGGGAAAACGGTCCAGGATGTCGCCGATGTCGAACAGGTGAAATACAATACGGTCCGCAAGACAATGGAGGAGCTGAGGGGCCGATACGATCTGTGCAACAACACGCAGCTGGTGGCTTTGGCTATCAGACGTGGTTTGATTTGATCCGGTCAGACTTTTGGGGTCCTGCCGAGAATATCCAAAAGCGTGGTTAGCGCCGACATTTGCGAATGCATCTCGATTGCTGCGTCAAGATATTCAACATGGTCAAGTCCGGTTGGCTCGTTGCCTGCCTTGATATCGGGAGGGAGCTTATGAAACAGCGTATCGGCTTTGCTCACCAGATCGCGGTGTCTTTTGATCGCTGTCACCGTCAGCTGTTCAACCACGTCTTCCGGCACACCCTTTAGGAGCCCGGCAACCGGTCTCAAAGTCAAATCGCGTAGATCAGTATGGTCGGTCTTGATCATTTTATCTCCCGTGCATTTCGCGCGATACGCTCTCACCTTCCATAAATAAGCAAAGGCCGCGCTGTTCGGTCGACGTGGTGAATATGGCGCCGGCGCGAACGGGTGATTGCCGTCATTCGAATACTGCGACCATATACACTTGTCGTTGTTGTAGCTTTATGGCCATAGATATCGGCACATTTCCTAATGCAGATTTGCACCAACTCATTACGCCCACTGACCTGAATGTCAGTCGCGCTCCCCTCTCGAGGTCGCTTCACCCCTTCCGCACCAGCGACTTGGCGATCTCCAGGATATCATCACGCGACGCCGTTGGATCCTCCTTCGACCAGGCAATTCCAAGCCCGATCTTGAAGTCGATCCCCCTCACCTTCTTCAGGACGAAGGTGCGATTGGGGATACCCATCGTCCATTCTGGTGCAAAGCCGATGCCGAGCCCGGCAGAAACGAGGGAGACCAGCGAATAGGTGTCATCGCAGCTGTAGGCAACGTTCTTCGTCAGGTCGTATTCCTCGAATTTCTCATTGAAGTACCGCTCGGTGAAGGAGAGGTTCTGCCGGTCGAAGGCAATGATCTTCTGATCACGCAAATCTTCGACTGAGATCTCGTTGAGCGCGGCCAGGGGATTGCTCTCGGCAACTGCGAGAAGATAGCGCTCATGCGCAATGGAGAAGAAGCGCAGTGAGCCGATGTTCTCAACAGGCCTGATGAAGCCCAGGTTCAGCTGTCCGGTCTCCAACCCGCGGATGATGTCTCCTGTATTGCCGGAGGCGATGTGTATGCGGACATCGGGAAACTTGCGGGCGATCTTGCCGAGGAACAAAGGCAGCATGCCCATGGTGGCTGGATAGACGGTACCGATCTTGATCTGACGGATGCGGCTGCCGCCGGCGGCTCGGGTCAGTTCGGTCGTGAGCTCCATCTCGCTGAGGATGCGGACAGCCCGATCATAAAACGTCTCCCCTGCCCTCGTCAGCTCCACGCGGCGAGTGGAGCGGATGAACAACGGGCAACCAAGCTCTTTTTCCAACGCCATGACATGATTGCTCAAGGCTGGCTGTGCAATGTTCATCTTGATCGCAGCCCGACCGAAGTGAAGCTCCTCGGCGACGGCTCTGAAAAGGGATAGTTGGCGCAGTTCCACTGATACCGCCTATTTTGGTCTTGACGGACCCCAAGAGTACCAAAAACAATATATGTCGGATATATCCGATGGATATATGCAATGCAAGATGGTGCCCATCAATAATGGACACGCGAGCTCGCATAGCCTGGAATCTTCGACGAGTTCGCTCTTCGCGAGGCGTCACGCAAGAGAACTTGGCGGTCGATGCGACTGTTGATCGAACAGTTATCAGTGATCTTGAGCGGGGAAAGCATAACGCTTCAATTGACCTTCTTGATCGTCTCGCGAGAGCACTTCAAGTTGATGTTGGGGACCTTTTGTCAATACCCGATCAGGATCAATCAAAGCCTGAACCATTAAAGCCGGGTCGAAAATCTCACAGGTAAGCTTGCATGTCCTACCGGTGACGCTGTGAATGAGTTCCTCTCAGCCGTGCGAGATTGCGTGGCTGAGAACGGACTGTTGCATTCCAGACCAATGATACTACTCGCTGAGGGGGATGACGGCCTGTGTGGGAATGTGAGCGTGGCCACCATCCCCATGGACGCCTCTGGCGTCCTGGCCCAGTCGCCATAATACGAGGGAGCGGCCTCAAGTTCCTCGAAATCGGCACTGCCTGAAAGGACGAATCTCGCCTGATAAGGTGGCGGGAACGGTAGCTCATCAGACACCGCGGTAGGGAGTTCTCGCCATTTGGTATCGTCCACATGCGATGCGGAGCGGTGGAGGCGTAGGCGTCGCGCCGATGTCACGCGACAGAGCCGACTAGACGGACATAATTGTTGCCATGCTAAATTTGCTCTTCAACTTTCTCCGCAGTTTCTGGGGCCTCGATCAGCTACAACATTGGCGACGATGCTACACATCGGCCCCCGTAAAGACGATTGATGGCACGTGGACACCGAAGAGCGGCAAGACGTGGCGACGACTAAGCTCCGAAGGCAAGTGGGAATATCGCCACGAAGCCTGACTTGTCGAAGGCAGCTTGATGTGGCTGTTGGTGAAAGATTGTCATCTACCTATGGCTGCTGCCGGCCCAAGGCGGGAATATGAGAACGTCGACTATCGCCCGAAGCGGACTTGTGGCCCCGCTTGCCACGAGTATAGTTCGATCATGCCCACGCTATCATCCCTGTGTATCAGTTCCGAAGCGAAGGTTTCTCCCGGTCGCCTAATACCGTTGTGGCTGTAGCGCCAATGGAGGCGGTTATCTCAGTCTACGGCCCCGGCGGCCCTGGGGAAGGCGGACTTTCGGATGCGTTCGGTGGTGCAGCTATATACAAGAACGATGAAACTGGGATGTGCTTCTTTGGTATCTGGGGCGCGCGCAACGCCGCGAAATTCAGGGCCGACTTAGAGACAAAACTCAACATCGAAGTGGTCAAGGAGGCGCCGCCAGCGAGGCTCAGCCGTTGGGCTAGATTGGGGACCGGCACAAGGCATTGCTTTTTGCGCGTGCAGGATCCGACAGCGGGCGCCTCACTCGCTTTCCCGTGCATTGAAAGAAGGCGCTAATTTCTTTGTAGTTACGTCGGCTCCGCTTGGACATCGAACCAAGCAACTTTTCGGGTTCTGCTCGAGAATGCCGCTTGAGCTTTAGGACCCGCTTGCTACCCATTGAAGGCCGTCGCCTTGCGATCTTCTGGCGCTATTCTCGGTCTGAAGAATCGCATGCACGCAGCAAGACTGCCAAGATTAATCCGGCGAAAACCAGATTTGCCAATAGCGCGGAAAACGCACCAATGACGACATCGCCTAGAAGCGTAATGATACTATGAGAGCCCGTCAGAACGACAGCAATACTGATAAAGAATGCGCCGACACAAAAAAAGGCAAAAGTCCTGAAGTTTCCGTTGAGTAGAAATGTAGCCGCGATTGCGACCGAACTCGCAACAGGAACCACTGACGCTGCAAGGAGTGTGATCGATACCGAAATCAAGGCCGTCAGTGGGACATAAGGGCCGTAGTCTCTGCTCGTCCCCAACCACCAAAGGATCAAAGCCGCGCCGACGAAAACTCCCATTGCTGCTGAAGGAGTCAATGTCGCGATCCGGTCGAAATTGGCGGTATAATCCGTAACAGAACCTGCCCAAGTCGCTACAGCATACATAACGGTCCCAACTCCTTCATCTGTGGGACACTTGCAGTCAGAATCTGACACCAGCCTGAAGATCCCTCGGAAGCCCAGTTCGCTTCGTAGATTTGAAGAGCGGTCCGCCTTTATCTCGTGGTACTGTGCCGAGCGCTCAGCCATGCAGTATGCGGAGTGCGCCTCGCGGTTCACTCCGGCTATGTGGACGAAACCCGGGCACGTCGTTATCAAGCCTCAATCTGCATGACATGCGGGGCTTGCGGCGAAATCCCTTGCATGGAAAGCTTCCCTAGAAGCGCGTCACCAGGTTCAGTTGCGCCGCGCTGGAGCGGAGGCCACTGCCAAACTCGCCGGAATAGCTCAGCGTCAGGCGAGCTGACTTCGAGATTTTTGCGGAAACGCCAAGCTGCGCCACTAGGGAATCTCCTGGAATCTCGACACCTTCGATGATGAAAGGCGAGCCGCCCGCAAAGGCCAGGCTGGAATAGGGTGTCGCGTCACCTGCGACATGCCGCCAACCCAGCATGCCTGAGACCATGACCGGCACGTCGTTTTCCGACCAGTCGGTAGACCAGCGCAGCCCAATCGTGGAGGCGGCGATCGCGTCGTTGCTCCCTGCCGCCGACAGAGCTGCATCTCCGCCACCTTCCTGGAACGCGTCGGTCTTGAGGTTGACGTAGGCGAGATTGGCGAATGGCTGGAACCTGACGGCATCCCACTCGTGCATCCAAGAGAGATCCGCGAAAACCTGACTGGTGGCGCTCGCGTAGTTCGCGCTCAGCCGATCGGAAAACCTACCAAACGAGATGTCACGCCGGGTTGATGCTTCGTTATGCGAGTAGATAGCGCCGCCAACGAGGGTCACCGGCCCCAAGTCGCCGGTGGCGTAGAGACCGGCGTGATAGGAATTTGTGCTCGCCTGATCGAATGAGTTCTCGCTGTAACCCGCGATCGCGCCGAGCCGCCATTGATCGGAGATCGGAGCGTCTGCTCCAAACACAACACCGGCGAGACTTGTATCGATCCCGGCTGCATTTCCATTGCTCGACCACCGGTTGGAGGACAGATAGCCTGATGTCCAGAACGTCGCCTCGTCGTTTCGCCTATCGGTGTCGAAGGCGATTTCGTCGAGGATTGCCTCGCGCGTAAAGCGGCTCTCCCACAGAAGCGCGCTCTTGAGCGAGGCGTGAACCTCGCCACTCAACTGTGAGAAGGCTTCGTTCGCCGTGGTGGCATTCAGCGACAAGACTGCGTCGTATACCGCGTTTCCCGAACCCAATGCTTCGACCGCCGCAGCCGTTGCCCTGGCATTTGCCGTATCGGCGACATCGGCGAATTGGACACTGTTGCGATCGAGCTGCATGTCGATTTCCGTGGCGTCGTAGATCAACGTCGGCGACAGGAAGGCAAAGTCGCTGGAAACCGTGTCGAAGGTGCCGGTGATGCTGCCGGCAGTCAGGATCGTATAGCTGGTCGTCGTATTGTAGTTGCCGCCGGCTGCTGTGATATTCAGCGTGCCGCCCAAGATGGAAACGGTTCCCGTTGCAGCGACGCTGTCGGAATGGCCGTTGGCGTCGATGTCCACCTGATAGGTTGAGCCGGCAGCGAACGTCACGTCACCGTTGACACCGAACGTTGCGATGCCCGGCCCCGGTGCCAATATGCCGCCGGCGTTCACGACGAGGCCGCCGACGACACCGCTACCCGACAGGAGCCCGCCATCATCGACGGCGACCGTTCCTGCAATGGTTCCATCGTTGATCAGCGAGCCACCCGAAACCGTTGCCGTTCCAGCGATCGTGCCGGTGTTGGAAAATGTGCCGCCAACGTTATCGAGGGTCGCGACGGTTCCGTCGTTTGTAGCTGTTCCAGCATTTGTCACTGCACCTGCCACTGTGCCGCTGTTGTTGACGAAGGTGCCCGCGCTACCGACCTCGACATCAGCCAATGTCGCATTGTTGACGACATTGCCTCCGGTCACGGTTGTCGTCCCCGTCACCGAGCCGCCAGCGTTGTTGGTGAACGTACCGGCGTCGTTCTCGATGGAGGCGATCGTGCCCGCGTTTATGACGGTGCCGGAATTGCTCACGTTCCCGGCAGTGGCACCGCTGTTGTTGACGAATGTCGCGACTGCGGCGACATCGGCGTCGGTGATGACGAAGTTGTTGGTGACCGTTCCGCCCAAGACAGTCGTGGTTCCCGTCACTGTCCCACCGGCATTGTTGGTGAAAGTACCGGCCGTGTTGGTCAGGCTGGCGACCGTCCCCGCATTGGATGAAGTGCCGGCGTTGGTCACGGCGCCGGCCGAGGCGCCACTCGTGTTCGTGAATGTACCAGCGGTACTGACATTGACGTCGCTCACGGTGGCGTTGTTCGTCACGCTGCCGCCACTGACGTTGGTGCTGCCGGTGACGATGCCGCCTGCATTGTTGGTGAACGTTCCGCCGTCGTTCTGGACGGAGGCGATCGTGCCTGCGTTCGTGACCGTGCCGGAATTCCCGATCGCGCCAGCAGTTGCACCATTGTTGTTCACGAATGTCGCGACTGCCGCTACATCCGCGTCGGTAATGACGAAGTTGTTGGTGACGGTTCCACCCGAAACGGTCGTCCTTCCCGTTACCGTGCCGCCAGTGTTGTTGGTAAAGGTGCCTGCCGTGTTGATGAGGCTGCCGATCGTTCCGGAATTGGATGTGGTGCCGGCGTTGGTGACCGTGTCAACTGTCGCGCCACTGTTGTTGACGAAGGTGCCGCCCGTGGACACATCCACCGCGCCGGTGGAGCCATTGTTGGAGAGCGCGGTGCCGGCTCCCACTTCGGCGCTGCCGAGGGTGCCGTTAACGGTGACATTACCATTGTTGAGCTCCAGCCGGCCATTGAGGTCACCGTCAACGGAGAGGCTGCCGCCGTCGAGGCTGACATCCGAGTTCGCCACCCCGCCTGCATTGATGCTGAGACTGCCCGAACTGATGGTGGTGCCCGACGTCGTGTTCAACGTGCCGGTGTTCGTGACGGTGACGTTTCCACCGTCCACATCCAGACTGCCGACTGTCGCATCGGTTGTAACCTGTGGAGACCCCATATCGACGCTCGCCGCATCGCCTGCCCCGGGTGCTGCAGGAGTCCAGTTCGATGAATTGCTGAACTCGTTGTCTGTGCTGCCGGTCCAGGCCGATTGGGCGAAGCCATGCACAGGCATAACGGCGGCCGTCAATGCCGTGAACAAGCCGAGGCGGCGGGAAAATGCCGGGAGCAGTGGTTTCATATGGATCGACCGACGCTAACAGGCACCGCCATACATCGGCGGGACGGTTAACGATTCCTATCCAAGCCTGGTTAACAAATTATTACTCGTACACATAGAAGATATCGTCGGGGCAGCTCGTTAGTTGTCTTGATGGGTTCGGGGAGTTCGTATCGGTCCAAGACCGAGGCACGCCGGAGCCGATATCGAAGCGGCCGCGATTGGTTGCGCGGCAACGCTCGTCCAGGAGCGTATGCCGCCTTCGATTGGATACCGTCCGCTCTTCTAGAACGGCGGCGTCTGTGATGCCGCGCGGAAGTGCTCGCGCAAGGTCTCGGTCTCGTATTCGTGGCGATAGAGACCGCGCTTGCGCAAGATCGGCACGAGTTCGTCGACTATCACCGCCAATCCGTCAATCAGGCGATCCGGCTGCAGGTTGAAGCCATCTATGGCGCCGGCGTGGAACCAATCCTCGATGTGATCGGCAAGCTGTTCCGGCGTTCCGACAAATCCGGCGTGGCCTGAGCCGGTGTAGCGCGTCTGCTTCAGGTAGTCGCGCACGGTGGGATTGGTCTTGCGGATCTGTGTGATGATCGATTCCCGAAAGCCGATGCTCCCCAGAAAGGTCTTGGGGTCCTTGATGGGGCCGAGCACGTCCTCGGGGAAAGGCTCGTCGAGCTCGAGCTTCGAGGCGTCATAGCCGATCGCCTGTGAGAGCCAGCCGATCGAATAGGATGGCGGGCCGGCGTCATGGATTTCATCGCTGCGGCGGCGCGCCTCCTCCTCAGTGCTGCCCAGGCTCAGCAACAGGCCAGGAAGGATCTTGATATCGTCAGGTGAGCGGCCATTGCTCTGTGCGAAACCTTTGACCAGGCGGTAGTGCTCGATGGCCTGGTTCTTGGTGAGTTCAGCAGCGAACACGCCTTCGGCCACGCGCCCCGCCAAAGCGCGACCTTGCGGCGAACCACCTGCCTGAAAAATGATGGGATGGCCTTGCCTGGATGGCGGCACGCGCAAGCGACCGTCGATGTCGAAGAACTCGCCGTGATGATGCACGTCGCGGTTCGTGGCAGCAGAGTCCCACAGCGCCCGCACGACGTCCACGAACTCGCTGGCCCGTTCATAGCGGTCGTCGCGAAACGGAATATCCGGCATGCCGAAATTGCGTGCCGCAGATACCCCGCGGGTGGTGACGACATTCCACGCCGCGCGCCCGCCCGTCTGGTGGTCCCATGAGAGAAAGCGCTCGGCAAGTTCGAAGGGATCGTTGAACGTCGACGAGGCAGTGGCAACCAGGCCGACCCGTGAAGTCGCTGCGGCTACCTGGCCCCAGTTCACACTGGGTTCAAGCCGGATCGGATTGGCGTCATAAGCCGGATCGTTCAACAGCGGTCCGTCGGCGAGGAAGAGCGCGTCGAGTGTGCCGCGTTCCGCGGTCCTGCCGATGTTCGCCCAGTAGTCTGGGTCAATGAAGGCGTTTTTCTCCAGCAGCGGCGTCTTCCAGGCTGCGGGTAGATAGCCCAACACCAGAACGTTGATCCCGAGGAGTACGTGGCCAGATCGTTTGTTTGTCATGCGAGATGTCTCCGTCGCCGTCCTATAGAGAGACGTGCGGTTGCGGCACAGGAAAAGCGGCGCGTGCGGTGGACGGCAGCGGCGTGGGTGCCGGCAGGGCGAGTGCGGCGCGCAGAGGCACGCCGAGCGGCCTTGAGGCGAAGCCGTCGGCGAGCCACTGCTCGGCAGTGTCGAGAAGGGCGGCTACCGATTGCTCAAGGCCTGCGCGCAACACCACACCAGTAAACGAACCGGCCGGCGGCGCATCGCCCAGCGCTACCACTGGGACGGAACCAGCGGGACCGAGGACAAGATCGATCGGATCGTCATCACCTGCCGGCGGGTTGTCCGCCACGCTTGAGGCGTACCAGGCAATCACGGACGCGCCTGTCGCCGGCTCGGGGGTGTTCAATGGCCCGGCAATCGAGAAGCTGTTGTCGATATCGACATGCACGATGCGGTTTGACTGCACCAGAATGCCGGTCTCGCGGTTGCCGATAATCGTGTCGTGTGGCCAACTCTGCTCGAGCGCCCGTACCGCGCGGGCTGCATCGTAAGCGGTCTGGGCATTGAGCGCCGCGCCGCCGCCAAGACCCGCTCCACCCCAGGCAGGGGCATCCCTTGGACCTTCGGGGGCATAGGCGTCCCGCACCCCGATCAGTAAGCCGCTGCGGCCATGAGACAGGTGGGCAAGCGAGGCGACCCGGCGTGCCAGGTTGTACGGGTGGTCACGTTGCGGCGTTGCCGTGATGAGGAAGCGGCCGTGCTTCGTGACGCCGGCCAAGGTGGCGCCGACGGCACTGCTGGTGAGCGTGGCCGATGCCGGTGGGCTTCCGTCGATGCGGTCGATTCCCAAAACACTGAAAGCAACGGGCAATGCATCCCACCGGGACAGCAGCTCGCGACTTGCCGTGAGTTCCACCAGGTGCGGTCCGGCAAGACCAAGCGCAAGATACGGTTGAGCCATGGTGCAGCCTCCTCAGTTGCCCTGCCCGCCGCGACCGAGCCGACCGATGCTAGAGACCGGCGACTTGTCGTTGACTAGGTAGTCGCCGAGAATGCGTGCCTTGTAGGCAACGGGGTTGTGGGACGCCAGCGTACGCGCGTTGCGCCAATGGCGATCGAGTGCCGTTTCCTCGGAGGTCGCCGATGCGCCAAGGGCGCCGAAGACGTGTGTGGCTGCGAAAAGGACGCCATCGATGATTGCCAGTTGCGCCTGCGAAACAGCCACCTCCCCCGCCAGGGCGCGCTTGTCACGCAAGGCAATGTCACCGGCCGCGTGAGCGCCGGCGATCAGGTCAAGCGAGTGTGCCGCTCGACGCAACGCGGCCTCGGTCGAGAATACCCGTACCGACACCTCGCCGATGACCTGCAGCAATTGCGGATCGAGAGCGGGAACCGGATCGAGACCTTGCGGGTAGTTTCGCCCGCGCGACTTGAGCGCGGCGATACCGTCGCGCAGAATTGCGCGCGTAATGCCGGTCAGCACGGCCAGCAGAGCCGTCTGGTAGAAGTGCCCCTGATAAACCACTCGCTCGCTCGCCGGGAAAACATCCCCTTCGTGCGCGATGGCCTCCTGATAGGTCGCGCTACCGCTGGCCGTGGTGCGCTGGCCAAAACCTGGCCAGTCGTCCGTCAGCGCGACGCCCGCTTGGTGACGGTTGACCAAGGTGGTGATGAGCGAGCCGCTCTCGTCCTTGCCGATGACGTCGAGCCAGTCGGCATAGAGGCTGCCGGTGGCATAGAATTTCGCGCCGGTGACCTTGTAGTGATCAGCCTCGCGCGTCACGGTCGTCTTTATGGTAGCGTAGGTCCCGTTGTTGGCTTCCGTCCAGCCGCCGCCGACGAATTCTCGATCACGGAAGCGTTGGAACCAGCGGTCGTTGGTTGGCGAGGGTTTCGCGTTCAGGCGATCTTCGATGAATGCGAGATGATTTCGCCAGATGTGGGCGACGTTCGCGTCAGCTTCGGCCAGCAAGGCCAGCAGGTAGTAGGTTTGCTCAAGTGAGGCACCCCACCCGCCAAATTCCTCGGGGATGCGCACGAGAGCAAAATCGGCGTCCTTGAGCCACTGAACCTGCTCGAAGGGAAAGGTGCGATTGCGCTCGCGCTCGACATTGCCCGCGGCGATGCGATCGAAGACCGGCTGGAAGCGCGCAACAAGGGCGTCTTCTTCTGCGGTGGCGGGGCGCAGATAGGTCAGTGAAGCGGGGGCATCCACTACTGTCATGTTTGTTCTCCTTCTTAGTGGCGCTGCGTCATGAGTTGTGATGGGGTGTTGTCCGGATCGGCGGCGCGTTCCGGCCTTGGTGTCTGGTTGAACGAGATGCTCCAGCCTCTAGCGAGATGAGCTGGATTGGCTGGGATCGCGCCATTGTGCGAGGAGGTCGACGACCAAGGTACAGACGACGAAGACCGAGGCCGCGAAGATCGTCGTTCCGATCACGAGCGGGAAATCACCATCCAGGGCTGCGGTAATTGCCATCCGCCCGACGCCGTCCAGCCCGAAGATCGTCTCGGTGACGATCGCGCCGCCCATGATAACGGCGAGCTCGAGTCCCCCCAGCGTGATGATGGGATTGAGAGCCGATTTCAGCGCGTGCGAGAGATAGATCCTGGTCTCCGTCAGTCCCTTGGCGCGCGCCGTTCGAATGTAATCCTGACCCAGCACGTCGAGCATCCCTGCTCTGACGATCCGCTGAAAGATGCCGATCTCGGCGATCGCCAGCGTCGCCCACGGCAGAGCGAGATGTCTCGCCCATTCGAACGGGTCTTCCGACAGCGGGACGTAACCACTGCTTGGGAACCAGGCGAAGCCATGGTTCGTGAGCTGAAAGAAGAAGAAATAGGATATCAGGATGCCACTCAGAAAAGTTGGCACCGACAAGCCGACATAGGCGAAGAACGCCAGCACATGATCGATGAGGCGGCCCTGCCATCGCGCTGCGACAACACCGGAAATGATCGATATGACCATCCAGATGACCAGCGCGCCAAGCGCCAGCGAAATCGTCACAGGAGCCTTGGAGAGGATAAGGTCGGTGACCGGCGCCTGCTTTCTGAAGGAGTAGCCAAGCGCCGGTGGCCAATGCAGCAGACCCATCGGCGCGCCTTGAATATCGGGGCCACGGAAAAGGTAATACCAGAGCTGATCGTACCAGGGCTCGTTGAGACGCAACGCCCGAGCCACGCCATCGATCGTTTCCTGTGTCGCATTGCGAGGCGCGAGCATTGCCGCCGGGTTGCGGTAGGCAACTCTCGTGATGAAGAATGACAGAACCAGCACGATGAGAAGGGTCGACGCCGACCGGAAAAGGGTTGAGACGATATTCTTTGTCATGACTAGGAGCGCCTCTGGTGCGGATCGAGCACGGACCGCAACCCCGCACTCAGCGTATTGAAACCCACCACTGTCAGGAACAGCGCGAGGCCCGGACCGGCCAGAAACCATGGCTGGTCCTGATAGAGTGAGGTCCTCTGTGCTTCCGCGATCATATTGCCCCAGCTCGGCACGGGAGCCTGGATGCCGACCCCCAGAAACGACAGCGTCGCTTCGGCTACGATGTTGGCTGGAAGCTGCACTGCCCAATACACGAGCAATGTTGGAAGGATGTTCGGCAGAATATCGAGAACGATGATCCGTGCCTTCGAGGCCCCGACAACCAGCGAAGCCTCGACCATCGGACTTGATCGCAGCTCCAGCACCAGGCCTCTGCTCAGGCGGGCGAAGTAGGTCCACGAGAACAATGTGATCACAAGGATGACAACGAGGACTGGCGATATCAGCGGCAGGCCCTGATCGCCTCGATTGAGGGACAGGAGGCTGAGGGCGGTTACGACGAACGGAAACGACATTGCCACGTCGATCGCCTGGCTGACGATGCGGTCCACACGGCCCGCGAAGAATCCACTTATGGTTCCGATGATGGTTCCGATGATCATCGCGGCCGTCGTTGCTGGAACTCCGACAAGCAGCGAGACCTGCGCACCGTAAAGCGTGCGGATAAACACATCGCGTCCGTTTCCGTCGGCACCGAGCAGAAACGCCAGTGACGGGCCCACCGGCAGCCCCATCTCATCGAGCGCCACATCAGGAAACTGATCGGTAGGTCCATGCCCCGACAAGAACGCGGCCAGCGGCGCAAGGAGGGCCGCCGAAAGCATCAGGATAACGATGCTGGCGCCGATGCGTATGCTGCGCTCGCGCCACAGCAATGCTAGAATGTCGCCGGCCCAGTTACGAGGGGCGGGCTCTGCGATCACGTCAATGGCCATACGAAGCCGCCTTGGAGATGAAGCTTTCCGACTGACGTTTGCGACCCGGCATCGAGGCGAGCAGGCGTCTGGTGTATTCGTGTTCCGCGCGTTCGAAGATCCGTCTTGTCGGACCGGCCTCAACGATCCGGCCCTTTTCCAGCACGATGACGCGATCGCACAGCTCGCCGACCACGCCGAGGTCGTGGGAGATAAACAGGAACGAGGTTCCAAGCCGATCGCGCAGACGACGTAGAAGTTCAACGATCTTTACCTGGGTGGTGATGTCGAGCGCCGAAACGGCCTCGTCGGCAACGACGAGGGACGGTCGGGATGCGATGGCTCTCGCAATTGCAATGCGCTGTCGCTGGCCTCCTGATAGCTGCGAGGGAAAGCGCGACAGCATGTCTTCTGGCAGTTCGACGTCGGCCAGCAGTTGCCGGACCATCTGTTTCAGCCGGGCGCGGTCTCGTTCGCCTGCGATCACGAATGGGTCAGAGAGAATGGCTTCGATGGATCGCCGGGGGTTGAGGCTTGCGTAGGGATCCTGGAAGACGACCTGTATTGCTCGGCGCAGATCGTCGGTCAGCGGGCCGACGCGCCCCGGTTTCGCATATTGTTGGCCGGCAAGTGCGATTGTCCCTGCGTCCGGGCGGTCCAGGCCAGCGATCAGGCGACCGATGGTTGACTTTCCCGAGCCCGATTCCCCGACCAATCCCAGTATCTCACCTTTGGCGATCGAGAACGACACGTCCTCGAGAACCGTCTGGTGTGCAACAAAGGACCGACCGAGCCGATTGACGTCGAGCAGGGTCTCCTGCGAACTGGCCGAGACGGACTGTGTGTAGTGTCTCGGGCCGTCCAACCGTGCAGCGCTGAGCAACTGGCGCGTATAGGCATGTGTCGGGCTGGAATAAATCGCGTCGGCAGAGGCGCGCTCGACGACAAGCCCGTCGCGCATCACCGCCACGTCGTCGGCAATGTCGGAGACGACGGCAAGGTCGTGGCTGACGAAGACGAGTGCGGTTCCATGCCGCTCCTGCAGCCGTTTCAGCAGCTCGAGAATGGATGCCTGCACGGTTACATCAAGGGCCGTGGTCGGCTCGTCCGCGATGACAAGGCTAGGGTTAAGCGCAATTGCCATCGCGATCATGACGCGCTGGCGCATTCCACCCGACAGATGCCGTGGATAGTCGCTGAACCGTTGTGCCGGATTGGAAATTTCAACGTCGTTGAGAAGCGCGAGTACCTGCTCGCGTTTCTCTTTTCGACTGATGGAGCGATGAGCCGATATCGCCTCGCCGATCTGATCGCCGACCGTCTTCAGGGGATGAAGATTGCTCAAAGGGTCCTGGAAGACGAAGCCGATCTGCGCCCCCCAGATCTCGCGCAGGTTGGCCGAGGGCGCCCTGAGGATCTCGCGCCCCTGATAGAGGACGCTACCCTTGACCGATGCCGACGCAGGCAAGAGACCAACCGCCCCGAGAAGGCTGGCGCTCTTGCCCGAGCCGGATTCACCGACAATTGCCAGCGTCCTTCCCGCCTCGACATCAAATGACGCACCTCGCACCGCTTCGACGGCGCCAAAGCGAACCTGCAAATCGCGAACGGAAAAGACGCTCATTACGCTTAGTTCTTGACAGCGATATTGGTGATGTCGGCTTGCACCGCCAGCGACGACCACGCCCAGTGCGTAATGCGGTCGGAGGTGATGGCGATCTTTCGCTTCTCGAACAACGGGATCCACGGCAGATCTGCAGAGACGATCTTGTCTGCCTTCGCCCAGATCGGGCCTGGCTCGTCCGAGGGGTAAGCCGCAGCTGCAAGCTTGTTCAGCTCGATATTGCTGTAGCAAATCGAACTGACGTTGCCGGTACCGCACGGCGATGCATCCGAGTTCAGCCAGCCGCCAAGCAGCATGCGGGTGCTTGGGCCCTGCCAGTCGGGAGCGAACTGGCTGCCGAGCGAGATATCCCATCTGCTCTTTGCGTCCTGGATGAACGCGTACCACTGTGTGGGCGGGATCGGGATCAGATTGAGTTCGATTCCGGCAGCCGCGACATCTTCCTTCACGGCAACGGCGATTGCCTCAAACTGTGCGGTGGTACGATAGATGGCGTCGAGCTTCACGCCGTTCGGATAGCCGGCCTTCGCAAGAAGGTCCTTGGCCTTTGTCTTGTCGCCCTTGCTACCCTCCGTCGGATAGGGATCGAAGTGTTCATAGCCAAGGATCGTCGAGGTGATGATCTGCGACAGCGGAACCGCCGCAATCGGACCTCCCTGGACCTGCACGAGGTGCGCCCGGTTTACGGCGTAGGTCAGTGCCTGGCGCACTTCTGGCTTGCGCAGTGCATTTGCGCCGTCGCTCTGGGCTTCTGGGCGGGCATTGAAGGTAATGAAGTTTGCAGCGCCGCTGTTGGACGAGTGCAGCTGTTCTGCCTTCTGCGTCTGGAAGCGCTTGATGGCGCTGCGCGGCGGCGTATCGAGATAGAGCGAGAGGTCCGCCTCGCCCGCTTCGATCTTCTGGACGATGCTGTCTTCGCTGTTGGCGGTGAAGTCGACGATGATCTCGTCGACATAGGCCTTGCGGGCTTCGTCGCTCTCCGGTTTGAAGTTCTTGGCCTTCTTCAGGACCAGCTTCTGCCCATCCTGATAGGAGTCCACGTAGTACGGACCGCTTGACGGGAAGTTCTTGCGAAACTCGGCAGAGTCCGGGAAGTACTTCGACGCGACCTCGGGCGGCAGCGGCGAGACGAAGTTCATCGAAAGAATATTGAGAAAGTCGTAGTTCTTCGTGTCGGACTTGATGACGAGCGTCTTCTCGTCGGGCGCACTTACGCCTGCGATTTCATGGCTGTCGATGAATGCCTTGGTGGCTGCGAGGTCGCCGGTCGGAACCTTGGCGAACGCCTCGCAGTAGGCCTTGAAGCCGGAAATGGCGAGGTTGAAATAGTTGATTGCCGCGACCTGCTTGTTGGGATCGCAGAAGCGCTTGATATCGTAGACGAAATCGCTAGCAACGATCTTGCGCTCGATTGGCCCGGAAAAGAACACGTCGTCCTTCAGGTGGAAGGTATAGGTCTTGCCGTCGTCGGTAATATCCCATGACTTTGCGAGGTCGGGAACGAGCGTCGTGTCGTCCTTGATGTCCTTCGGCGAGCCTGGGTAGGTGACGAGCTGGCGCGTGACCGCGCGAAGAACCTCCCAGGAATCAGTGCTGTAACCCGTCAATGGATCGAATGCGTCGAGATCCGCCTGCAAGGAGGCAATCCGCAAGGTGCCTCCGTACTTGGGTTCGCCGGCCGAGGCTTGCGACGAAAGCGCAGCACTTATCGCAAGCGCAGAGGCTGCCAGTCGTGTCGCAGAACGGGAGAAGGAATGCGTCATTGGTGAGACCTTTATTGATAATCTCTATAAGATTTATAGATATTCGGTGCGCGGAAAACGGTGGAAACTTCCAAAGTTCGGTTCCGCGAAGAAAATATTCGGCTGTTTTCAGTGCCGGCTGCGAAACAACGCTGCTGGTCGATCGTTCCGGAATGAGCCGCCAGATGCACCGAAGGAGGCGCGCCGACGGAGCCTTGGAGGCGAAAATCATTTCCGGTCGGCGCTTTGGCGGCAGAGGATTTCGCCACGGGGCCGGAAATTAGAATGAACGTGCTGCGCTTCCAGTGTCGATCTATAGCATATCTATGAATGATGTAGATTAATGTGGGATTCGGCAGTTAGTAGGCGGGCCTTTCGACCAATTGCATTCTGCGCGGACGTGCTCATCCACCTGCCGAAATCCGCATCCGCGTGCGCCTTTATCGCCTCCGTGCCGAAATGAACCGGCAAGAGCAAAAGGCGTGCGTCCCTTCCCTCTCGCCGAGAAACAGTATGAGTGACACCGCCAATGCCAGTGCCTTTCCTTCCTCTCTCCTCAGGCGGGCCCATTGCCTCATGGGCAGCAAGCGGGAGACGCGCGCATGAGCGGCAATATCCATCTGCATTGGTATCTGCCGACGAATGGTGACAGCCGCGGCCTGACCGGTTCCGGCAGTGACAGCCACATCATAGATTTTGCGGGTGGCCACAGGCCACCTACCCTCTCCTATCTCGGCGAGGTGGCAAGGGCCGCCGAAGCACAGCCGTTTCACGCCGTGCTGACACCCACCGGCACTTGGTGTGAAGACGCCTGGATCGCAACAGCGGCATTGTCCCGCGAGACGACGCGGTTAAAATTTCTCGTCGCTTTTCGTCCGGGGTTGATTTCGCCAACCCTCGTCGCGCATCAGGCGGCGACATTCCAACGCGTGACGCAGGGCCGATTGCTGCTCAATGTCGTCACCGGCGGCGATCGCTTCGAGCAGGCGCGTTTTGGCGATCATCTCGACCACGATGCGCGTTACGAGCGCACGGCGGAATTCATTCAGGTGCTTCGCGGCGCTACGGATGAAAGCAGGCAGGAGCCCTTTTCCTTCAAGGGAAAGCATTATGATATCCGCGATGCGCGCATCAGCGCCGATCCATATGGGCTCCCGGAGATCTTCTTTGGCGGGGCGAGTAGCGCTGCGACGGAGGTCGCGACGTCGCACGCGGATGTCTACCTCGTCTGGGGCCGTCAACCCGAGCTTGAGGCGGACAATATCGCAACGCTGAAAGCCCGGGCTGCCAAGAAGGGCCGCCATCTGAAGTTCGGCATTCGCCTGCACGTGATTTCCAGAGACACCGAGAGCGAGGCTTGGGCAGTCGCAGACAAACTCCTCAGCTGGGTTTCTCCGGAGCAGGTTGCCAAGGCGCGTGACCTTGCATCCAAATCCGAGTCCGTTGGGCAGAGCCACATGTCGGCGCTTCTTCAGGGGCACGACAGCCTGCCGCGATCGGCACGCGACCTGCAGATCCATCCGGGTGTCTGGTCAGGTTACGGGCTCGTGCGCGGCGGCGCCGGCACAGCTCTCGTCGGAAGCCACAGCCAGGTCGCAGACCTCATTCAAGCCTATCACGATGCAGGTTTCGAGCATTTCATCTTCTCGGGCCAGCCGCACCTCGAAGAGGCATGGCATTTTGGCGAGGGCGCCGCCGCCCTTCTGAAATCGCGTGGCCTTCTGGCTCCCGTTTAACTGAAATCTCAAGGACCATTCGATGTCATCCGGCTTCGCAACGCCCAGAACCTACGATTTCCACGCAGACACTTCCCAAGTTGACCTTCTGTGCCGGCGGGAGACATCCAGATGACCGACCGGATCGCGAACGTCGAGGTTCGATCACTTGCGGGCGACGAAGGACGTCGCCAGGCCTTCGCTCTGTTTCGGCAATCCATGCTGGGCATCCCCGATATCGCGCGCTCAAGCGCCGATGCCGAAACCGCATATCTTGCAGGCGGTGAGCCCCTTGGTGGGTTCATCAACGGTGAGCTCCAGGGCGTGGTCAATGGCTACGACAGTGCTGTCGTGCTGCCAGGCGGCAATCTCGTCAGCCATCTGGCCGTGACCCATGTCGGCGTCTCGCCTATGCACACGCGGCGTGGGGTTGCCCGCCATCTCCTGACCGAGCAGTTGCGCCGCGCTCACCGACAGGGCGTCGTCGTGGCAGGCCTCCGTGCCTCGGACGCCCGGATATATGGCCGATATGGCTATGGCATTGCGTCCTGGTCCGTGCGCCAGGAGGTTGACCTCTCCAATGGCGGGCAGTTCTTTCCGGAACGTCGCGGCGATGTGAGACGCGTTGACGCCCTGGCAAGTTTCGACCTGTTTCGCCGGATCGCCAAAAACGCGCCCGCCTCGCGCGCTGCGACGCTCGTGCGCTGGGACGCCTGGTGGACGATCCAGGAGTTTCGAACCAGATTGTCTTCTGTCCCGCACTATGCGGTCGTCGTGGGATCAGAGGGAGCCGAACGCGGGTATCTGAGATTCCATGTCCAGCCGTCCGACAATTGGTTCACCTCGCCGCAAAGAACCGTGATCGTCGATGATTTCATCGCGTATGACGGCGATGCCTGGCGTGCATTGCTGGGCCATGTCCTGTCGCAAGATATCCTGCACAAGGTAATCCTGCCGTCGCGTCCCGTGGATGATCCGCTACCGGTGCTCGTCGACAATCCACGTGCCGTTCAGACGTCGGAACTCCGCGACGAGAGCTGGATACGGCCGCTGGACCTGGGAAAATTCCTGAACGCTCGGAAATTTGGCGGCTCTGACCGCGTGGTGATCCAGATTGACGATCCGCTGATCGCGGCGAACCACGGCGTCTGGTCCATCGGGGCAGATGGCGCCACGCGATCCGATGAGAGGCCGTCATTGAAACTGTCGGTGGAGACGATCGCGGAACTCGCGTTTGGGGCACAGCCCCCGACGGCGCTTGCGGCAGCAGGCCGGGTACAGGCAGATCAGGCGACGATCGAGGCACTGAGCCTCCTGTTCGCAACGGATCTGAAGCCCCACTCCGGGATCTCGTTCTAGTGCGTGGTGGCCCTTCGCAGGACGTGCAATTGCGGGTCGTTGGCCTGTGGCATCATTCAGGTGAGGCGCGCCGAGAGGGAATCAGATATTTCCTCACTTATTGAACGTGCCGTGCGAGCTTGAGATATGCCAGCCCCTATTGAACCCATCGCCGACCTCGGCCTGATCAACTCGGCGCTCAAGATCCTGTGCCGCGAAGCTGGAATCGAGCGGGATCGACGCGAGGTCTTGCAGGTGGCGACCTTGCTGATGTCCCTCTGGAAGCAAGGCGTTCGCGACCAGAAGACCATTGTCGAGCTTGCCAGAAGTACCCTGGCCGAAGCGGCGTCGCTTCGCCGGAACGCGTGATGGCGAAGCGAATGACGGGCAATTGCCGGATTGGGACCTAGATCCTGGTCTTGCCGCGCAGATGATCCGTCGGAAGCGCCGTGGTGTACTTGATCTGCCCGAGCGCGAAGCTCGATCGAATGCTCGCAACACCCTCGATGATCGTCAGACGGTCGATCACCAGGGACTGGTACTTCCTGAGATCCTCGACAACCACGCGCAGGAGGTAGTCAGATTCACCGGTCATCAGGTAGCACTCCATGACCTCCGGCATCGAGCGGACTGCTTGGTCAAAAACCTCAAGCGAGGCTCGGTCCTGCTGCTTCAGGGAAATATGAACGAAGACGTTGACGGCAAGTCCAAGGGCTTGGGCGTCGACCAATGCCACCGTCCCCTTGATGACCCCATTCTCCTTCAGGTCGTTGACACGCCGCCAGCACGGTGAGGCCGAAAGACCCGCGGCGGTCGCGAGTTCGGCCGTGCTCAGGTCCGCATTTTGCTGAAGGAGATCCAGGATCTTGAGCGTTGCCGCGTCAAACGCAATTTCCGGCATGAAATACCTCTTCGATCTGTCGTTGGGGTGAAGTTGACCGAGAAGAGAGCTTTTCTCAAGTGAGAAAGACCAAAGTTTCCCCGGTCACTATGCTAGCTTTCCGTCATTGTTCTGGAGGAGGAGCATCAATGACGAGTGCCTTGTCGCGGGAAGACCTGCGTGTCCTGAAAGATCTCGAACAGCAGGTCCTGTGGCATGCCTGCTGGATGATCCACAACGCCAATCACATTCGCGAAAAGGGCGAGGTGAAGGTTGGCGGGCATCAGGCGTCGTGCGCCTCGCTGGTATCGATCATGACGGCGCTCTATTTCCATACGCTGAAGCCGCAGGACCGGGTTGCGGTGAAGCCGCATGCCTCGCCGGTATTCCACGCCATCCAGTATCTGATGGGCAACCAGACACGCGAGCAGCTCGTCAATTTTCGTGGCTTCGGTGGAGCGCAGTCGTACCCGAGCCGCACCAAGGACATTGACGACGTGGATTTCTCCACCGGCTCTGTCGGTCTCGGTGTCGCGATCACCGCCTTTGCCTCGATCATTCAGGATTACATTGCCACCAAGCCTTTCGCCACGACACGCCCGAACGGGAGAATGGTCGCGCTCGTTGGCGATGCCGAACTTGACGAGGGCAATATCTACGAATGCCTGCAGGAAGGCTGGAAGCACGACCTGCGCAACACCTGGTGGATCATCGACTACAATCGCCAAAGCCTTGATGGCATTGTGCATGAAGGATTGTGGAAGCGGATCGAGACGATTTTCAAGGCCTTCGACTGGGACGTGAAAGTTCTGCGCTACGGCGCAATGCAGGAGGCGGCCTTCCGCGAGCCCGGCGGGGAGGCATTGCGCGACTGGATCGACCGCTGCCCGAACCAACTCTACTCGGCGCTCGCCTTTCAAGGTGGCGCGGCATGGCGCAAGCGCCTCAACGACGAGATCGGCGATCAGGGAGATGTCAGCCGCCTTCTCAGCGCGCGGACCGACGATGAGCTCTCCGCGCTGATGAGCAACCTTGGGGGCCATTGCCTCGATACGCTTGTCCGCACCTTCGCGGAGATCGATCACGATCGCCCGACCGTGTTTCTTGCCTATACCATCAAGGGCTGGGGCACCCCGCTCGCCGGCCATAAGGACAACCACGCCGGCTTGATGACGAAGGCACAGATGGAGCACTTCCAGGAGCGTGTCGGCGTGGCGCCGGGACGGGAATGGGAGTTGTTCGGGGCGATCGACAATCCGGCCCCTGTGAAAACCTACCTGGAGTCGGTGCCGTTTTTCGCGAAAGGCCCGCGGCGCTACGCCTCGGCCAAGATCGGTTCACAGGGCCCGGTCTTCCTTGATGATCGTGAGCTGTCGACGCAGGCGGGGTTCGGAAAGATCCTCGACACCATGGCGCGACGCGACGATGATTTTTCGAACCGCATCGTGACCACAGCCCCTGATGTCACCGTTTCGACCAATCTCGGTCCCTGGGTCAACCGACGGGGGCTTTTCGCGCGTGCCCCGCGAGCCGACACCTTCCAGGACGAGAAGGTGCCATCGACGCAGAAATGGGCCTTCGGACCTAGCGGACAGCACATCGAACTTGGCATCGCCGAGATGAATTTGTTCCTGCTGCTCGCTGCTGCGGGGCTCTCGCATTCGCTGTTCGGAGAGCGATTGATCCCGATTGGCACGGTCTACGATCCCTTCATCGCACGCGGGCTCGATGCGTTGAACTACGGCTGCTACCAGGATGCGCGCTTCATGATCGTGGGCACGCCTTCGGGGGTCACGCTGGCGCCGGAGGGCGGCGCCCACCAGTCCATCGGGCAGCAGTTGATCGGGATGAGCCAGGATGGACTGGCAAGTTTCGAGCCGGCCTTCCTCGACGAGCTGTCGATCATCATGGACTGGTCTTTCGACTATATGCAGCGCGAGGGAAAGAACGATCACGACCCACACACGTGGTTGCGCGACGAGGCCGGAGGCTCCGTTTATCTTCGGCTGACAACCCGCCCGCTCGAACAGCCGATGCGACGGGATGGGGCGCAGTTCCGCAGAGGTGTCGTCGACGGAGCCTATTGGCTTCGCGAACCGAGTTACAATACGCGGCTCGTGCTCGCCTATCAGGGCTGCGTGGCGCCCGAAGTCCTGATGGCGGCGGGCCGGCTTGCGGAGCGACACCGCGACGTTGCGGTGCTGGCGGTGACGTCGTCCGACCGGCTGAACGCCGGTTGGACTGCTGCCCAGAGGGCCCGTCGGCACGGCTTCGCTCAGGCCCAGAGCCACGCCGAACGGTTGTTGGCACAAGTTCCCGAGCATGCGCACCTGATCACGGTCACGGACGGGCATCCCGCCACGCTCGGCTGGCTCGGTTCGGTGCACGGGCATGCCACGACCAGTCTCGGGGTCGAGCATTTCGGACAAACCGGTACGATCGCCGATCTCTACGCGCATTTCGGGATAGACGCGGCTTCCATCATGGACGCTGCTGACGCAAGCGTACGTGGCCGGCGTTTGCCGACCGCAGTATAGGTCAGCTGACTTGGGCTAAGCCTGGACGAGCGGTCGGCAAGGCTGCTCGTCCATGGATGACGCCAAACCCGTTGAAGTCTGTCACACCGGGGTTAGCCAGGAACCCGGGTTGCCACCCCGCGCGAACTTTTCGATGTAGTGTGGGTGACATGGGGTCGCAGCGGCTAAAAGATTTGGCCAACCGATCCCTGTCTTGCTAAGCGGTCTGATGCCGGTAACGTTGGGGGCGGATCAGATGTCTGAGAATTTCAATTCAGAGCTACATGCTCGACCGTCGATCTATTTCAATGGTCCGGCGCTCGTCGAGCACATTGCTCTCATGCCGGTTGAGCGATCGGGGCTGCATGAAACGGCAAATGCGGTCGCATCCACGGTCGGCCAAAGCGAAAAGATTCACAGGCAGGTCGAGTATCATACGGAGTTTGTTACCCTCACCGTTGTCAGGGAGCTCGACACGGAAGCCACCGAGTGGCCCGGTGAAAGCCTTTCGCTGTCAGAGGCGCAGCGGCTCGCCGGCGCACCAGGGGCCGAGCTCGTCTGCAGGACGTCAATTCTTGTCGCCGGTCCGGCTCCTTCGAACCTCGGGCAGACTCTGAGGGCCTTTGGGTTTGGAGATACCGCAGCCTCGTCTGTCGGGGGCGGAGCTGCGCAGATATGCTCAGACTTTCGCGTGCGGGCCGATCAAGCAAGCCGCGTTATCCTGTTCAACAAGGACTTGAACGCCTATCGGCTGGGTAGAATGGTCCGGCGGATCTATGAAATCGAAACCTACCGCTCGATGGCGCTGCTTGGACTGCCCGAAGCGCGCCGGCTTGCGCCGCGGCTCGACCGGTTCGATTCGAAGCTTGTGGAACTGACAGATCGCAATGTGGCCACGCCCTCGTCCGAGCACAAGGCGCTGCTGGATGAAATCACCGCGCTCTCGTCGCAGATCATTTCGGCAACTGCGGCAACACGAAATCGCTTTGGCGCAACGGCTGCTTACGCGCAGATCGTGGAAGAACGCATTGCGGAATTGCGCGAAACGCACGTTGAAGGGTTTCAGCGGTACGGCACATTCGTCGCACGCCGGTTCAAGCCCGCAGTTCGCACATGCGCAGCCACTGCAGTGCGCCTGGACAAGCTATCCCACGCGACCATGCATCTGATCGATCTCCTGCAGACGCGGATACAAGTGGAGATCGAATACCAGAACGCCGTTCAGATCCAGGCCATGGCCGATCGCGCAGCGACGCAGGTGAAGATTCAAAGGGCCGTTGAAGGCTTTTCGATCATCGCAATCAGCTACTACCTCCTCAGCCTGCTGAAGACCGGCTTCGAGACCTTGGACCATGCCGGCTATCACCTCAGCCCGCTGATCATGCTGGTGTCGATCCCGATCGTGATCTGCGCCGTGTTCATCGCGGTGTGGCGGGTCAAGCATGCACTTGAAACGGCGTAGAGGCTCACGCGCTCATCGTTTAAATCGGCTGATCGTCCGCACATGCCGCCGGCGGTGAAATGTCACTGTGTCACCGCCTCGGTTCGCCCTGCGCGTCAGAACCGTTTGCTTGCGCCGACCCGACCGCCTGCGGATTTTTCACCGTCACCCTCGATGTCGAAAAGCAGGCTTGCTTCAAGCATCCACATGTCCATGGTCTGCAGGGTCAGACCGGCGGTGGCCGACCCGAACGCGCCGGAACCGTCGAGCCCGGAGAAGCCTCCGGTCAGGCCGAGCTTTGGCGTCAGCGTGGCCCCGCTTTCGAGTGTGAAGGATCGCGCGATTTCGGCTCCCAGGCTGAGGCGGAACTGTTCCTCGTCAAAGCCGTCAATCGTGAGCGCGTCGCCGCCGCTGTTCCTGACGGTGTAATCATCCACCTTTTCGGAGAAGTAGACTGCCCGAAGCTTCGGCGTCAGTACGGTGTCCTCGTCAAGCGTCCACTGTCCCTCAAGCGAGGTGTCAATCATCCAGCGCTGCGTGTCGAAGGTACCGTCCCAGAATGCCGTGTCGATATCGTTGGAGGAGCCACCGTAGAGCATGCTGGCATTCCAGAAGACGTTCTTGCCCAGTTCGAGCGAGGCATAGGGACCCGCAAGCCACCCGTTGCCGGTCAGTTCGGCGTCTTCGTCCGTCGGGTCCGTCGTTCGGTCGTAGTGGAAAGACAGTCCGACCAGCGCCTTTTCTGATAGCAGATAGTCCGCTCCGAGGTTGAGAAGGGCGAAGCTGCCCCATTTGCTATCGCTCCCCTCCCCGCCGCTGTGTGCGAGAAACGCACCGTCGATCCAGATATTGAACGGAGCCTCAGCCGCATCCGGATCGCCGCCGGTCGCCCTCAGCTGCGCGAAGCTGGTCGAGAAGCCGACGGTCAAGCCGTTCTCGGAGGGCATCATGCGGGCGCTGACGGGATCCGTTGCCTGTTCCATCTGTCGGCGTTCCAGCAGGCCGGGAACCTTGATTGACGAAGAGATCATGTTCTGGCGCGCCCGCACGAAGTCATGCACGAGCTGGTCGATCTGCGACGCGACCTCGGCCGGATCATAGCTGAGATTGTAGGTCACAAATCCTGAACTGGAAGCGCCGGAGGCATTGGTTAGGGTATAGCGAACGCGGACTTGTCCGGAATAGGCGGGGTTGGGCGTGAACTGCAGATACCAGCCGACCGGCGTAACCGGCCCGGCCTGGGCAACAACGCCGCGAACAATGGCCGTGGTGCCTGCATTGGCAGGTTCCACCGAATTCACATTTGCGGAGACGAACGGGCCGCCCGTCGCACCGCGGTTGAGATAGACATCAGGGGGCGTTGATCCGGCTGGGACGTTCACGACTTTGTCTGGGGCGGTGACCTCGTTGGGCTTAACCTTCAGAGTGTAGCTCGCGACCGCGATGGCGCCGGTATTGTCCCTTGCCTGGATGGTGAAGGAGTAATCTCCTTCGCTGCCGGCTGCCAGCGGTCCTGTGAGCGTTCCGGTGGAGATGTTCAGCGTCAGGCCGTCCGGCAAGGCTCCGGATGCAAGGCTGTAGATCACCGGCGCTACGCCGCCTGTCGTCGTGATCGGCTGGCTATAGTCTTCACCGGCCATCGCCTCGGTCAGCGCTCCGCCCGCAGGCGACAAGGTTATAGCGGGGGCGGAGACTGTAATCGTCACCGTCGCTGGTGCGGATGTGCCGGTGGCATTCGTTGCATGGTAGGTGAAGCTGTCCGAACCGGAGTAGCCGGTCGTCGGCGTATAGGCGATCGTGGTTCCAGACACGCTCGTCGTGCCGTGCGATGGCCCTGATGCAACGGCAATGGATGTGGCAGCGCCGCCCGAAAGATTGAGGGTGATAGGGTTGGCAGTCGAATTGGCTGCTACCGTGGCGTTGACGTTGCCCGCCAAGGGCGCGGCCAGATTGGACGGCGTGACCGAGTTCGATGCCGCCGACGCTGCGCCCATGCCGGTGCTGTTGCTGGCTGTCACGGTAAAACTATAGCTGGTGCCGTTTGCTAGCCCCGCCACGGTGATCGGGCTTGCCACGCCGTAGCCCGTGATGCCGTCCGGGTTGGACGTGACCGTGTACCCGGTGATCGCCGAACCGCCGTTGGTTGCCGGCGCCGTGAAGGTAACGGAGGCCTGTTCATCGCCCGCCGTAGCCGTGCCGATCGTCGGTGCGCCGGGCACTGTTGGAGCGCTAAAGGTGTAGCCGTTGCTAAGTATCGCACTGCCACCCGGGGTGGTGACGGCGACATCGACAGCACCAGCTGCGTGGGCGGGCGTCGTTGCCGTGATCAGCGTAGGGCTGTTGACCGTGTAGCTGGTTGCTGCGGTTCCGCCGAAGGTCACGGCGGTGGCGCCCGATAAGCTGGTGCCGGTGATCGTAACCGACGTGTTTCCCGCCGTGGTGCCGGAGGCCGGAGAGATGCTGCTCACTGTCGGAGTTGCAGGAATGACTGTAATGGTGACCGTGGCGGCGGTAGACGTGCCGAACTCATTGGTCGCTGTGTAGCTGAAGCTGTCCGGGCCGGAGTAGCCGGGCGCCGGGGTATATGTGATCGTGGTTCCCGATGCAGTTGCGGTGCCGTGGCTTGCGGCCGACGCCACAGCGACAGAGATCGCCGTGCCGCCCGAGAGGTTTAGCGTGATCGGCGTGGCCGCGTTCGCCGGGACCGTCGCGGTCACGTTCGAGGCGATGGGCGGCCCGAGGTAGGTGAACCCACTCGTCAGTGTCCCGCTGCCAGCTGGCGTGGCGACGACAATGTCCACGGAACCGGCCGCGTGGGCGGGTGTCGTTGCGGTGATCTGTGTGGCGCTGTCAACTGTGTAGCTTGTGGCCGCGGTTCCGCCGAAAGTGACTGCTGTCGCGCCAGAAAGGTGAGTGCCGGTTATGGTTACCGACGTGCCGCCGGCCTCATTGCCAGTAGCTGGTGTAATTCCGCTCAAGATTGGTCCAGGAGCGGCGGCGCATGTGGCCGTCAAGGTGACCGTGGCGCCGCTAGATCCGGACCACGGGTAAATATTGTAGTAGTTTCCTGCCGGTTCCGGAACAGTATAGGATTGCGATAGAGAGATTTCACGACCCGCCCCGGCATATTCCTCATAGATTATGGTGTGTTCGCTGTCTTTGTAGATGGCGAATCCACCGCCCATGTACTTATTCGAGTTGTAATCATTTGTGCTCCCCGTAGTTTGCACGCTGTAATTGATTACGTCGCCTGGCGCGAAATCCATGTTCTGCCAGAACTCGAGCTGGTTCGCGTACGTGACTCCCGACGACCAAAGACTGTTGACGGCGTCACAACCGGAAGACGCCAATGCCAGGCCTGGCGTCAGCAATGAAGTTAATAAAAATACCGCGACGGTCCGGCGAATCCGCGCAATTGCTCCGCTGCAGAGCGATGCCGTTTGTCGGGCTAGTCGCCCCAAATGAGCACCATACCCAGTGCGCGGGAACCTTGCTCGAACTGACCGGAAGGGCGCCGCCAACATGGCGCTCATGATGGCAAGGAACGTGAATGCGGCACGAGCTACTCTTGGCAACATCTTAATATCTATCACTTTTGTGTCAAAAATTGACTATCGGTATCTAAAATGTCGGCGCGGGATATGCGCTTGCTGCGCAACGATCGCATTGCGATGAAATGACGCCTCGTCGGATCGCAAAGATCCGCCTTCAGCATTGCCCCCTCCCGAATCTTTAATCAGGGCTATAGAAGAAAATATCCACTTAATTCACGCTATGCGCGATATATTCCGTCGCGTCTTTGATTGGATGTTACTCCAAAGACGCATTTTTTTACCAAGGAAACGTATCTGTTCGGTAATGCGGCTCGAGAAATCTATGTCCACAGCGTCTCAATTGCCTGCGGCCCTTGTAGGGGGCGCGTTCAACCGGGGATGGGCGCCGTTGCCCAGCTGTTTATCGCCAGCGCTCGGCTTCTCGGGCCGGCGAGCGTAATACATGACATTCAGTTGTCCGTCAGCAAGAGCCGCTAGATCGCGGATCGGGCTGGCATTTAAAGGATCAACGGTATGTCATTTCGTCGAAATACGCTGACTGCACTCGCTCTGATTTCTCTTGTTTCTCCGTCATTTGCTGCGACCTCTACGGTCAAGGTGATGGAAAACGGCGAAGGCGGTGGACCCATGACAATCTCGCTGGACCAGCCGACCGTGAAGGCCGGTGACGTTGTTTTCTCGGTTCACAACGATGCTATGACAGAGGAACACGAAATGGTGCTGGTCAAGCTCAAGTCTGCGGACCAGACGATCCCGGTTGTTCAGTCGAAGCATCGCATCGACGAGAATAAGCTGAAAAGCCTCGGTGAAGTGTCGGACCTGAAGCCTGGTGCGGATGGCAAGCTGAAAGCCAAGCTGAAGCCGGGCTCCTACCTCCTGTTCTGCAATATCAAGGGCCACTACGAGGCCGGCATGCATGCCGCTCTGACGGTCACGGAATAAGCCAGCTGTAATATGGGCACATCAAGGCTCCGCGGCCCGTGAAGGCCGCGGCGCCTTTTTCACAGCGGTTACATCCTTGTGCTCCTGACTTAGCCATGCTTGCTGCCCAGCAGCAAAGGCCGGCTAACCCTCACAATGGCATCGATGGCCACGCGCAGGCGCGGGAGCATGACTGCCGACGCTGTCCAGATCACATGCACGGGACGGTGGCCGGCAATGTGATCGTCAAGGACAGATAAAAGCAGCCCGGTGTCGAGATCGTCCTGGACCAGCCAGCGTGGCAAGAGGCCAAGCCCGTGTCCGCCCCGGATCGCGGTAAGCGCCAACAGGCTCCCGTCAAGCAGCAGTCTTGCCTTCGGCTCCCAGCTTACCAGCTTGCCATCGGGGTGTCGGAATTGCCATGGAGCGGGCCTTCCGTTCCCCGGCGCGCCGATGATCTCGTGACCCGACAGATCGCCGGGATCGACAGGCCGCTTGCGCTTTTCGAAATATGTCGAAGAGCCACATAGGACGATATCCTGCGTGCCAAGTCGTCGCGCCATCAAGCCGGTCACATCGGGAAGTTCGCCGATCCTCACGGCTAGGTCGACCCCCTCCCCCGGGAGATCGACCGCCTCTGTCGAGGTGGAGATTTCCAACTCCAGGCCAGGGTACTGCCTGCACAACTCATAGAGCGCCGGGGCAACGACCTCAGCACCAAACAATGGCGGAAGCGTAACATGGAGCTTGCCGGCCGGCTCGCGGCCAAGCCCAGAGATCGTCGCCTCGGCCTGCTCGATATCAAGGCGCGCGCGGCTGCAGACATCCCGGTAGATCCGACCTTCCTCCGTCAGGCTCACGCGGCGTGTCGTACGCTGGAAAAGCCTCGTGCCCAATCTGTCCTCCAGGCGGGCAATGGCCTTCGCCACTGCCGATGAGGTAAGCCTGAGCCTGGTGGAGGCCGAGACAAAATTTCCCGCCTCGCAGACGGCCAGGAATACGCGGATGTCATCGCCGGGTTGGTGTCGCATGGTTCCTATTAGCGAAATGATGTCATCAATTGAAGGAATATTTGGTGTTTTTGCGGAAGCCTGGGCCTTGTTAGGTTGAGAGCATGAACAACAATCGTACCTATGCCATCATCGGGGGAACGTCCGGTATCGGATTTGCCCTCGCCCGCAATCTTGTCGATCGAGGCGATCGCGTCGTCCTTGGCGGACGTTCCCCCGAGCGTCTTGGCCAAGCACTGACGGCGCTGGGGCCGAACGCCTCCGGCGTCACCGTCGACATCACCGACCGTTCATCGCTGCAGCGCTTCTTCTCCGAAGGGCCAGCCCTGTCAGGTCTTTTTACCCCGGCCGCGTCCTATGCGACCGGCAGCTTTGCCGACGGCGACCTGGAAACAAGCGAGGGGTTGTTCAAGGCGAAATTCTGGGGCCAGTACTGGGCGGTGCACGCAGCCCTTCGGCATCTCCTGCCGGAGGCATCGGTCGTCCTCATGTCTGGTGCTGCCTCCGTTCGGCCGATCGGCGCACCGGCCTACGCCGCCTGCAATTCGGCGCTGGAAGGACTTGCGCGGGGTCTGGCGATCGAGCTCAACCCGATCAGGGTCAATTGCCTTTCCCCGGGGACCACGGACAGCGAGCTCTGGCGCAATCGGCCCGATAGCGTCCGCGAACCGGCATATGACTACTGGAAGAAGCTTTGCATTGTCGGGCGACCGGCGACGTCGGAAGAACAGGCGCACGCCGCGCTGTTCCTTCTCGACAATACCAATGTCACCGGCAGCACGCTCTTCTGCGACGGCGGCTATACCTTCCGCTAACGCAGCGTCGGCGGCGTCAACTCACTTTTCTGAAATGGTGCCGGTGCCCGCTTCGCGGGCAGCGGCCTTATGCCGATTCGCGCAGGATGATCTCTGCGTTCAGCAGCACCTGCTCATCGAGCGCCGAGCCGCTGGTTTCGTCATCCTCTTCGCCAAGCTTCCGCAAGAGCAGCTGCATGGCGATGCGACCGATCTCATTGTAGCTCTGGGCGACGGTGGTGATCGGTGGGCAGGCATAGCGCGACAATGGGTGATCGTCGTGCCCGGCTATCCGAAGTTGGCTGCCGGCCGCCCGGCCGACCTTTATCCCTGCATGATAGGCTGCCGAAATGGCTCCGAAGGCGATGCGATCGTTTGCGCACAACACCGTCGATGTCGGGAAGCCGCCGCCCTGGAGGATGCGGGTCGTCTCCTCATAGCCGAACTTCTCGAAGTCCCAGTCCGTTGGTTTGCCGATCGGAAGCACGATGGGCTCCATTCGCAGCTGCGACATGGCCTCCCCATAAGCCGAGGCGCGCGTGACGGCATTGGTGTTTACCGGCGGCATGCCGAGATAGCAGGGCGGTTCGCCAGAGCGACACAGGTAGTCGACGATCAGCTGGAAGCTCTGGCGATTGTTGGTGCCGACAAAGGGCGAAACATCATCCAGGGGTGAATCGACGAAGATGAGCGGGATCGAGGCAGAGAGCGAGAGCAGCGTCTTGTGCTGGGATTGCACGCCCAGCGGGGCAATGATGGCACCGGCGACGTTCATCGACTTCAGCGTCTCGATGGCGCGCGCCTCCATCTCCGCGTTGCCGTCGGAAGACAGCACGAAGGCGAGAAAACCGGCGGCATTCGCAATCAGCTCCACGCGCCGGGTCAGGGCCATGTAGAATGGATCGGTCGAATTCGGGATGATGATCCCGATGATGTTGCTGCGTCTGCGGTTGAGGTTTACCGCAAAGAGGTTGGGTCGAAACCCACTCTGCTTGAGTGCAGCCTCGATGATGTCACGGGTCTTCCGCCGGACAGACGCCGGATCGCTGAAGTACTTCGAGACCGTCGGGCGCGACAAGCCCACAAACTCGGAGAAGTCTTCCATAGTTCTGATGGGTTTATCTGACAAATTCGCGTCCACCCCCGTGTCAATCGATTTAAACTATTCGAGTTATCAACCAAAACTTCTGGCAAGGCGCAAGCCGCGTCCGATCAGGCGCGGCAGGCTGTGAAGTAGTCGTCGAGGACGCGGTCGACGGCGGCGAGCGCCAGATCCTGGGCCTGTGGCTTCACCCGGCCGTCGCGCACGGCGGGATAGTTGCCCTGCAGGTACTGGCTGATCAAGGTTTCGGGGATCTCGACGCCCTCAAGAATGGCGAGGAGCTCGCTGACTGCGGCATTGATTTCCGGGTGCGGCCAGTAGTAGCGGATACGGTCGCTGTAGCTGAAATGGCGCTGCAGGTGCTGTTCATCCATGGAGCCGTGATAGTATTTCTGCCAATTCCCCGGCTCCTGCGTCAATACGCGCTCGATGATCGAAACGAGTGTTTCCTTGCGCTTGCCAGGGAACAGGAAGGCGGCGATCTGATCGAGGCCGTAGAGTGCTTCGCGAAGGGCAAAGGTAAGCCCGGGCCCGACCTTGAGGATGGCAAAGCCGTCGAGCACGAGCTGGCGCAGCGCTGCCTGCGTCTGATAGTCGGTCGAATGCGCTTCGAATACCAATCCTGGCACATCTGACAGCGTCGCGCTGAGTGCGCGGGCCGCTTCCGGCTCATAGGCGATGACGTTCTCGTTGCCGAATTCGACACCCGGCTGGACGACCGCCGCGACGACGCGCGAGAATGCCGATCCGACGCCGGCTGCTTCGAATGCCTTGCGATGCACGGCAATGGTTTCGCGTGCCGCGTCCGGCTTGGTGACTTCGAGAACCTCGAGTTCTTCCATGGCACCGCCCGGGATCGGTACCTCGGTGCCGACGATGTAGACCGGCTTGATGCCGGCAGAGCCGTCAAGCGCGGCTTCGGCAACAGCAGCCAGGCTGGCGGCGCGTTCGGCGGTCAAGACATCCGGAAGGGCGACGGGCTCACCGGCGCATCCCATGCTGGTGTCGAGATGGAGTTTTGTGAAGCCGGCCTCGGCATAGGCCTTGATCATCACCTTGGCCTTTTCCATCGCTTCGCTTGCGGGCAGGCTCTTCCATGGGTTGGGCCCAAGATGGTCGCCGCCAAGGATAAGCTTCTCAAGCGGAAAGCCGGTCTTGGCCGCGATCTTCTCAACGAAGGCGCGAAAATCGGCTGGCGTCATGCCGGTATAGCCACCGTCCTGGTTGACCTGGTTGCAAGTCGCTTCGACGAGGAGATATTCGCCGCGGCGCAATGCGTGCAACATCGACGCTTCGATCACAACAGGATGCGCCGAGCAGATCGACGGAATTCCCTTTGAGCCGGCGCGCTGGCGCCACGATGCGATGTCCGAGAGATAGCTCTGTTGCATGTCAGGCCTTACCTTGCAGTTTGATCAGGGAATCGAGTTCCGCCTTGGTGGACGCGCCTTCCATCGGCCCGGCCCTGGTGACGGCACGGGCGCCCGAGGCGTTGGCGTAGAGAAGCGCATCGGCCGGGCTCGCGCCGCGCAGCCAGAAGGTGACGAAGGTCGCGCCGAAGCAGTCTCCTGCTCCTGTCGGATCGACCTCTTCGACCTCGAAGCCATCAAGGCTCAATGTCGTCTTGCTGTCGAAGTAGGTGGCACCCTTGGCGCCGCGCTTGACGACGATCGCCTTGATCCCCTTGGCAAGGAGTTCGGCAACGGCATCCGCCTCGGTCTTTGCCTCAGCAAACAGGAACAGCTCCTCGCCGCTCGGCATGAAAAGGTCCGTCTTCGACAGAACGGTCTGCAGGGCCTCGCGCATGCCGGGGCTGTCGAGGATCTCCGGCCGCAGGTTCGGATCGAAGGACACGGTGCCGCCGGCACCCTTGATGCGTTCAACGGCCGTCAGGATGCTTGCGACAACACTTGGGGCATAAAGCGCCGTCCCCATGACGTGCATGTGCGTGCAGCTGTCGATGAGTGCGAGCATCTTGTCCGAGAGATCGATCACCCCACAGGCGCTGTGACGGATATTGAAGACGAAGGCGCGGCTTCCGTCTTCGCGATATCGCACGAAGGCGCTGCCGGTTGTGCCCTGCGGCACAACGTCGATGCCGGAGACATCGACGCCATCGGTGGTCAGGCGGTCGATATTCACCCAGCCGAAATCATCGTCGCCGACGCGCGAGATGATGGCACAGTCCTGTTCAAGCTTGCCGACCTGATCGATGAAGATCGCCGGCGCGCCAGACGGAAAGGGACCGATCAGCGGAACGGCTTCGCGAAAGCCGTTGCCGCGGTTCGTGGCGATGATCTCGACGAGGATCTCGCCGATGGTCAGGATTTTCGACATGGAAATACCGCTTGGATTGAAATTACTGCTTGGCCCGCTTGGCGCGGACGTCGAGCCCGACGGCAATGAGGATGACCACGCCCTTGACGATGAGCTGGTAGAAATACGGTACCGACAGCATGTTCATGCCGTTGTTGAGCACACCAATGATCAATGCGCCGATCAGCGTGCCGATCATCGTGCCGACGCCACCCGAAAGGCTTGTGCCGCCGAGGACCGCCGCGGCGATCGCGTCCAGTTCGTAGCTCATGCCGGCATTGGTCTGCGCTGAGAACAGGCGCGACGACAGGAGGATGCCGCTGATGGCAGCCATGACGCCGGAAATCATGAAGATGATGATCTTCAGGCGATCGACCTTGATACCGGAGTAGAGCGCGGCCTCGCGGTTGCCACCGGTGAGGTAGGCACGGCGACCGAAGGTCGTCTTGCTCAGCAGCACGTGGTTGAAGACAAACAAGATGGCCACGAACCAGATCACGATCGGGATGCCGACAAAGCTCTGCGTGCCGATTGCCGTCCACGTTGCATCGGTGATCATCGCAGGCGCACCGTTGGTCGGCAGGCTGACGAGACCACGATAGATGCCCATCGTCGCCACCGTGACGATAAATGAGGGCAGCAGGAACTTTGCGGTCAGCACGCCATTGGCCAGACCGAGAACGGCGCCGGCGATGAGGGTGAGCACGAACGTCGGCAGGAAGCCTAGCCCGAAGGCGAAACATTGCGCTGCGACCATGCCGGCGAGCGCGATGATCGAGCCGATCGACAGGTCGATTTCGCCAAGCAGGATTACCCAGGTCATGCCGAAAGCGGCAATGGCGATGACAGCCACCTGCTGGAGCACGTTGAGGAAATTGGCAACCGACATGAACCTCGGGTTCATGACGGAGAAGATGATGCACAGGACAATCAGCGACAGGAATATGCCGCCATACTGCTTCATCACTTTCACAAAGGCAGCGTTGGCTGCAGTCTTCTCGCTCATGATACAACTCCCGTCGCAAAGCTCATGATGGTCTCCGGAGAAATCTGGTCGCGCGACATTGTCGCCGTCGTGCGACCCTCGCTCATGACGACGACGCGGTCGCTCATGCCGATGATCTCAGGAAGTTCGGAGGAAATGAGCACGATCGCGGTGCCCTGCGCCGCCAACTGGCGAATGATTTTGTAGATCTCGAATTTGGCCCCGACATCGACGCCGCGCGTCGGTTCGTCGAGGATCAGAATCTTGGGTTTCGTGAGCAGCCACTTGGCCAGCACGATCTTCTGCTGATTGCCGCCCGAAAGGGATCCTGCGGCGGTATCAAGCGAAGCCGTCTTGATCGCCAGGCGCTTCACCTCGTCCAGAGCCGCGTTGCGTTCGCTTCTCCGCTTGAGGAAGCCAAGCGGGTTCGCATAGTGCTTCAGCGCCACCATCGAAATATTGGCTTCGACGCTGTGGCTGAGGACCAGCCCCTCTTCCTTGCGATTTTCGGTGACGAAGCCGATGCCGCGATTGATCGCCTCGACGGGCGAGCCAATGTCGATCTCAACGCCGTCGATGGCGATGGATCCGCCGGAGATCTGTTTCATTCCGAAGAGAGCGTTCATGACCTCGGAGCGGCCGGACCCGATCAGGCCGAAGAAGCCGACGATTTCCCCGGCTCGCACGTCGAACGAGATGTTTTCGAATTCTTCCGCGCGCGACAGGTTCTTGACCGCAAGAACGGCCGGCGCGGTCTGCTCCGGCGCGGGCACGTCGCGAGGCGGGTAGATCTCGTTCATGTCGCGACCGACCATCATCGCAATCAGCGCCTCGATGGTCGCGTCCTTCTTTTCACGCGTCGTGATGTAGCTGCCATCGCGAACGACGGTGATGTCATCGCTGAGCCGCATGATTTCTTCCATGCGGTGCGAGATGTAGATGATCGCCACGCCGCGCGCTTTCAGCCGCGCGATGATGTCGAACAGGATCTCGGCTTCGCTGTCGCTCAAGGATGACGTGGGCTCGTCGAGGATGACGACCTTGGCATCGACGCTGAGACCCTTGGCGATTTCTACAAGCTGTCTTTGGGCAATCGAGAGATCCCCCACCTTGTCGTCGACCGAGACGGGCAACTTGAGGTCCGCAACGATCGCTGCTGCTCTGCGTGCCAGTGCCTTGTCGTTGATGAAGCCAGCCTTGGAAGGCTCGCGGGTCGCCAGGATATTCTCGGCAACCGTCAGGTTGTTGCACAGGCTGAGTTCCTGGAACACGATCGTGAGACCGGCTTTTGCGGCGTCCTGGGGGTTGGCCGGCGCGTAGGGCTTGCCATCAAGCCTGATGTCGCCCGTGGTCGGCTGGTAGACACCTGCAAGTATCTTCATCAGGGTCGACTTGCCGGCGCCGTTTTCGCCGAGGATCGTATGAACGCGCCCGGGCCGAACCGTCAGCTGCATGTTTTTCAGCGCAGTCACCGCGCCGAAGACTTTCGTTACATTCTTGATCTCAAGAATGGCGGCATCGCCGGTATTATCCATGTCATCACCTTTCACCTGCTTCCCGGCGGCCTGGCTCGTGTGAGCAAGCCGCCGGGGCAAGCAGTCCTCGCCCTTGAGCGAGGCGCCTTGGGAGGGCGTTTAAACGACAGACTTACTTCTTGGTGTAGACACCTGGGACAATCGGCTGCTCGGCAGGAACCGTCTCGCCAGCCGAGACCTTGATCGCGGTGTCGACAGCCAGCTTGCCCATCTGATCGGGGAACTGCTGGATGACGCCGACCATGTCGGGATCCTTGTCCACGGCGCCGAGCGCTTCAGGCATGCCATCGAAGCCGATGACCTTTACCTTGCCCGACAGGTTGGCGGACTTGACTGCGACAGCGGCGGCAAGCGCTGCGTCGTCGCCGAAGCCGAAGATGCCGTTGATGTCGGGATTTGCCTGCAGCATGTTCTGTGCGACGGCAAGCGCTTCAGCGCGCGTGATGCCGGTCTGGATCGACACGATCTTCATGTCGGGGTGCTTGGCAATGGCTTCCTTGAAGCCGTTGACGCGGTTGACGACGGACTGGACCAACGGGTAGTCGATGATCGCGACGTTGCCCTTGTTGCCGAGCTGCTCGGCCATCAGTTCGCCAGCCTTCACGCCACCTGCATAGTTGTCGGTGCCGATGTAGGAAGCAACCTGAGCGCCCTCGACCGGAACGTCGACCGTGATGACCTTGATCCCAGCGGCCTGTGCGCGCATGACGGCAGCGAGCGCGCCCTTGCTGTCAACGGGAGACATGACGATGACATCGACGCCCTTGACGATGAAGTCTTCGATGTCGGCGAGCTGCTTGTTGAGATCCTGATTGGCGATCGAGATTTCGAGCGGAACGTTCTTGGCTTTCGCTTCTGCCGTCATCGCCTTGGCGAGTTCGTTGTAGAACGGATGCTGCTGCGTCAACAGGGACGCTCCAATACCTTCGGCATGGGCGCCGGCGGCAGCAATCACGAATGCGGCGGATACCAAAAGCGACTTTGCGAAACGAGAAATGAGCAAGATTTCCTCCCGGAACTTTGAATGAGGCCAGTTGGCAGACCGTCGACATTGGCGGCCTCCTCGCCAACCGACGTCGCCTATTCATCATCAAACTTTGCGCGCGTCAATTTTAAAATATTTGCGCGTAAAATTAATTGTGGTTAGGCCAACTCTCAATCAGCGCCAGGCCGTGGTTCGGCATGGCTCAAGAATCAAGCAGTGAAGGGGCTTTTCGCCCGTGGCACCGGGTTCGTGCTCATGGCGTCAGCGACGTCGCATAGCCTTGTGAACTGCGCATTGGATTGGGGCAATTGATAGCCCAACGCCTCGCAATGTTCGCACAAGCTTGGGCCGCAATTAATTACAGTACTGATGGTTCTCATAAATACTTAAGCGTTCACCGATGAATTGGTGCTGTTGTCGCGTCGGCGAACCATTCGACGCATGTCCTTCTCACGCCTTTGCCGGAGCGCCCCCCGTGACAAGCATCTCATCCGTATCAAGTAGCAGTTACCGCCAGTACCTGACGACGTCCACGAGTTCGACGGACAGTTCCGGTTCCGTCTCGTCGCTGTTGTCGTCGAATACCGGTTGCAGCAGTTCGACATCCTCGAGCACCGATGACAGCGATACCGATTATTCCAATGCCGCCGCGACACTGATTTCGCAGCTGATGTCGCTCATTCTCAACCTGCAGAGCGGTGGATCGACCGACAGCAGCAATTCAGAGAGCAATCCTCAGCAGGACATGATCTCCTCGATGGATACTGACGGTGACGGCAGCATCACCGCGGCGGAATTCGTCGCGGCGCGGCCGTCTGATGTCAGCGAAGACCAGGCGTCCGCCCTGTTTTCGAGTTTTGACACGGAAGGCACCGGATCGCTGTCGACCGACGCTTTGGCCGAGCTCATGCAGCGCCCTTCACAGCCGCCTCCGCCGCCGCCGATGCCAAGCGACGATGACCTGTCGGAAGCGTTTTCGGCGCTTGACACCGATGGCGACGGTACGGTCAGCGAAGCTGAGTTCGTTGCTGCGCGGCCTGATGACATGAGTGAGCCGCAGGCGTCCGACCTGTTCGAAAGCCTCGACACCGAGAGCAGCGGATCGCTGACGGAAGAGCAGTTCACCTCTGCCATTCAAAAGGCATTGGCTTCGCCATTCAGCTATGCCGATGACTATACCGGCAGCACCACCGAGGAACTCCTCAGCATATGACGCAGAACAGGCCAGTTCGCGCTAGCGTGAACTGGCCTGCCCATCGTTTGAAAAGGGGTACCGGCCGCGGCGCCTCAGGCGAAATCGAACGGCTTGTAGTCGATGTCGTAGCCGAAGTAGCGTGGCCCGACGAGCGCGATACCTTCGGGCGTACGCCACTGCTCGTTGCATGGGAAGGCCAGCGCTACCAGTCTCAGCCCGTATTTCAAGGCATCGGCCGTGACAGGATTGCCGCTGTCTGCCTCGAGAAGCGTGATGAGCTCAGGTGTTGTCACCAGGATCTCGCCATCGCGCTCGGCCATCAGAAACTCGTTCTGGAAGTCGAGCTTGAAGCTGTGGCCACGCCAATCCTCCACGCCGTCGAACCGAGCCGATCCACGCGCGAAGCCCCCTACCGTTCGACGATCGATGTCGCGCACGCGGCCATGGAAAATCACTTTCGCGCCCAGCATTTCGACGATGGCATCGACCGGGTCGGCATGCTGCGCGCGTGCCTGGCGAAGTGTCAGGCCAAGATTGGCACAAAGGGTGAGCGTGCCGCGCACAACCGCCTTCTTCGCGACCGCTCCGCTCATCGGATAAAAGGCCAGCAGCGCCGACCCGCCCATTTCGACCGTCGCCGCGCGGGCGAGCCGCTCGGTCCAGGCGTTGCTGACGGTCTCGAGCACGATCGAGTTGCCCTTGTCGTCGCAAAGCACCATGGGTGTGGCCGAAACGCCGTGCATAGTGAAGGTCACCATCTGGAGTTCCGGGTAGGCGCGGCCCATGCCATCTCCATCGACCAGCGGCAGACCGGTCATCGCCGCCACGACGAATGGCGTCGTGGAATTGACGCCACCGGCCTCGCCGCACAGGACCGCGTCGATCTTCCGGCCCATCAACTGCTCAAGCTGGCGGAACGCATTGATGAGTTCTTCGCCCTGGGGCAGCTTTTCGGTCATGACCGTCGGTGCGCCCATCATGCAGACGGGAACGACGAGCGCGTCGTCCGGTAGTTCTTCGACATCGACGATCTTGACCGGTCCATGCTGACGGATCGCCTGTTGTGCCATCAGCTTGCCGACATAGGGGTCGCCGCCGCCACCGGTGCCGAGAATGGCGCCGCCGATGGCGATGTCTTCCAAGTCCTCTGCGTAGACTGTGCGCAGGATCTTCATAGCTCTCTCCCCTGTCAGAGCGGTTTGAAGGTGAGGTCCGGATAGCCGAAGGCCTTGGGACCAACAATTTCAAGCGCTCTTGGCGTCTTCATGAGATCGTGGACCGGCAACCCGATGACCGCGACACGCTGCCCATAGCGCAGCATCTCGGTGGTAATCGGTTCTCCCGTTTCCAGTTCGAGGTTCATGATCAGGTCCGGAACCATGATGACGGGAACGCCATCTACCCACAACACGAGGTTCTCGTTCTGGATGGCGATTTCAGCCTCCGAACCAGCCCATTCGCCTATCCCCGAAATCTTCGCCTTGCCGCGCGAAAAACCGCCGGACAGCGATCGTTCGATGTCGGAGATCTTGCCCGTGAAGAACAGCTTGGCGCCGGTCTCTTCAACGATCTTCTCGACGACGTTCTGATGCTTTGCGCGTGCGCGCAACACCGTGTTGCCGATATTGATCGCCTGCGTAACCGTTCCGGGAACTGCGGTCCTGCGAACAAAGTCGCCGCGCATCGGTGCCGTTGCAAAGCCGGCCCCTGCCCCCATGTCGACGGAGACGTCACGGGCAAATTTTTCCAGCCAGAACATGTCGATGACATGCCGGAAGACGACGACATTGCCCTTCTCGTCGGCAATCGCTGCCGGCGATGGTTCGGCCCCGTAGATGAAGAACGTGGTCATCTGCACTTCGGGGAACGCACGGCCCATGCCGTCGCCGTCCACCACCGGGATGCCGGCTAGGCCGGCGACGATGATCGGCTCCATCGAATTGGCGCCACCGATTTCAGCCGAGATCACCGCTGAGCACTTGATGCCCATAGTTTCCTCGACGGCCATTACGGCACGGTGGCACTCGCCGCCCTCCTCGATCTTCTCGACGCCCACGACAGGCGCACCGATGCCGCCACATTCCGCAACCCAGGCATCATCGGGCAAGGCTTCGAGCGGCATGATCTCGATCTTGGCGCCCTTGCGCAGCAGTTCCCGCGTCCGCAGCATTCCGACATAGGGATTGCCGCCACCGCCGGTTCCCAGCAGTGCTGCCCCCAGGGCAAGCGGCATCAGGTCGGCTTCTTCGAGTCGCTTGAAATCAGACATGGAGTTCACCCACAGCCTTGACGCGTACGCGCGTTGCGTTGCCCGGAAGATAGGCGAGCGGCACATCCTCCACATCGACGATCTCGACACTGTCGCGCGCGGCACCCGCGGCGACGGCAGCATCGACGGCGCGCGCCTTGGCATCGCTGAGCGCCTGCTCACGGCCGATTTCGGCCAGTGCGTAGACGCGATCGATTTCGCCGGAGACCTGGGCAATCGCCGCCCCAACGGCATTTGCGACGCCGAAGTGGCTCGGCTTGATGATGTCCAGCCCACCGATCCGGCCGTTGACCAGAATGGAACCGCCGCCCACGACGATGACCGGCAAGGGTTCCGGCGACAGTCGGGAACGCTCTACGCAATCCTCAAGCATTTCGATCATCCTGCTTTGTGCGCGTTCCAGCAACTGCCCGGAAAGGCCCGAGACCTTGCTCTTGTCGCCAAGGTCGGCATGGCCGGCGGCAACGGCGATATCCGTCGTCGTCAGCGTGTCGCCGCCGAAAATCAGGGCTTCCGTCTTGATCCGGTAGCCGACCGAGGTGGGGCCGATCTTCAGGCCCGCTGCGTCTTCGACCACCAGCGAACCGCCGCCAAGGCCGATCGAGAAGACGTCGGGCATGCGGAAGTTGGTGCGAACGCCACCGACTTCCACGGCGACGGTTGCCTGGCGCGGGAAGCCCTTCTGCAGCGAGCCCACATCCGAGGTCGTGCCCCCGATATCGACGACGATCGCGTCGTGGACGCCCGACAGGAAGGCGGCGCCGCGCATGGAATTCGTCGGGCCTGATGCAAAAGTGAGGACCGGGAACTTTTCGGCGAAGGCGGCATCCATGAGCGTGCCGTCGTTCTGCGTCAGGAAGAAGCGGCCCTTGATGCCGGCTTCGGTAATGGCATTGCGGAACGCGTCGATGACGTGTGCAGAAAGATCACGCAGGCAGGCATTCATGATCGCGGCGTTTTCGCGCTCCAGCAGGCCGATGCGGCCGATTTCGCTGGAGAGCGTGATATGAGCATCGGGCATCGCACTGGCGAAGATCTCGCCGGCCCGCTTCTCGAATTCGTTGGAAACCGGCGAGAAGACCGAGGTGATCGCGATCGAATTGATGCCCTTGGCTTTGATGTCGGCCGCAATGCCGAGGAGTTCTTCCTCGTTGAGCGGCGAGATCACGCGGCCGTCGAATTCGTTGCCACCATGGGCGAGATAGGCATGGTTGCCGATCGCGGTCTTGAGATCCTCGGGCCAGTCGACCATCGGCGGCAGCGACGAGGTCGCGGGCAGGCCGAGACGCACGGCCGCGGTCTGCGCGAGGTCGCGACGCTGGACGACGGCGTTGGTGAAATGCGTGGTGCCGATCATCACGACGTCGACAGCGCTGGCCGCCATGCCCGATGCCGCCAGCACGTCCCTCAGCGCATTGACCACGCCGCTCATGACATCGGCCGTCGTTGCGGACTTCACGCCGGCCACCACCTGCGTGCCGTCCATGATGACGGCGTCGGTATTGGTGCCGCCGACATCGATCCCAATTCTAATCATCTTGGTTGTTCCTCATTGAAACCTTGTTTGGTATTCGACGTCTGACCTGCTGCCTGGTGGCCACCAGACCGCAATTCGATGAGCTTCTCGGCCGTTGGAATCTCACCATCGATCAGCGGAATCTTGGGGCGCATCGCCTCCTCCTCGGCCGAGATCACGGGCACCGAGGACAGAAGCAACTGCGTGTAGACATGTTGCGGGTTGCCGAAGACATCGGCCGTGGAGCCGGTCTCGACGAGCTTGCCGCGATAAAGGACGCCGACCTCGCTGGCGAAATTGCGCATCAGGCTGAGATCGTGTGAAATGAAGAGGAAGGTCAGATCGAGCTGTCGACCGAGGTCGACAAGAAGGTCGATCACCCTCGCCTGAACCGAGACGTCGAGCGCCGAGGTCGGCTCGTCCAGAACCACAAGCCGAGGCACGACGGCGAGCGCACGCGCAATCGCCACGCGCTGCTTCTGGCCGCCGGAAAGCTCGTGCGGAAAACGCTCGGCAAAATTGGCGGGAAGCTGGACCATCTCGAGCAACTCGCCGATACGCCGGCGGCGATCGGACGACGGGTGCCCGTGCGCGTCAAGCGGCACGGCAATCGACTGGCCGACAGTCCGACGCGGATTGAGCGACGAACCCGGGTTCTGGAAAACCATCTGCACTTTCTTGCCGTGCGTTCTCACGCCATGGCCGGCTTGCACAGGTTCGCCGTCGATCAGGATCTGGCCCGATGTCGGCTGCGCGAGGCCCATGATCATGCGGGCGATCGTCGATTTGCCCGAGCCGCTTTCACCGGCAAGGCCATAGACCGAGCCGCGTGGAACGAAGAAGGAAACGTCGTCGACAGCGCGGACCTCGCTGACCTGGCGGCCAAACGCGTTGCGTACCGGGAAGAACTTGGAGAGGTTGCGGACTTCGAGCATCGGGGTCATGCGCCAAGCTCCCGTGCGCCGAACGAGGTTCCGCCGGTCAGGCGCGGCACCGCGGCGATCAGGCCGCGCGTGTATTCGTCCCTCGGCGCGTCGAAGATGGCGCTCGTTGGTCCCTGCTCGACCACGACCCCCTTGTTCATGACATAGACGTGTTGCGAGGTCTCACGGACGACGCCGAGGTTGTGGGTGATCATCAGCAGCGCCAGCCCCCGCTCCTCCACGAGATCCTTGAGAAGCTTTAGAATCTGTGCCTGCGTCGTGACGTCGAGCGCCGTGCCCGGTTCATCGGCGATCAGGAGTTTCGGTTCGCTGAGCAGCGCCATGGCGATCAGGATGCGCTGGCGCATGCCGCCGGAAAGCTGGATCGGATAGGATGCCGAAATGCGTTCCGGATCGCGCATGCGCACCTGCGTCAGCACTTCGTGCACCCGCGCCATCCGCTCGCGGCCGGAACGGCTGCGCCCGAGGCGCCTGTCGGCATATTTCAGAATCGTCCCCATCTGGTCGGCAATGGTGAAAACAGGATTGAGCGAACTCATCGGGTCCTGGAAGACCATCGACATCGCCGTGCCGCGCAGCTTCAACCGTTCGGCCGCCGGCATCGTCAAAAGATCTGCGCCGTCATAGAGGATGCGGCCGCCGGTGATCCGCGCGGGTGGCTCACGCAGCAAACCCATGATCGCCTTCATCGTCACGGTTTTGCCCGAGCCGCTTTCGCCGACCAGCGCCACCTGCGAACGGGCAGGCACGTCGAGAGAGACTTTGTGGAGCACCTTGTTGGTGCGGCCATAGGTCGAGAATTCGACCGAGAGATCGCGAACGGAAAGAAGCGCATCCATCACTTGATCTCCTGAACATCGAAAAGATCGCGCAGACCGTCGCCCAGCAGGTTGAAGCCCAAGGCGATGAACAGGATCGCGCAGCCGGGCATGATCGATTCCCACCAGTAGTCGGGCAGGAAGGCGGATCCTTGCGAAACCATCGTGCCGAGATCGGGCGTTGGCGGCTGGATGCCGAGGCCGAGGAACGAAAGCGAGGCGCCGACGAGAATGACAAAGCCGCAATCGAGTGATGTCTTCACGGCGAGTGCCGAGACACAGTTGGGTAGGATTTCCCGGAACAGGATGTGGAACTTCGATGCTCCGAGTGTTTCTGCTGCTTCAACGAATTCGTGCGTCCGGAGCTGGCGTGTGATGGAATAGATCAGGCGTGTATGCCAGGTCCACCAGAGGGCTGCGATCGCCAGCATGGAATTGATGAGGTCCGGCGAGAGCACGGCCGCGACTGCGAGCGCCATGACCAGTGGCGGAATGGCAAGCGCGATGTCGGTGAGACGCATGATCACGGTTTCGACCCAGCCGCCGAAGTAGCCGGCCAGAAGGCCCATGATCGTGCCGAAGGGAACGGCGGTGCCCAGCACGACGAGCGCCAGAAGCAGGGATATGCGCATTCCGAAGATCACGCGGGTAAAGATGTCGCGCCCCACGTTGTCGGTCCCAAACCAGTATTCCGTCGATGGCGGCAGGTGCCGGGCCCTGAAATTGACGACCGCGCCGACATGCTCGGGATGAGGCGTGATGTAGGGCGCGAAAATGGCCGCGAGGATCGAGACGATGACGATCGCTGCGCCGATTACGGCCGTGGGATTGCGCGAGAAGCGGTACCAGTTCTGGTAGGCATTCGACAGGCGCGCCGGCTCGGCGACAAAGGTCTCAAGCTTGGCCATCAGCGATGCCCCCGGATGCGGACGCGGGGATCGACGAAGCCGACCAGAACGTCGATGATGAGATTGACGACGACGAAGAATACGCCGGAGACGATGACCACGCCCATGACGGCATTCAGGTCTTTCTGGATGATCGTCCTGACGCCATAGGCAGCCATGCCAGGCCAGGAGAAGACCAGCTCGACGACAAAGGCGTTGCCGATCATGGAGGCGAATTCCAGGCCCATGATCGTCATGGGTGGCACGAAACTCGGCCGCAGCATGTATTTGAAGACCCGGATCCGTTCGGGCACGCCAAAGGCACGGGCTGCCTCGATGTAATCCTGGCTCGATACGTCGATCATTGACGCGCGGGTGATGCGGGCGATCTGGCCCATTGTCGCCGCCGCGAGCGCAATTGACGGCAGGAGCAGATAACGGATCGCCTCACCGAACACGTCGAACCGTCCCTTGAGGATGGAATCGATGGTGATCAGGCCGGTTATGTCAGGTGAAAACACCATGTTCGGCGGCAGGCGACCGGTGGTTGGCAGGATATGCAGCACGTAGCCGGCAAGGATCTGCAGCAGCAACGCCAGGAAGAAGCTCGGCATCACGGCGGACACAATGGCGACTATCCGCACCAGATTGTCCGGCCACTTGTCCTTCCACCGAGCCGCGACGACGCCAAGCGGCACGCCGACAATGAACGCGATCGTGATGGTGAAGAGGACGAGTTCGAAGGTCGCCGCGAACGTGTCGCGGATGTCGTCGTTGACAGGGCGCTCGGTCAGCAGGGATTTGCCCAGGTCGCCCTTGGCCAGTCCCGTGACGAACAGTCCATACTGCTCGTAGAGCGGCCGATCGAGGCCGAGGCTGTGGGAGAGCTGATCCACCTGCTCCTGCGTGGCGCGGGGTCCAAGGGCGAGCCGCGCCGGATCGCCGGGCATGCCGCGCGCGATGGCAAAGATCACCACCGATAGTCCCACCAGGACCAGAAGCGACCATGCCACGCGCCGAAGGAGGAAGAGAAGGAACTCCAACTGACCGACCTCTTGTTGTTGGATGCCTGCGAAATCGGCCATAGCATTGCCTGGCGTTGCCGCCGCAAACTGTTGGCCTTTACCTTGCTGTTGCCCGCCCGATCCCGGCTTCGGTTATGGATGCGAAGCCGGGATCCGTCGTTCCTGTTACTTGCAAGTCCAGTGATAGCGCGTGAAGTCATAGTCGAAGGACTGCATGGGCACGGCGTTGAAGCCGGTCAGGCATTTGTCCATCGCATGCTGCACGTTCTGGGTCAGCAGGAACACGTCGGGCTGGATCTCGACGATCTTGTGCTGCAGGTCCTTGTAGATCTCGGCCTGCTTCTTGCTGTCGCCGGTCTCGCGGGCTTCGTCGATCAGCTTGTCGATTGTCTGATCCTGCAGCCACTCCATCGACATCCAGGTGCCGGCCGACTTGGAGTGGTACTGTGCGTAGAACATCGAGTCCGGTGACGGATAGGTCGGGCCAAAGAAGATCTGGTTGACCGCCGGTGTTGTCTCGACCTTCGAGGCGATTTCCGTGACGCGGTTCCACGGATCGGCCTGCTGGGTGACCTTGAAGCCGAGTTGCTCGAGATTGGCCTGCATCAGCAGGCTGATTTCTTCCTCGAACTTGGTTCCGGCGACATAGCCGAGTGTGATCGGAATTTCCTGGCCGGCATATTTCGACTGCGCGATCTCCGCCTTCGCTGCCTCCAGGTCATACTTCTGTTCCGGCAGATCCGAGGCATAGAAATCCGCAAAGCCCGACGGAAGCGGACCATTCATCTCGCCACCGGGAAAGACCACTTCACGGATCGTCTTGTAGTCGGTCGCGAGCGCAATCGCGCGGCGGATGTGGACGTCGTCGGTCGGCGGAGCCTTGGTATTCAGCTTGAGGTAGAAGGCCGTGGTGGTCGGCTGGGTCACGACGTTGAAGCGGCCCATGCCTTCGAGCGCCTTGTAGGTCTCGGGCGACTGGAACTGGCTCGACATGGTCAGTTCGCCGGACGCGGCAAGCGAGCGCACCGTAGCTTCGTCATTGGTGATGATCCAGCGCACTTCGTCGATCGGCCCTTCACCAAAGCCCTTGTAGTAGTTCTTGTCGCGAACGATCGTCATCTTCGCGCCGCGATCCCAGTCCTTCAGCGTATAGGCACCGGCACCGGCGACATGCGATGCAAAATAGGTCTGGCCGTCGTCACTACCCTCGTTGGCCTTGGCAATCTTCGAATTGACGATGAAGATGGCCGGCACCGTGGTCAGGAACGGCGAGAACGTCTTTTCCAGCGTGAACTTGACCGTCTTGTCATCGACCGCAACGACCGAACCCGGTTTCAGAATGCCCTCGAAAAGGGTCGCCGGCCCCTGGTTGATCCGCAGCGTACGATCGACGGAATAGACGACGTCGGCGGCCGTCACAGGTGAGCCGTCGCTGAAATGGGCGTCCGCGCGCAGCTTGAAGGTCACCTCTTTAGCGTCGGACGAGACCGTCCAGCTCTCGGCCAGTTCAGGCAGCAGGTTGCCCTTTGAGTCGACCGTGATCAGGCCGTCATAGAGGTTCACTGCCGCCATGTAGTCGGTGTAGTCGGAGATCTTTGCCGGATCGATGGTGCCGAAAATCTGCACCGTGTTCATCGTCACAACCGTTTCGGCCCGTGCTGCGCTGAAACCTGCGGTGCCGGCTATCATCGTCGTGGCCAGGGCGGTGGCTGCGAGAATCCTGAGCTTGCTCATCTTGTCTCCCGATTGGTTGGGTTCCCAGTGCGACCCTGGACGGGCCGTCGTGCTTGGTCGCTTGCGGGACCATAGCCCTTCAAGTCCCGGGGAGATTGCACGCGGTTTTTCGTCATGACAACGTCATGAAGGTCTAGGTTTTTGCGTAAATGGTATAGGTTTTGAAAGAGAGTTTAGAGAGAACTGGACCTGCGTCTCTCCATTGGTGGCGGATCAACCGACGATGCCCGCTGCGCGTGCCGTGCTGATCGCCTCCTGGCGCGTCCTGCAGTTGAGCTTTCGGTAGACATTGCCGAGGTGAAACTTCACCGTCGCCTCGCTGACACCGAGCATGGCGGCGATCGCCTTGTTGGCTGCGCCTTCTGATATCATCACCAGTATCTTGTTCTCACGCCGTGACAGTTCACTGCGCACACCGGACGCGCGGGCGAGATGACCGCTATCGCGCAACTTTCGGATCACCTGCCGGGCTGGGGACGATGCTGAGAGGAATTCGCTGATCCGCTTGTTGTCGAGCAATTCGGCAAGAAACACTTTTTCCTCGGCCAATGGCGCAATGGAGCCGAGCCTTGCTGCGTCCTCGAATAGCCTGAGGAGGACCGCGCGGGCTTTGGTCAGGTCTTGCCGACGCTTGTGGAGGTTCGCCAGCCAGATCGCGATGCACAATCGCTGGCGATCGGTGATGTTCAGGTTCCCCATGGCGGCCCCGAGGAGGTCGTGCAACTGCGGCATATCAGGTTGCTCGTGGAGGATCTGACGCAGCCATGCCAGCGCCAGACCGATTTCGTCGCGGTCGCGAAGGCGTGAAAGTGCATCCGGATTGGCCGCCATCCGCTCACGATTGATCGGCAGTTCCACGGTTTTCAGCATTGCGGCGGCTTCCGTCCACCGGTTGGCATTCTGAAGAACGATTGCCTCGCGTATGCTGACCATCGATTGAAAGGCCTGGTTGGAAAGCTGGTAGACCCGCCATCGCTCCAGAAAGCCGCGCGCTGCCGTCAGCGAGAAATGCGTCGCCATGGCTTGGCTACCGTAGAGCAGCGTGAATTCCATCAGGCTCGGCCAGATCTCGCCATGGGAGAAATCATCGATCTCGATGTTCAGGAAGCGCGCCAGCGGCTCGGCGCGGCCGCCTTCATATTCGATGCACGCTTCCAGCAGCGTCTGCAGGCGTACGTCGTTTGGAGTGTCGAACGGCACTTCGGACAGGCTTTTCGCGCCAAGTCCCGCGTGCTTGCGGGCGGTGACCGTATCTCCCTTCATCAAGGCCATCATCGCCTGATGCAAGCTGATATAGAAGCAGAGCATCGGTGCCTTGGCCGACTCGTAGTGGTACATCGCGCGCTGTGCCACCTCTTCTGCCTCGGCAAACTGCCGCCGCCTTATGTAGAACTCGAGAACCGAATTGTAGAAGCTGCCGCGGAACAGATGTGCGTCGCCCGGAAACTCCGCATTGATCGCAAAGAGCGCCTTCAGCATTTCCTCGGTAAACTGGTAGTCTTCGTAGATCAGCATCAGGAAGCGGAATTCCCGGAACTCGCGCGAGAAGATCGAGCGCGGGCTGAAGACCGCCTCGAAATCATTGGCGAAGTCGCCGAACCGGTCGACCAGCAGCCGTCGGGCACGGGAGATGTCGCCACGCTTCAACGCCTGCAGGGCGAGCGACAAGACCAGAACTTCGCTTTGATGCGCATATAGCGAAGGGAAGCCACCGAGCACCCGGTCGAACGCGTCCGGGCCGTGGTAGTAGAGAAAGAACAGCCCGCCAGCCTGGTGGAAATGCTGGTAGGCCTTATCGTGAAAACCCACCTGCTGGTAGGTGACGATCGCATCCACCGGCTTTCCGTGGGTTGCGTAGGCTTCGGCGATGGCGTTTGCCCCGGCAGGGGTGATCAGGCGTTGGGCGATTGCAGCGTTGACCGCTGATGTCAGGTGGTCGCCAAGTCCACGCGCGCGCAATCGCAGCCTGCGCTTCTCACCAATAGACGCGATTGGAAAGAGCCGGTTGGTGATTGGGATCGGCAAGTCCGAGCCGCCCGCAAGCAGCTTTAGATCGACAAGTTGCTCATCAGGCAAGGTTTCCAGGAACTCGGACTGCAGGAACGCCGAGAGATTGCCCGAACCGAGGCCGCGAAACGCAACCAACGGCCAACCGCCGGAAGCCTCCATGATGCCTGCAGCATTGTCCGCTCCGAAGAACTCGGCTGCCTCCTCATCGCAGAGGAGCAATTGCTCCGGCTCGAGCACATAGGCTGCGCCATAGGCAAGCGCTCGCGAGAGGCCGGGCAATTTCGTCTCAGGCCGCTTCGCTATGATGATGCGGCACTCGCCCGAAACCAACAATTCGGGCAATGCGCCCGCGACTGTATGGGGCGGGATGTCCCATAACACCGTCTTACCCGGGCGAAGGTCCGGGGCGTCTGCAGCGGCGTGCAGCTTGAACCGTCCTTGCTGAGCGATCTGGCGCAGGATAACAGACTTGCCCATGCCGGCCGGAGCCTCGATAACGACGATCGGCTCAGGGCGGCCCAGAATATGGTCGACAATTTTCGCGCGCGAAAAGACTGAATTCATGACGCTTGTTATCGTCCGATTTGCGGGGGCGGCGCAACCACGAGCAACACCGATCACGTGTGCCGTGTGATCGTTCAATCAAAGGAGGCTAGGTGAGCCCGCCGTCCCATTCCTCATGCGCATGCCTTACCCTGATTATGAAAATGGTTCCCGCATCTTCTATCCGGTAGACAACAAGATGTGCTTTGAACGGATGGATCCTGACCGGCGGCGAAATCTCCTCCCGTTCGCGCGCCATTCGCGGATTTGCGGCGATCAGATCGAGTATCGCGAACAGTTCGTCATGATAACGCCTGGCCTGTGCAGGTCCGAACAAGAGCAATCCTTGCTCGGTAATTGCGATGATGTCCTCTTCCGCTTCGACAGATAGGGTGAACAGCATCAGCTGCGCGTCATTTCCGCACGCGCAACCGCTGCGGCGAACAGCTCTTCTTTCGACCTGCCGCCAATACCGCTTTTGAGGCCGTCATCGACGAAGCGTTGCATGGCGGCGACCTTGTCGCTACGCGCCTGATCCCTGCGGATAAGGTCCCGCACATAGTCGCTCGCGTTTGAATAGCGCCCGGTCTTTGCTTGCGCCTCGACCCACTCTTTCATCGGGTCCGGTAGAGATACGTTCATCGTGGCCATTCGTGCCTCCATAGGTGCTTAGCGTAACGGAGTTTGGCAAAGTTTGTCAAATTCAAGGGTCGAGTCTATGCAAGAGCGGTCGAGGGTGGGCCACAGCGATCCCCGCCGTGAAGGGAGTTTTCGGTCAGCCGCCCCGGATCGAGCTTCGCCAGACCAGCTCTGCTTTCAGCTTGATGGAATGGTCTCCGGCGTCCTCTTGAGGTTGGCCCAGCCATTCGACGGTATGGGCTGCAATCTGCGAGACCGGTTGTGCAAAGGTTGTCAAATTATAGGAAGACCATGAGGCCTGTTCGATGTCGTCGAAGCCTGCGATACATAGTTGCTCCGGGATCGAGAGGCCGAACTGGTGGCGCGCGGCGTCCATGAAGCCGCAGGCCAGAAGATCGGTGGCGCAGAAGACCGCGTCCGGCCGATCGCTGCGCGTCAGCATGCGTTGCGCCAGCACCTTGCCAGCTTCATATCCTGTCCAGCCATAACGCTCGACGATGACATTCATGCCAAGCTCGGCGGCCATGGCAAGAAAGCCCCGCTCCCGTCCCATCAGGCTCGGCGTTCCCGCCTCGGAATTGGCAAAGGCGAGTTTCCGGCAGCCGGCCCGGACAAAGGCCGTCGCGATCCTGCCGCCTGACTCGTCATCATCGAGGTTTATCTTCAGCGGCCCCAGCTGATCGTCATCGCGATTGATCAGGACGAGCCGTTGGCCGTTGCGAAGACATAGCTGGGTGATCGATTTGTCGGGATGGCCGGAAAGAATGACCGATGCGTCGGCCCTGTATCGGATCGCCTGCTGCAACGCCCGGTCGACGCTGCCATCCGAACGGTCGGTATTGATCAGCATTGCGATCTTGCCGGCATTCTGAAGCTGCTGCGTCAGTTCGCGCAGCAGAGCCGACCTGTAAGGCGTCGCGACATCCGAGATGATGAGGCAGACGATGCCGCTCTCGTTGCGCATCAGTCCGCGGGCGAGATGGTTGACGTGGTAGCCCAGCTCTTCGGCCGCCTCGAGCACCCGTTTGCGTGTACTGGCGGACACGCTTGCACCCGGCGTGAACGTTCGCGATACCGCCGATCGTGAGACGCCGGCCCTTTCGGCAACTTCCTGTGCGCTGACGAACACTTTGGACGACATGATCGTTCTCCCGTTGCACGACATCTGAACGATTCTGCACGTGTGTGCAATGACCGACGTGGGCGGTCGCCGCATGTAGGTTTGAAGAGGTTGACATACGGCGCGCCGCTGGGCAGGTTTGCACGCGTTTGCAATGCCGACAGGCGGCAGCCGGTGGAGCAGCTTAAGCTCGCGATCGCCAACTGTCGAAAGCATGCCAATTTTCTATCATAGAGGAAGCATCGAAATGACGACCCATGTGGTTCCAGGGCTTGAAGCCCGCTTTGCGCTGGCCAGCGCTGTCGCCCGGGAAGCCGGCGCAATCGCGCTCGACTACTTCAAGCGCCACGAAACGCTTGTCGTCGAGACCAAGAGGGATCCGCAGGATGTGGTGTCGATCGCCGACCGTGAGGTCGAGACGATGATTCGGGCACGATTGCACGAGGCCTATCCGACTGATGGCATCCTAGGCGAGGAATACGGTCTGGAACGCGGGACCTCAGGGTTTACCTGGGTCATCGATCCGATCGACGGGACGAGCCCGTTCGTCAACGGCATGCCGAACTGGTGCATCTCGATCGGGTTGCTGCATAATTCCACGCCTGTTGTGGGTGTGATTTTCGCGCCATGCCATGACGAACTCTACGCCGGCGCTTTCGAAATGGGAGCAACCTTGAACGGCAAGAACCTTGTGCTCGACCCGGCGCGCACCATCGTCAACGCCGTGACCGGCATTGGTGCGAACTCGCATGTCACGCCGGCTGTGGTCGCCAAGATCGTCGAGGATCTGTTGAGTGCGGGAGGCAACTTCATCCGCAATGGCTCCGGCGCCCTTATGCTCGCCTATGTGGCGGCTGGTCGGCTGGTCGGCTACTACGAGCCCTACATGCATGCTTGGGATTGCATCGCCGGTTATTGCCTCGTCAAGGAAGCCGGCGGTTGGTTCCATCCGTTTCCGACCGAGGGTGAAAGGCTGACCAAGGGTTCGCCCGTCGTTGCCGCGTCACCGGGCGCGATTGACGATCTGCGCAGGATTGCCGGCGTCTGATCCGGGACTTGGGAGGCTGTAAAGCCTCCTGCCTTGGCTTGGGTAAGGGCCCCCAAAACGAAAAAGCCTGCCGCGGGAGGAGGTGCGGCAGGCTTTCCGAAAATAACCGAATAGCAGCTGGGAGGAGGAGTGCTGCTATTCCCGCAGGCGCCCTTGGGAGGAGGATAGGCCGCCTGCAAACACGAAGCTCTGCGGGAGGAGGTGCATCGCTTCGATGACTATGAACATACAACATACTCGCTCAAATGATAGGCATAAATATGCAGGGCAGCCATGCGTTATGCGCTTAGCGCGTAGCTGAGTGCTTTGACGCCCGCTTTTTCGCTTCGGAACGGCATGCAAGCGGCCAGCGGCGCAGTGCGAACGCCTTTCCGGGCGACACTTTGGAAAGCGGCGATTTTCTGCTAGGACGCGGCCAACAATGAAAAGGACGTGTCCATGACCGCGGCATTCTACCGAGATTACGTCGTCGATCTGAAGGCCAGGATCGATGCACTCCACGCAGACCCCGAAGCATTTCAGACCTATGATCTGACGATGGAGATTCTCGCCCGCAAGAGCCTGGTCAGCTATTCCTGGAAGCGGCAGAAGGGGCAAACGGATAGCCTCTTCTACCGTCGCGACACGGCAACCGGTCAGGCTGCACAGATGCAACAGCAGACGGCCTATGCTGTTTTTGCAGGCTTCTTCGGATTGGGGCAATTCCTGGCGGCCACCGGGCGCACGGCAGGTCTGGCAGAGGAGCAGTTCGCCGAGGCGCTCACGGTGGGCTGGGAATACCCGACATGCGCGGTGCACTTCGCCTATCGCAAAAGAGGCCAGCCCAAGGCTGCGTCGATGAAGATGCTGTTCATCGGGCTTAACGGCGATGCCGATGCGGCAACCTATGAACAGGCGCTCGCTCTCGACGATCTTCTGGTGACCGCGCGACCTTTTTCCTCGCCGGTCTTATGGGAATGGAAATGACCTGCGGCATCGCCGGCCGCTAGACGCCGATCCGCCCTGACGTATCGGCAAGCAGTTGTTGCGAGACGTCTCGCAAAAGAGCCGCGATCTCCTTGAGGAAATGGCCCATCGCAGAGCCGCTGCGCCAGCACAATCCGATCCGGCGGCTGGGCGCTGATCCGTCGAAGCGCAGCAGGTGGATGTTGCCGGAAATCGGATGTTGCGTCGCAAGCTCCGGCAGCAAGGTGATCCCCACATCGGCACCGACCATCTGACGAAGGGTCTCGAGGCTTGTCGCCCGGAATGACGCACGCTCGCTGGCGCCTGACAGGCGGCATACCTCAAGCGCCTGATCGCGGAGGCAGTGGCCTTCTTCGAGCAGCATGAGATCGTAACCGCTGATTTCACCGAGCCGGATCGACTGGCGCTCCGCCAGCGCATGGCTGGGCGGCACGGCGAGCAGGAACTGTTCCTCAAACAGCGTCTCGGTCTTCAGGTGATCGCCATTAACGGGAAGTGCAAGGATTGCGGCATCCAGGTTGCCGCTGCGCAAGCGTGCAAGCAGGCCATCGCTCTTTTCCTCGATCAGCAGAGTTTCGAGGTCCGGATATCGTTCGCGTATCCGCGGCACCGCGTGCGGTAGGAGATAAGGACCCAGCGTCGGGAAAATGCCGAGGCGCAGCGTGCCGGCCTCGGGATTGCGGCTGCGCAGCGCTGCGGCCTTCATTTCCTGCACCTCGGCCATGATGCGGCGCGCACGTTCAACCGCCTCCTGGCCAAACGTTGTCAGCATGACTGAACGCGGCGTCCGCTCGATCAGTGGCGCGCCGAGATGTTCTTCAAGCTTCCTGATCTGCATTGACAGCGTGGGCTGGGTGACGAGACACACCTCGGCGGCCCGCCCGAAATGCCGGTGGTCCGCCAGGGCGATCAGGTATTCCAGTTCACGCAGTGTCATGCGGCGATCAAGCCGCCTTCACCGCTTGTGCGTCAGGCATGGAATTGCGGATCAGGTGATCGAATGCAGCAAGCGAGGCCTTTGCGCCCTCGCCCACTGCGATGACGATCTGCTTGTAGGGGACGGTCGTGCAGTCGCCTGCAGCAAAAACGCCGGGAACCGAGGTCTGCCCGTGATGATCGACGACGATTTCGCCACGTGGGGAAAGCTCGACCGCGCCCTTCAGCCATTCCGTGTTCGGCAGCAGGCCGATCTGCACGAAGATGCCGTCAAGCGAAAGCGTATGGCGCTGCCCGGCGACGCGGTTCTCGTAGACGAGACCTATCACCTTTTGCCCGTCTCCCAGAACTTCCGTCGTCTTCGCCGACAACAGGACATCGACGTTCGGCAAGCTCAGAAGCTTGCGTTGCAAGACGCCGTCGGCACGCAGCTTGTTGTCGAATTCGATCAGCGTGACATGGCTAACGATGTTTGCGAGATCGATTGCAGCTTCGACGCCGGAATTGCCGCCGCCGATCACGGCCACGCGCTTGCCCTTGAACAGCGGGCCATCGCAATGCGGGCAATAGGCAACGCCTTTGTTGCGGTACTGGTCTTCGCCCGGAACGCCCATCTGACGCCAGCGGGCGCCTGTCGACAGAATGACCGTCTTGGAGCGCAGCGTGGCGCCGTTTGCGAGCTCAACGGCAATCTCGCCTTTTCCAGGAATGAGCTTTTCGGCGCGCTGCAAGTTCATGACGTCGACGTCATATTCCTTGACGTGTTCTTCCAGGGCGGCGGCGAAGTGCGGCCCCTCTGTATGGCGCACCGAGATGAAGTTCTCGATTGCCATGGTATCGAGGACCTGCCCGCCGAAACGCTCGGCGGCAACGCCAGTGCGGATGCCCTTGCGCGCGGCGTAGATGGCTGCGGCTGCGCCGGCCGGTCCGCCGCCGATCACCAGCACATCGTAGGCCTCACGCTTGTTCAGCCGCTCTGCGGCGCGGGCGGTGGAATTGGTGTCGAGCTTGGCGACGATCTCTTCGATTTCCATGCGACCCTGCGCAAAGATCTCGCCGTTGAGGTAGACGGTCGGGACCGACATGACCTGGCGGCGTTCGACCTCGGACGGAAAGACACCGCCATCGATGGCCACGTGACGGATGCGAGGATTGAGGACCGCCATCAGATTGAGGGCCTGCACGACATCAGGGCAATTCTGGCAGGAAAGGGAGAAATAGGTCTCGAAGGTCAAGTCGCTGTCGAGGTCCTTGATCTGGTCGATGATCGCCTGTTCGGTCCGTGGCGGATGGCCACCCACCTGAAGAAGGGCTAGGACCAGCGAGGTGAACTCGTGGCCCATCGGAATGCCGGCGAAACGCAGGTGGATATCGTGGCCGGGGCTGTTCAATGCGAAGGAGGGTGCGCGCTCGCCGTCGTTGCGCCGCTCGACCACGGAAATCTTGTCACAAAGCTCGACGATCTCGCGAAGCAGCCCCGACATTTCCTGCGACTTCGCGCTGTCATCCACCGAGGCGGTGATCTCAATCGGGCGTACGACCCGCTCCAGATAACTCTTGAGCTGGGACTTGAGGTTTTCGTCGAGCATCGGGCACTCCGCTAAAATGAAATGTCAGTCACCGCATCCGGCGCTGTCGCAATGGCAACGACCGCCCTCTCTGTGGAGAGGGCGGCTTTTTCAAATGAGGTGTCAGATCTTGCCGACGAGGTGCAGCGATGGTGCGAGCGTCTTTTCGCCCTCTTCCCACTTGGCGGGGCAAACTTCGCCCGGATGCGCGCGAACATACTGGGCGGCCTTGATCCGACGCAGCAGGTCGACGGCGTTACGGCCGATGCCTTCAGCGGTGACTTCCATCGCCTGGATGACGCCATCCGGATCGACGATGAAGGTGCCGCGATCCGCAAGGCCTTCGGCTTCGCGCATGACTTCGAAGTTGCGGGTGATCGTGCCGGTCGGGTCGCCGATCATCGTGTACTGGATCTTGCCGATGGTCTCGGAGCTGTCGTGCCAGGCCTTGTGGGTGAAGTGGGTGTCGGTCGAGACCGAGTAGACTTCCACGCCAAGGCGCTGGAGTTCGGCATAATGGTCAGCGACATCGCCGAGTTCGGTCGGGCAAACGAACGTGAAATCGGCGGGATAGAAGAAGAAAACTGCCCATTTTCCCTTGGTGTCGGCGTCGGTGACTTCAACGAACTTGCCCTGCTTGAAGGCCTGCGCCTTGAAGGGCTTGATGGAGGTATTGATAAGGGACATGGGGACTCCTGTGAAAATGCTGCGAAGCGAGATAACGCTTTCGCGCCGCAACATAAATAGGCGTCCCCCATAAATGAAATAGATAAACTATTATTTTTCGATAGATTTTCTCGATCGGCGATCGTGGCGCTATCACACGCGCGAACGGCTGCTTCCGTCCCTCGCCGAGAGACGGAAGCAGCCGTTTTTCGTTCGTGATTTTCTAGACGGAACGGCCAAGGCCGCCGTCGACGCGGATGTTCTGGCCGGTGATATAGCCGGCCCCGTCCGAAGCCAGGAAGGCGATCGTCGCGGCAATCTCTTCGCTCTTGCCGTAGCGCTTCATCGGGACGGCTTCGCGGCGGTCCTCCGTGGCCGGCAAGCTGTCGATCCAACCCGGGAGGACATTGTTCATGCGGATATTATCGGCGGCGAAGGTGTCGGCAAAGATCTTCGTATAGGAAGCGAGACCGGCGCGGAACACGGCCGATGTCGGGAACATGGCAGATGGCTCGAAGGCCCAGGCGGTGGAGATGTTGACGATAACCCCTGATTTCTGCGCCTGCATGATCGGCGTCACCAGTCTTGTCGGGCGGATGACGTTCATCAGGTAGACATCGAGGCCCTTGTGCCAATCCTCGTCGGTGATCTCGAGGATGGGTGCGCGCGGACCGTGGCCGGCGCTGTTGACCAGAACGTCGATGCGCCCCCATTTTTCCATCGCAACGTCGAGCAGGCGTTGAAGGTCGGCGTTCGACTGGTTGGAGCCGGTGACCCCAAGCCCGTTCAGTTCACCGGCAAGCGCCTCGCCCTTTCCGGATGAGGACAAGATCGCGACCTTGAAGCCATCTGCTGCCAAGCGGCGCGCCGCGTCGGCTCCCATGCCGCTGCCGCCGGCCGTTACCAGTGCTACTTTTTCTACTGCCATGATCGTTGCCTTTCGCTGTGACGTGCGCGACGCCTGGTTTCGCCTTTGTGATCGCTATGCTAGCATCGTCCCGTGGGCTATTCGAGCCAATTTGATTGCCACGTGACAGTAGAAAATCTATCGAATGGCAGAGCCGCTTCATCGCCTCCCCTCCCTCAATGGCCTGCGCGCCTTTGAAGTTGCCGCGCGCCATCTCAATTTCAGGATTGCAGCCGAAGAGCTTGGTGTCACGCAGGGTGCCGTTGCCCAGCAGGTTCGCGGGCTGGAAGCGGAGCTTGGCATCAGGCTGTTCGACCGCTTGCCGCGCACCCTGGCGCTCACGGAGGCCGGCCGCGCCTATGCGATCCACATACGTCGCGCCTTCGATCTGGTTGCCGAGGCGACGGCGACGATCCGTCCCGAACCGCTTCACCTCACCATCAGCGTGACGCCGAGCTTTGCCTCCAAATGGTTGATTCCGCGTTTGCCGGATTTCCTGGCGGCTCATCCCGAGTTGGACATGCGGATTCTTGCCAGCGAAAGGATCTCGAATTTCCAGTCTGACGCGGTCGATATCGCCGTGCGCCTCGGGCACCCGCCATTCGGCGCCGGTCTGGTCGCTGACCTCCTGTTTGAGCAGGAACTCGTTGCCGTGTGTAGCCCGGCTCTGCTTGCGGGCCGCCAAGCTCTGACGTCGGCCGACCTCGCACGCTTTGTCCTGCTCCACGATACGCATAATCAGTGGCCGGAGTTCGTTGAAAAGCTCGACGGCGGCGCGCCTGCGGCCGCATCGAAGAGCGTTCGGTTCAACCACACCTCTCATGCGATCGAGGCGGCCATCGCGGGTCAGGGAATGGCGCTGGCAAGCAGTATATTCGTTCGCGAGGACATCGCCGCCGGGCGACTTGTGCAGGCGTTTTCCGAAACGATGCGCGCGACCTCGGATTTCTACGTGGTGTCTCCTCGCCGGCCGCAGCATGCCCAGCCTGTTGCCAACGTGCGGGACTGGCTTCTGCGTCATGCTTCAATTGGCGTCGATGGATCCGAAGCTCAGATGACCGCGCAGACAGTCTTGAGCTCGAGGTAGTTCTCCAACCCGGGAGCGCCGTTCTCGTAGCCCCAGCCCGATTGCTTGTGTCCGCCCTTGGGGAGTTCCGGCGAGAAGTAGGAGTGGCAGTTGATCCAGACCGTGCCGGAACGGACGCGGGCGGACAGCCGATGCGCGGCGCTGAGATCGGCGGTCCAGACACTGGCGGCAAGTCCATAGGGCGAATCGTTGGCGTAGCTGATCGCCTCATCGACATCATCGAACGGCGTGACCGCGACCACCGGTCCGAAGATTTCCTCCTGCATCATCCGCATGTCCTGGCGCACGCCTGTTACGACAGTCGGTCGATAGAAGGTCTGTTCTTCGCCCACCTGCGCGCCGCCGGCGATAATCTCCACTCCCTCGGTCGTCGCTTCGCTGATGAAGCCCGCAACACGATCGGCCTGCTTGCGGTTGACCAGCGGCCCCAGATCGGTCTGCGGATCGAGACCGTGCCCAAGCCTCAGCTTGTCGGCCTCCCGAGCAAGTCCTTCCACAAGGCGCTCGTAGACAGCGCGATGCGCATAGACCCTTGAGCCGGCCACACAGACCTGACCGGCATTGGCAAAGATGCCTCGCGCTATGCCGGGTATGGCAAGGTTCATGTCCGCATCTGGCATGACGATCGCCGGAGATTTACCACCGAGCTCAAGCGTCAGCTTCTTGAGGTTGCCCCGCGCCGCGCCGACGATGAGCTTGCCGACCTCGGTCGAGCCGGTGAAGGCCACCTTGTCGACGTCGGGATGACCTGTGAGAGCCGCGCCGGCCGTTTCGCCAAGGCCGGTAACGATGTTGACAACGCCGGCCGGCAATCCGGCCTCTATCATCAGTTCGCCGAGCCTCAGAGCCGTCAGCGATGTCTCCTCGGCGGGCTTGAGAACGACCGTGCAACCAGCCGCCAGTGCCGGCGCAAGCTTCATTGCCGCCATCAGCATCGGCGAATTCCACGGCGTGATCGCCGCGACCACGCCGATCGGTTCCCGCGTCGTATAGGCGAATATCTTCTTGCCGGCAGGTTGGTACCCGATCGACGTCGGGATGGTCGTGCCTAGGATCTTGCTGGCAAATCCGGCGAAGTAGCGGAACTGCTCGGCCGACGCCGGGATTTCGCCGAAGCGACCGGTTTTCAGAGACTTGCCCTGATCAAGCGTTTCCAGTTCGGCAAGCTCGTCCACATGTGCATCGATGAGATCCGCGATCCGCCACAGCAATTTGCCGCGGGCCGATGGGGTAAGCCCGCGCCAGGCATCGCTCTCGAAAGCGCGCCGGGCAGCGGCAACCGCGGCATCAACATCCGCCTCGTTTGCTGCTGCCAGCTTCGCCAGCAGGCGGCCATTGGCGGGGTCGTATGTCGGAAAGGTCTGGCCAGACGATGCGTCGACCCATGTGCCGTCGATCAGAAGCGTCTTGCGCTGTTTGGACAGGAAGGCGCGAGCACCTTGGCTCGACGGTTCAAGGGAGGGGATAGACAAGGTCATGATTGATAATCTCCGGTGCCTTCGACCGATCGGGCGGCACGAAGTCTCTCTGCGGCGTTGAGCGCGCCGCGTATGATGGAATGATAGCCGGTGCAGCGACAGATGTTGCCTTCCAGTGCCGTCAAGATCTCCGGCTCTGCCGCCAGCGGGTTTGCCATGAAGAGTGCGGTCAGCGCCATCACGAAACCGGGCGCGCAGTAGCCGCATTGAAAGGCATTTTCTTCGGCCAGCGCGGCCATGACGATGGCGGCGGTCTCGAGGTTATGCAGCCCTTCGGGGCTGGTAATCTCGGCTCCTTGCAACTGCCAGGCCATGACTAGGCAGCCGTTGACGGCTCGCCCGTTCATCAACAGGGTGCAGGCACCGCAACGCCCTATGCCGCAGCCGATCTTGCTGGCCGTCAGCCCCATTTCCTCACGCAGGATATCCGAAAGCCGCATGTCGGGCGCAACGTTGATGACGCGGTCGTGTCCGTTAAGCCGGAACGACACCGGCGCGGTGAGCATCATGTTCATTTGCGCTCCCTCATGGCGTCGAGGACCGCTTCGGGCGAGAACGGTATCGTCTGGGGCCGAAAACCGATGGCGTCGGCAACCGCATTGGCGATCGCCGGGGTGATGGCCCCGATGCCCAATTCACCGGCGCCGCGCGGTCCCAGCTCGTCCCCTTCGTCGAGATCCTCAAGCGCAAAGACCGACATGTTTGCCGCGGTGTCGCGTATTCCCGGCAGCATGTAGGTATCGAGATTTGTCGTGAGGTAGCGGCCGTTGTCCATGATCGCATTCTCCGTCAGGGTGAATCCCAGGCCCTGGACCGCTCCGCCTTCCATCTGCCCGAGATAGGCCGCGACATCGATGATCGGACCGGCTGCCGTGTGCTGGTGGATATCGAGCACGCGGACCGCGCCGGTGATGCGGTTGACGGCGACACGGGCGAGACAAGCCCCGAAGGCGAAGATGTATCGCGCGTTCCCGGCGGTGTAGTCCGTTTTCGGAAAATCGAAGGCCACCGTGGCTTCGGGCAAGTCGCTTGGCGCAAGCGACCGTGCAAGATCCCGGTAGCTCAACAGCAGGTCGCCACTGTTGCTGCCGACGTCTATGAAACCGCCAGGTCCCAGCCTCAGGCTTTCGGCCGGGCGCCCAAGGAGGCCGGATGCGGCGGCCAGCAGGTCGGGGACGAAGCGCTTTGCAGCTGTCTTCGCAACCTGCCAGACGACGTAGCCGCCACGCGATGCCGTGGTCGAACCGGAATCGGGGGCGAGCTTGGTGTCGCCGATCAACGGTTCCACGTCATCCCGGTGGCAGCCAAGCTCGGTGGCGACCGCAGCCTTGATCGAGGTCAGCAACCCCTGCCCCATTTCGTCGAGTCCATAGGCTGCTTCGATTGTGCCTCTCTCGGTCAATCTCAAGCGTCCGCCCGCCGGGTCTGGTACGACCGAGCCGAGACCATTCCCCTGATAGTTCAGCGCCATCCCGACACCTGAGATTTCGTCGGGATCGTCATGGTCGATCGCCGCGCTCCAGAGCGGGCTTCCCGCCGCGGCACTGAGCATCTCGGCCAGACGTTCGGAAGGTGCGACCACCTGCCCAAGATAACCAGGCGTTCCGGCTTGCCGAAGATTTCGGCGGCGGATTTCAAGCGGAGTGAGACCGCAGCGTTCGGCGAGCAGATCCATCTGGCACTCGATGGCATAGGTCATCTGGTTGGCGCCGAAGCCACGAAAGGCCCCGCACAAGCCGTTGTTGGTGTATGCCAGCCGGCCACGGGTCGTGACATTCTCCACGACGTAGGGGCCGGCGGAATGTTCGAGTGCCGTTTCGAGCACGCCGGGTCCAAGCGAGGCGTAGGCACCCGCGTCGGCAAGCACGTCCACCTCCTGCGCGACGAGCCGACCGTTGGCATCGCATCCGGTCCGCATTCTAATCGTCATTGGATGACGCCGGATGCCGGCGACGACGGATTCGGCACGGGAAAGCTGGATGCGCACGGTACGGCCCGACTTCATCGCCAGAAGCGCGAGCGCCGGCTGGACCGTCAGCTCGTCCTTGCCGCCGAAAGCGCCCCCGGTCGGGCTCGTGACCACGCGGATCCTGTCTTCCGGCATTGCCAGGATGCGCGACAACTGCAGCCGGTCGCGGGCGCCATGCTGGCCGCCGGCGAAAACGGCAAGGGTTCCATCCGGCTCGAGCTGCGCATAGCCCCCTTCGGTCTCCATGAAGCCGTGCATCTGGCGCGACGTCACATAGGTGCGCTCGATGATGTGAGTGGCTTTTTCGAAGCCGGTTGCGACATCACCGCGGGAGAAATCCAGGATAGTCTGCAGATTGCCGCCGGCATGCACTGTCGGCGCGTCTTCGGCCAGGGCTGCCTCCGGGTCGGCCACGGTGGGAAGCGGTTCGTATTCGACCTTGATCAACGCCAGAGCCGCCTCGGCGGTTTGGGCATCAAGGGCCGCGACGGCGGCAACGATATCGCCAGCATGGCGCACCTTGTCGAAGCAAAAGGCGGGTTGATCCTGCACGACGATACCGAAGGCGTTTTCGCCGGGGATATCGCGATGGGTTACCACGGCGATGACGCCGTCGAGCGCCTCGGCGGCGCTGGTATCGATCGAGATGATGCGGGCGTGTGGGAGGCCTGCACGGAGGATGCGTCCGACCAGCATGTCGGGGGAGCGCTTATCCGTCAGGTATGGCATCTGGCCCGAAATCTTTGGCGCGACATCGGGGCGCCGATGCCAGCGATGCGGCTGGTCGGGACGGCTGAGGCGGATCTCGCCTGCAATGCGCGTGCCTTCGGCTACCGTGTTTGATGGCGGGCGCTTTTGCGCGGCCGGTCGCAGCCCCCGGGTCAAAGCGTTGGCCGCAACCAAGCGCCGATAGCGCGCAGATCGAAACGCATCGCCGGGTGCGGAAACCTCTTCGAGTAGATTTGCGTTGAGCCTATCCCAGTCGATGTCGCTCCAGGATGTGCCTATGACCAGTGTCTCGGCCCGATGCAAGCGTGCCGGTGGCACGATACCGCCACCGACAGCAAAGCGCGCTGTGCGCACGTGGTCTCCATCGAGTTCGATCAGGCCGGCAACGCCGATCATGCTTGGCGTGAACGCTGCCCGCAAGCCTGTCTTGCGTTGGGTCCAGCGACACCCCCTCGCCATCGACGAGAGGTAAATGGCTTCCACAACCTCATCCTGACGGACCGGAAGCGACAACCAATGCAGCAGGCTTTCGTGCGCCCTGCCACTGGGCCTTGAGACCTCGAGAAATGCATCGAGTGCAAGCAGGGCCGGCAAAAGGCATCCTGCTCTGCCCGCGATATTACCGCCGACGGTCCCGAGATTGCGGACGCTGGGTGCGGCGACCGTTCGTGCTGCCGCCGCCAGCATCGGCAGGTCGGCGTTGATCATGGCATCGGAGCAAAGCGTCGACAGGGGTGTCAGCGCTCCGATGCGGATGGTGCCGCCGCATGTCGAGACGCCCGTGAGACCGGTGATGTCGCCGAGGCTGATCATCGTCGGTGGTTTCGGCAACCCTTTCGCCCATTCCAGCTGCAGGGCGGTTCCCCCGGCAACGAAACGGGCACCCTCGTGTTCCAGCATCATTTGCAGCGATTGCCGCAAGGATGTCGGACGAAGCACCGAGAGTTGGCCCGCTGTCATGCTCAGGGCGCTCCCGCCGTCGTGCCGAAGCGCACGCCCTTTTCTTTAAGCCAGCGCCTGTAGGCGACGGAGGAGCTGTCCGCGCGTGTCGGAATTTCCTGCCGCGGCTCGAGCGGCAGAAGTAGCGGGCGCTGGTTTTCGACGATGATGCGATCCTGAAGGAAGATGACCTGCTCGAAATTGAGCAAAGCCGTCTGCGTCGAGCTGCTGTCGACGAGATACATCACCGGCTGTGCGCGGCAGAGGTCTTCTTCGATCGGGTGGATGAAGAGCGCGATTGCATCGAGCCGGTCGGGTGCAGTCGGACATACCCGATAGAGCATGACGACGAAGGGCGTGGGCACGCGATACGTAAGCTGCACGAAAGCGCCCTCGCTTTCGGTTGCGGCAATGCGTGGCTGGAAGAACGTGCAGTTCGTCGCCCAGACCTCATCGACGTCGCGGCGGATCTCGCTGAGATAGCCAGGAACCTCGGTATGCGGTTCGGATCCGAGGATATCCGTGTGGACGAATGGAAAATGCGCCATGTCGAGAAAGTTCTCGACGACCCTCAGTCCGGAGGCGCGCATCTTCACCCAGCCACACGGCACGAAACGCCGGTCGCTCTCGAAAGCTTCAGCGATGTCAAAGACCTCTTTGTTGGGTTGCCCGAGCGTCGTCCATACACAACCATATTTCTCGCGGACCGGAAGTGCTGGACCGGAAGGCCAGCCGGCATCGATCTCGCGAATGACCACTTCGCCGTTTTCTCGGCGGAAAAGTTCGATGTCCTGTCCCAGCAGGCGTGTGCGGATCGGCTTGGTAGTCAGCTCCGTCGAGGTTTCGACGGCGTACCATTCGTTCAGTGCCGCGCGGTCGGTCGTCTTCGCCATGGTTGCCTCCTCAGCTCACCTTGGTCCATTGCGCGGTGCCGTCGCGGTTCTCTGCCAGCCATGCGGCGCGGCGGGCAAAGTGCGGCGGTGCAATGCGGTGGATCTCGGCGATGATCTCCTTGAGGTCGCCGGTCTTCAGCTGACCGTCTTCGACAAGGACCTTGCCATCGACCATGGTGAGGCTGACGTCGCCGCCACGCACGGCATGGACGAGATTGTGTTGCAGGTTGAAGTATGGTCCCTCGCCGAAAAGCGGCGTCATGCGCGGAGTGTCGGTGCGTACCGCGATCAGATCGGCTCGCTTGCCCGGCTCGAGCGAGCCGATCTCGTGGTCGAGGCCGACCGCCCTGGCGCCGGTTATGGTCGCCATGCGCAGCACGTCCCAGCTGTCCATGGCGGCGGCATCGAGGTCTTTCAGCTTGCCGAGCAGGGAAGCAACCTTCATCTCCTCGAACATGTCGAAGTTGTTGTTTTCCTTCTCGCCATCCGTGCCGATACCAACAGGAACGCCGGCGGCTAGCATCTCTCCCACGAGGGCGATGCCGCTGGCGAGTTTCATGTTACTGACGGGGTTGTGGGCGATCGACACGTTGTATTTCGAGATGAATTCGACTTCGGCGGAATTCAGCCAGACGCCATGAGCGATCATTGTGCGCGGTGCCTCGAAGAAGCCGAGCTCCGCCAGCGCGTACATCGGCCGCTTGCCGTAGCGCTTGTCGAATTCGGCCAGTTCGATCTCTGCTTCGCTGCAGTGGGTATGGAAACCGGTGTTATGGGTCTTGGCGAGCTGGATTGCGCGCTGCTGGCCCGCCTCGTCGGCGTAGAATAGGTGCTCCAATCCCACCCAGACATTCACGCGGCCATTTGCCTTGCGGTGCCATGCCTCGATCATCGCCTCGTTCATGTCGAGCGTATCGAAGTAGTTATATTCCGGATGTTCGCCGACGTAAGGAACGGCCACAAGGCGGTTGCCGATTGCGCTGGCGGCCTTGGCACTGCCCTCCATGAACCGCCACATGTCGACGATCGTCGTCGTGCCGGCGAGAACGGATTCGGCGTAGCAGAGCCAAGACGCGGCCTCGGCTTCATGCGGCTGAAGTGCCCGATGCATCGGGTTGATATGCAGCGTCAGCCAATCCCATACCGGCAGGTGTTCCGCCGTGCCCCGTAGAAAGCCGGAATGCGCATGAGCATTGACCAGTCCTGGCATGATTACGGAGTTTGCGATTTTCCGGACGGGGACGTCGGGATTGGCCGCGACAAGCTCGCCAAGTGGGGCAACTGCTTCGATGACGCTGCCATCGATCAGGACGGCGCCATCAGACACGACGCGGTTTTCAGCGTCCATCGTCAAAAGGTAGTCGCCGGCGACAATCTGCTTATCCGTGGTCATGCCATCATCCAGTTCGTTTCGGGTTCATGCAGTGCATGCAAGTTTCAGGCCTCCTCTAGAACGAAGTCGGCGGCGCGTTCGCCAATCATCGTCACCGGCGCATGGGTATGGCAGGTGGGAATGATCGGGATAACGGAGGCATCGGCGATGCTCAGCCCATCGATGCCGCGCACCCGCAGCCTGCTGTCGACAACGGCTGCCTCGCTGCTGCCCATCGCGCAGGTGCCGCTTACATGGAAAAAGGTCGAGCAGGCGTTCCTGATGTAGTCGACGATTTTCGCCCGGGAGAGCCGCCGCGAGGGCGCCGCGTAACCGCCGAACCAATCGGCATAGGTCCGCGTTGCTGCGAGCTCCATCATGGTTTCGACAGCGGTTACAAGCGCATCGAGGTCACCTTGTTCCGCCAGATAGTTTGGCTGGATCTCGACCGCGCCGCCGGGTGCCGCAGACAGCAACCGCATGTAGCCGACGCTCTTCGAGTGCATGAGGCCGCAGCCGATCGAGAACACATCACCGGAGAGGTCGTAGAGTTCGCGAATGCGCGGTTCGGCGCTGTTGCCCTGCACCGGAAAGGCATGGAGGTCAGGCTGGGCCAGGGCTGCAGACGATTTCCAGTTGATGACGGCCCCGCCGCCATTGTCGCGCACTGGACCGAGCGACTGTTTGGCGCGGAACACGCAGGCCTGGACCAGCGGGTGATCCTGGAGGTTCTGGCCGACGCCGGGAAGAGCAGCACGGACATCGACGCCGAGCCGCTTCAGCTCCGCGGGATCGCCGATGCCTGACATCATGAGGAGCCGCGGGGTGTCGATCGCGCCAAGCGCCAGGATGACGTGGGTGGTCGCCTTCATCTCCCGCACCTCTCCCGCGCGGAGGTATTTGACCGAGGCGCATCGGCCTTTCTCAATCCCGAGACCGATCGCCAGGGCATCGGTCAGGACCGTCAGTCTTTCGTTGTCGAAGATCGGCCAGAGGTAGCCTCTCGCCGAACTCCAGCGTTCGCCCGCGGACATGTTGAGGTTGGAGAGCGCTGCCCCTTCGTTGGACGGGCCGTTGGGGTCGTCGATGACGGGGATGCCGAGCTCTGCCGAGCCGCCGAGCATGGCTTCCGCGACGGGATGAGGCGCCTTGCTGCGCTCGATGCGAAGAGGGCCGCCGGCGCCGCGCAGTTCGGACGCTCCACCTTCCCAGTCCTCGGCACGCTTGAAATAGGGAAGAACGTCCTTGAACGACCAGCCTTGCGCACCGGCCGCTTCCCATCCGTCATAGTCGCGCGCATGTCCGCGATACCACATCATTGCATTGATGCTGCTTGAACCGCCAAGCACCTTGCCGCGCGGAATGCCTATGGTCCGGTCATTGACGCGCGGGTTTGGTGCATAGTCGTATCCCCAATCATAGCTGCTGCGCCCGAGCGGCACCCAAGAGGCCGGATTGTCGATTTCGGCAATGCCGATGCCGGGGCCGCCTGCTTCGATCAGCAGGACGGTGGCATCGCTGCCGTCGATCAGTCGACGCGCAACCGCGCAACCGCCCGAGCCGGCGCCGACGACGATATAGTCGTAGGCTGCGGCAATGGGCTTTGTCGGGATGCTTGGAGCAGGCATTGGATGCGGCATTCCTTATCTTCGCTGGGTCTCAGTTGTGTTCGCTGGGGCCCATGATGACGATGCCTTCGGTCGCCTCGACATGGCGCACGAAGATGTACTTGTCCTCGCGACCGTCGCTGTGCTTGCGCTTGATATCCGGCTGGACCGTGCCAGCGACCTTGGCGACGACGACATAGGGAACGTCGGCCTTGAGACCCGCTTCGCAATGCGCCTCGAATTCGTCTAGCGTTCGAGCGGTATGGGCCTGTTCGACCCCTGCCCCGCGCGCGATGGCGGCGATGTCGACGCGGCCGAAGGCCGTGTGGGTCGGTGGGCCGCCGATCGACTGGTAACACTCGTTGTCCCATACGACGACGAAGAGGTTCTTCGGCTGCTCGTTGCCGAGCGTCGCCAGAATGCCGAGATTAAACATCATGCCGCCATCGGTATCGAGAGAGATGATGCGGCGATGCGGTAGACCGGCTGCCAGGCCAAAGGCCTGCGGCGTGACGCAGCCGAGCTGCTGCTGGAACAGGCTTGCCTCGCGCATGTGCGGTGCGGCGTTGTACCATTCGTCGACGCTGGCGCCGAGCGAGAGAATGACCAGTTCGTCTTTGAGCCGGGCCGAAAGGACCGTCATGCAATCGAAGCGCTTCATCGAACGATCTCCCCGCCCAGAGCCACGGCCGAATGGTAATAGGCGGCGTAGGACCATTCATACGCGTCAGCGATCGCGCGCTCGATGCGTTCTTCCTCTCGCACCACCTGATAGGGAATGCGCAGCGCGTTGAGCACTGGCTCCATGGTGATGCCGTGAGGAATGGCCCACCAGTTGTTCTCACCCATCTCGCCGCGATAGCTCATCAGCATGACGACGGGGATGCCAGCGCCAAGACCCATGCGCGCGAGCGGTTCGACAGAAGCGCGAAGCCCGGAGTTTTCCATGATCAGCGCGGCGCGCTTTCCGGACAGGAATACGCCGCCGCAGATGGCTGCGCCCTCACCCTCATTGGTGACGCGGATGGTGCGAATATCCGGGTCGGCGTCGAGCGCCGGGTACAATTCCTTGAACAGGGAATCGGGAAGGTAACAAACGATGCTCACGCCGGCCTTCTTCAGGCCCCGGATGACGGCATCAACTGCAGATTTTTTCATTGTGCGTCCTCATTTCCGGGGGAAGGTCGCAGACTGAAGATGTTCCGAATAGTCTGTATTTTTTGATCGAAGTGATGCGTTAAACGCAACAACTCATGCTGCCTGTTCGCCCGAGCGCTCGATCGCCTGCGAAAGCAACTTGCCGAGAGCTGAGGCGGCGTCCGACATCTCCTTTTCCGATCGGGAGAGCAGCATCAGCTTGCGGGGGCTGAGCTTGGGATCGCGCAACGGTATGAACGTCAGCGTGCCGTCGGCAATCTCCTGCTCGATGCCGACGCGTGTCTGCAGCACCGTGCCGAGATCGCGCTTGGCCAGATCCACCATCAGACCGATCGAGTTCGTACGGCTGCGTTGCGTGAGATCGACCAGCGAGCGGCTGAAGGCCTCCTCGATCCAGGCGCCAAGTGTCAGGCTGGAGTCCGACAAAATGACCCGTTCACCGGCGAGGTCGAACAGTCGCAGTTCCTTCTTTTCGGCAAAGCGGCTGTTGGGCAAGGCGAGAACGCCGAGCGGCAACGACACTGTTGCAATCCGTCGAACATTGCGTGGTACCTTGATGTCGAACACTACGGCGAGATCGCACTCGCCTTCCGCCACGGCATTGACGGCTTGCTGCGAGCCCATAACGCGGACATTGACGGTAATGCCTGGGTGGCGCTGCCAGAATTCCTGAAGCGCATCCGGCATCACGCCGCGCGACACGCTTTCGATCACGGCGACGGATACCGTGCCGCGATGCAAGCCATGCAGATCGGTGATTTCGCTGCAGGCACGGTTCAGCTCGGAGAGACTGAGACGGGCGCGGTAGAGCATGAGTTCACCGGCACTCGTCAGCTTGAGACGTTGGCGCACGCGCTCAAACAGGGATGTACCGAGCTCGTCTTCCAACTGCCGCAGGATGCGGCTGACGGAGGACGGCGCGACGTTGAGGGCCTGGGCTGCCTGGCGGATAGAGCCAAGCCTTGCAACCAGCTGGAAATAGTGGATGCGGGTGGCAACAAGGCCCAGGCGGTATGGATCCATCAGATCGTCTCGAACAGTGGTTGGATCGCCATTTCAGGCACCAGCACGAGACCCTTGTCAGTGATGCGGATCTCGGGGATGACCGACAGGGGGATCAGGTTGAATCCCATGTAGGCGATCGTGCACTCCGCCTTTTCCCATTCGATCTTGAGCGCTTTGACCTCCTCGGCGACTTCGTGAACGCGTTTGTCGGAGAGAAGTCCTGCGATCGGCAATGGCACCATGGCGGTGACCTTGCCGTCCATGACGACGCAGACGCCGCCCTGCTTTTCCTCGATCGCCTGCAGGGCGACCTGCATATCTGCCTCGTTGGTGCCCGCCACGATGATGTTGTGGCTGTCGTGTCCGACAGACGAGGCCACCGCGCCCCTCTTGAGCCCGAAACTGTGCAGCAGACCGTGAGCGACGTTGCCTGGGGATTTGCCGTGGCGCTCGACGACGGTGACGAAGCAGAGGCCGTGGCGATCGAAATGGGTCTGCCAGTCGTTGGCCGGCTCAAGCGTGAGCTTGGAATGGCCGAGCGTGATGCCAGGCAGTTCGGTCTTGATCGTGTGGGCAATGACCGTTTCGGTCGGCAGGTCAGGGGTGAGCTTCAGGTTCTTGGGCAGTTTGACCGTGTGATAGGCAACATCGGGATAGCGATAGGGCTTGGAGAGCGCCTCCTCGAGGATAGGCGTGACCTTGCGGTCTTCAACGACCAGTTCGCCGCCATACCAGGTGTTCACCGGCTTCAGGTCGTCGGTGAGCAGGACGAGATCGGCGCGCCGACCGCCGCCAAGGCCGCCGATCTCGTTTTCCATGCCGAAGCGCGTTGCGCCGTGCAGTGAGCCCATGGCCCAGGCCTGTTCCGGCGTCATGCCCGCCTTGACGGCTTCGCGCGTCACCCAGTCAAGGCCAAAGAGCAGCAGGTCGTCGGCATCCCGGTCGTCGGTGCAGACCGCAATTCGCTTGTGCGAAGAGCCAAGCTCGGTGATCGTCTTGATCGCGTGCGGCAGGCTGTGCCACGGCGTCGTCGGCGGACCACCCCGCAGGAACAGCCAGATGCCGGCTTCCAGCAGGTCGTCTGCAATGTCGCGGTCGATCGCTTCATGCGTGTCCGTGACGCCGGCTGCGGCGTAGGCCGACACGAACTCGCGGCCGTAGACATGGCCGGAGACCGGGCGTCCGCGCTGCAGCGCCGCGGCCAGGATCGCATGGCTGCGCTCGTCGCCCATCGCCACCTGTACAAAGTCCATCTTCTCGCCCAGGGCCACGGCTTCCGGCCACCTGTCGAACAGGGCGGCGATCTTGTCCGGCGTCAGATCGCCACCGGCAGTCTCAAGCTGAGGGGATGTTGCCGGCACGGTGCTCGGGACCGTGAGGAAGATCGACAAGGGCGCATGGCGCGCATCTTCCAGCATCGCCTCGACGCCGGCGACATCCATGACGTTGCCAATCTCGTGGCTGTCGCAGAAGATCGTGGTTGTGCCGTTGAGAAGTGCCGCTTCCGCGTAGGCGCAGGCGGTCACCATGCTGGATTCGATGTGGATATGCGGATCGACCAGACCCGGCGCGATGATGCCGCCTCGCGCGTCGTAAAGCTTGGCCGCCCCGCCGCGGTAGGTGCCCGAGGGCTTCACCGCCGCGATACGGCCATTCGAGACCCAGATTTCCTTGTCGCCAAGGATGCGCTCGGAATAGGTCGACAGGACGCGAGCTCCCTGGATGACCAAGTCCGGATCGGACCGCCCGAAGGCGACGTCGGCCAGGTTGCGTGTCAGTGTCGACAGTGGCTTCACGGAAAAACGGGTCAAAGTGCTCATGAAAACTCCGATCTGAAAATCAATGGTAGTCAGGAATACCAGGCATCGTGTGGAAGCCCTTCAATGTGCGGAAACGGCGGATCCAGCGGCGAAGAGCCGGATATTCGTCGTGGTCGACACCATAGTCGCGGCTGAGCGCGAAGGAGGGAAAGAGCGCCAGATCCGCAAGCGTGGGTGCGTCGCCAACGAACCATTCCTTGCCGTCGAAGTGACGCGCGGTCATGTGGTCGTCCATGATGCGAAACGCCTTGCGCGCGGCCTGCCGCAGTGCGGCGGCATCGCCTGATGTGTCGAACAGCGCTTGCAGTCGGGCTTCGATAGCCGGCGCGATGGCCGTCTCGCTGAAGCCGAGCCACTTCGCCACGGCGCCGAAGGACGCAGGTTCTTCAGGCAGCCATTTTCCAGCCGGATCATATGCCTTGGCGAGGTATAACAGGATCGCCGCGGTGCCATGCAGCACAAGGTCGCCGTCGCGAACAACGGGGAGCGTGCCCAGCGGGTTCAGCGCCAGCATCGCGGGCTTTTTCTGCTCCGCGCCCGGGAACATGTCGACTGCAATTGTTGTCCACTCGATGCCTAGCATCGAAAGCGCGAGACGCGCACGATAGCTCTGTTCGTCGAGTTCGTAGTTGTAGAGCGTGATATCAGGCATCAGGCGACCTCCGCCACGCGTTGCGAGGCCTCGAGCTCGAACCGCAGTCCCTCGGCCCATTGCGCGTAGTGTTTCTGTTTCGCGCCGCCATAAACCGCGGCAGAGCCGAAAAGGACGATGTGCGCGGCAGTCCTGGCTTCGGTGCTTGCCTGAAATGCGACAAACACGACATCGTCGCCATTGACGAATTTGCCGGCATTGATGCCAAGGGCTGTCATTCCGGCCGTCTTGAAGGCAGCAACGACGTCATCGATCGGTCGATCGACATAGAGGCTGCGAACCGGCGTGATCTCCGTCGCATCGGCATCCGGGATTGCCGCATCGTCTGTCGTCGTCGTCCAGATGATGCCGTACTTCTCCTCGACCCGGTAGATCGGTACCTTGATCGTTTGCGGGACGTCGAGCGTGGGGTGGGCCGGGATGTAGCGGCACTGTCCTGCCGTATCGTACTGCCAGCCATGATAGAGGCAGGCGATGTGATCGCCGCGGACGAACCCGAAGCTCAGGCGCATGCCGCGGTGCGGACAGCGATCCTCCCAGGCATGTGCATTGCCGCTGTTGTCGCGCCAGACGACGATTTCGCTGCCCTCGATCGTCGCGCCTGCCGATGTTCCGGCTTCGATCGACGAGGACAGCCCGACTGGCACCCATCCCTCATTCAGTTTCATAGTCCACTCCTGTTCACGCGGTTGCGCGCTCGATATCGAGAATGATGCAATCGTAGGGGCCGAGGCTGCAGGCCATTTCGAACGCGTCGACCAGATCTTCCTGTCCCCTGACCGACAGGGTGGCCGACGCGGTGTCGCAAGCGCCCATGCTGATCTCCAGATCCAGCCGTCGGGCGCGGTGAAGCGCGAACTCGGTGAAGCTCTCGCACACCATCTGTCCCCGGAAGGTAAAATGTGCGCCTTGAATTATACCGGACATTGCTCGCCCATCGTCTGCACTCTGCCTCTTCCTGCGCTCAAAATTAGAGCGTAATGCATAAAAAATAATCATGCTTTACTTTTGGGCATTTTACGCATTGTCTGGAACGAAATTCAAGCCACTTTCCGTTCCGCCTTGTTGCCTTTTGCGCATCGGCATCATCAGAAAATTCGCTCTATTCGGAACATTGGCGATTTGCCAGTCTCGCCTCGTCTCGACGTTTCCGGCCTGAAAAGGCCTTGAGCGGAGGATATTTCGCAACGTCGCCGTCCAGATGCCAGCAGCGTCCGGCCGAGCCCGGAAAGCCACTCTTTAGGCTTTGCGTAGGGCGAGTCGGTTGGTGTGCGGGAACTGGCATAATTGTTGCGTGGAAGACAACAGGGCCGAACGGTCACAGATCATAAGCGCGGTCGTCCGCGTCAAAACCAGAAGGGGATCACATGATTGACTTGCGTACGCTTTCCCGCCGCGGATTTCTGAACATGAGTGCTGCCGGTGCAGCGGCAATGATGCTTCCGGCCGGCCTCGCCCGGCAGGCTCTCGCCGCCTCGCCGCTGCCTGCGATCAAGGAAGAAGACGCCGTCATCGGCTTCGGGCATGTCGGGCCGATCTCCGACGAAGGTTGGACATGGGCGCACCATCAGGGCCTGCTGGCCGTCAAGGAAGCCTATCCGAAGCTCAAGAAGATCCTCGAAGTCGAAAACATCCCCTACTCTGCCGACGCCACGCGCACCTATCGCCAGTTCGTCTCCGAAGGCGCGAACATGATCTTCGACACGTCCTCGAACGGCGACTTCCTGCATGAAGTGGTCAAGCGCGCGACGGATGTGGCCTTCATGGAGTGCAACGGCCACATCACGATGGACAATCTCGGCTGGTATTACCTTGCCCACTGGTATCCGACTTATGTCCTCGGCGTTGCCGCTGGCCATCTGTCGAAGACCGGCAAGCTCGGCTATGTCGCCTCCTTCCCGGTTGCTTCCGTCTACGCTTCGACCAACGCCTTCCTGATGGGCGCGCGCACCGTCAACCCGAATGCAACGGTGCAGACGATCGTCATCAACTCCTGGTTCGACCCGCAGGCGGCAACGCAGGCCGGTACGGCCTTGATCGACAATGGCTGCGACTTCCTCTTCGGCATCATGGACGAAGCCGGCTATCTGCAGGTCGCAGAAAAGCGCGGCGTCTGGGCGGCCATGTGGAACACCGATATCCGTCGTTATGGCCCGAACTCCTACGTCTCGTCGATCCTGATCGACTTCACCAAGTTCTACGTCGATCAGGTCGGCAAGCGTCTTGCCGGCACCTGGGCGCCGAGCGAGCAGCTGTTTGCGATGGGCGCCGGCGTTGATCGCGACAAGTGGGGCGAGAAGGTTCCGGCAGACGTCGCCGCCGCTGCCGATGCAGTGCGTGAAAAGATCATGGGCGGCTGGTCGCCGTTCACCGGCGAGCTGAAGGATTCCACCGGCAAGGTGCGTGTCGCTGCCGGACAGACGATGACCGAACTCGAGCTCTATAACTGGGATTGGTCGGTCGAGGGTGTGACCGGCCTTACCTCCTGATCTGGCCTCCCAAGCCAAGCGCCCGGCCGCTCCAGCCGGCCGGGCTCCCCGCCTTCAAGCTCCGGTGCCATTCCATGACTGAAAATGCGACCCGTTACACGCCCCCTGCGGGGTCCCCGCCTCTCGTCCAGCTGAAGGGCATCGCGAAGTACTTTCCAGGCGTCATCGCCAACGAGAATGTCGATCTGGACGTCATGCCGGGCGAAATCCATGCCCTGCTCGGCGAAAACGGTGCCGGCAAATCGACGCTGATGAACATCCTGACCGGCATCTACCAGCCGGACGCGGGCGAGATCATCATCGACGGCTATGCCAAGGAATTTGCAACGCCGCTGCAGGCAATCGCATCAGGCATCGGCATGGTGCATCAGCATTTCAAGCTGGTTCAGGCTTTCACGGTTGCCGAGAACATCCATCTTGGCTGGTCGCAAACGCCGCGCCGCGCCTCCGCGCAGGTGCTGGAGCAGCGCACCGCCGCCCTGGCCGAGAAATTCAATCTCAAGACCCATCCGGGCGCCCGCGTCAGCGATCTGTCGACCGGTGAACAGCAGCGCGTCGAGATCCTGCGCGTTCTCGCCAGACAGGCACGAGTTCTCATCCTCGACGAGCCGACAGCCGTTTTGACGCCGGCCGAAGCGCGCGAACTGTTCAAGGCGTTGCGCGAGTTCGTGGCCGCCGGCAATGCCGTCATCTTCATCAGCCACAAGCTGGACGAAGTCCTGGAGATTTCCGACCGCATCAGCATTCTGCGCGGCGGGCGCAAGATCGCCACTGAAAACACGGCCGACTGCAACCCGCGCATGCTTGCCAAGCTCATGGTTGGCCGTGACATCGTGCTGGCCGACATGCGCCAGCGCCCGCCGGGGGCGGCCCCAATGTCGGCGCAGCCTGTCCTTTCCCTCGAAAACGTCTCGGCGATTGGCGACGGCGGCAACGAAGCGCTGCATGGCATCTCGCTAGATGTCCGGGCTGGCGAGATCGTCGGCGTCGCGGGTGTCGCCGGCAACGGTCAGCGCGAGCTCAGCCAAGTCCTGACCGGCATCCGCCCGGTGAGCGCCGGCCGGATCCTGATTGCCGGCAAACCGGTCGACAAGAGCAATGCCGCCGCCTTTGCCGAAAGCGGGATCGGTCATATTCCCGAAGACCGTCTGCATAGCGGCCTTGCACCGGCGCTCAGCATCACGGTCAATGCCGTGATGCGCGAATACAAGAAGCCGCCGGTTTCATCAGGCGGAAGCTACAAGCCGGGCGCGGCAACGGCGCTTGCCAAGGAGATCGCCTCGGCGGCCGAGGTGGCCATTCCCGATTTCGCGATGCCGATCCGCAATCTGTCGGGTGGCAACCAGCAGCGCCTTGTCGCCCGGCGCGAGATGCGCATTGCCGACAAGGTTCTGATCGCCGCCTATCCGAGCCGTGGCCTCGACGTCGGCGCGATCAACACGATGCTGCGCTACATCGTCGAGCTACGCGATGCCGGCGCCGGCATCATTCTGATTTCCGAGGAACTCGAAGAGCTGCTCAACCTCTCCGACCGCATTGCCGTGCTTTATGAAGGGAAGATCATGGGGATCGTCGACAACGACAAGACCGACATCGACGAAATCGGCCTGCTGATGGGTGGCCGTACCCAGGTCCGTGAGGTCGCATAGCATGGCAGGTTCCTTCCGTTTGCAGCGCCTGCCATCCGCCTCGCCCGGCATCGCGCTGGCTGCGCGCGCCGCCGCCATCGTTCTGGCGCTCGTCTTTGCCGGCATCATTCTGGCGATGACCGGTGCCAATCCGGTTGAACTCGCTTCCGAGGTTGTCGACGCCAGCTTCGGTTCCAGCTTCGGCATGGAAGACCTCGGCGTTCTCGTCATTCCGCTGATCCTGACCGGTCTGTCGGTTGCCGTCGCGCAGCAGATCGGTGCCTGGAACATCGGCGCGGAAGGGCAGTTCTATGCCGGTGCCTTTGCGGCCGCGGCCGTTGGCCTTTTTGTGCCGGGTCCGCCTGCCCTCATTCTCGTGCTGATGTTTCTCGCCGGCCTGATCGGTGGCGCCGTCTGGATCCTCGTTCCGACGCTTGCGCGCGCCTATGCCAACGTCAACGAACTGATCACCACGCTCCTTTTGAACTTCGTTGCAATCCTGCTCGTCTATTTCGTCTCCACCAACGCCTGGCGCGACAAGATGGCGAATTCGGCGACGCCGCGCCTTTCCGCCGAAATCCCGGAGTTATGGGGTTCGATCCATTGGGGTCTGCCGATCGCAATTCTTGTGGCCCTGCTTGTCGCCGGTCTGCTTGCCTTCTCCCGCTGGGGCTATGAAGTGAGGCTTGTCGGCTCCAATCCGTCGGCTGCGAAATACGCGGGCATGCCGGTGCGCCGCCACCTGATCACCGTCATGCTGCTTTCGGGCGCGATCGCCGGCCTTGCCGGCATGCTGGAGATCGCCGGCACGGTGCACCGCCTGCAGGGCGGCATCTCCAACAATTATGGCTACCTCGGCATTATGGTGGCTGTTCTCGCCAGAAGCTCCGCTGTCGGCGTCATCTTCTCGGCTGCACTGATGGCCTTCATCCTGAACTCCGGCATCATCCTGCAGACGCAGGGCCTGACCACCTCGACGGTTCTGGCGATCACCGGCCTCATTCTGTTTCTGACGGCAATTGGCGACGAACTCGCTCATTACCGCATTGCGCGCGACAAGGCTTGAGGAGAGCGACATGGATCTTTTGACCGGCCTCTTCACCACGGCCTTCTTGGCAGGCGGTGTCCTGGCGCTCGCGGCGCTCGGCGAGGTTCTTGCCGAACGCGTCGGCGTCGTCAATCTGGGCGTCGAAGGCCTGATGGCGATGGGCGCACTGACGGCAATCGCAACGGTTGCCGCGATCCCCTCGCCCACGATCGGCTTCGTTGCCGCTCTCGCGGTCGGCGCCCTGTTCGGCGCGCTGTTTGCCTTTGCAACCGTCATCCTGCGCGCCAATCAGGTGCTCTGCGGCCTGGCACTCACGCTGATGGGCAGCGGCATCGCCTCCACCATCGGGCGTGCCTATTCCGGCATGCCGGCTCGCGCAACCTTTGCGCCGATCGAGGTGCCGCTCCTGAGCAAGATCCCGGTCATCGGCCCGGCCTTCTTCTCGCAGAACATCCTGCTCTATCTGATCTTCATCATCCTGCCGGTCGGTTTGAGCTACCTCATGTTCCGCACCCGTCACGGTCTCAACCTGCGTGCGGTGGGCGAAAACCCGGCTGCGGCGGATGCCGCGGGCATCCCGGTCAATCTCATCCGCTTCGCTTATGTGACTGCCGGCTCCGCGCTGGCAGCAGGCGCCGGTGCCTACCTGACGCTCACCTTCGTACCGTCCTGGTCGGATGGCGTCGTCGCGGGTCGTGGCTGGATTGCCGTCGCACTCGTGATCTTCGCCGGATATCGGCCGATCCCGGCCGTACTATCGGGCCTGCTATTCGGCTTCATCACCGCACTCGGCTTCGTCGGTCAGGCGCGCGGTTGGCCGGTTGCGCCGGCCTTCCTTTCCATGCTGCCATACCTCGGCACCATGGCCTTCATCATCGTGCCGGTCCTTGCCTGGCAGCGCATGCGTCGGATAATGGCGGCTCCCGCTGCAATCGGCGTGCCCTACTATCGCGATGTCCGCTAAAATACCGGGAATGCCATGACCACGATGCTCATTAAAAACATCGCCTACCTCGCAACCTTCGATGACGAGGCGCGCGAGATAAAGGACGGCGCGCTGCTGGTGCGCGACAACGTCATCGAGGCTGTCGGCACCATGGCAGAACTCGAGGGTGCCGCGGCCGATCGCGTGCTGGATCTATCCGGGCATATCGTGATGCCGGGCATGGTCAACATTCACCACCACATGTACCAGAACCTCACCCGGGTCATGGTTCAGGACGACGAACTTCTGGTCTGGCTGAAGACGCTCTACGCGATCTGGTCGGCGCTTGATGATCATGCGATCGGCGTATCGGCCCGCGTGGCCATGGCCGAATTGATCGCATCCGGCTGCACGACGAGCTCCGATCATCTCTATATCCTGCCGAACAACTGCACGCTGGATGCGACGATCGACGCGGCGAGCGACCTCGGCCTGCGCTTCCACGCCGCGCGCGGCGCCATGTCGCGCGGCCAGAGCCAGGGCGGCCTGCCGCCGGATAATTGCGTCGAGAAGGAAGAGGATATCCTCAAGGACGCGGAGCGGCTGATCCACACCTACCACGACAACACGCGCCATTCGATGAGCCGTATCATCCTGGCGCCCTGCTCGCCATTTTCGGTGACGCCAGGCCTGATGAAGGATGCAGCAGCGCTTGCCCGCAGCCACAAGGGCGTCCATCTGCATTCGCATCTGGCAGAGGACCTTTTCGAGGAAGACTATTGCCATGACGTCTATGGCATGCGCTCGGTGGGCTTTGCGGAATCCGTTGGCTGGCTCGGGCCGGATGTCTGGTTCGCGCACTCGATCTTCATGACATCGGACGAGATCAGGCTGTTTGCGGATTCCGGAACCGGTGTCGCCCATTGCCCCTCCGCCAACATGCGCTGTGGACAAGGCATCGCCAAGATCCGGGAAATGCTCGATCTCGGCGTCAATGTCGGCCTCGGCGTTGACGGCTCTGCTTCCAACGATACCTCGAACATGTTCATGGAAGCCCGCCTTGCCATGATGCTGCAGCGTGTCGCGCCCAACAAGTATCTCTCTGAGACGCCAGGCGGACGCGGCGGCTTTGGCGGCACGCCGAAGGCATTGTCGGCCCGCGAGGCGCTGACGATGGCAACGCGCGGCGGCGCCAAAGTCCTCGGCCGCGACGATATCGGCTATCTCGCGCCCGGGATGAGCGCCGATTTCATCGCCGTGAAGCTGAACCAGCTCGGCCTTTCCGGCACCCAGCGCGATCCCCTGGCGGCGCTCGTCATGTGCGGCCCGTTCAAGGTCGACTATTCCTTCATCAACGGCCGCGAAATCATCGCCGACGGCCAGTTTCGTCATTTGGATGTGGACGGATTGCTGGCGAGCCACCAAACTGTGATGGACCGTATCTATGACCAATGAAAGTGAGCGTCCCATGAGCCAATGTTCGGACAAGGCTGCCCTCGACCAGTGGTATCCGCTCGGCACCGAGACGGAAATTGCATACGGTCACTCCACCACGCGCCTGCTCGGCACCGATCTCTCCCTGGAGAGATCGCCGGACGGAACGGTGACCGTGACGGCGGAAGGCCGTGCTGAGCCTCTTCCAATCATCAAGCGCTTCGGCCTTGTCTGGGCAACGCTTGGCGAACCCAAGGGCGGCCTGTTCGCGCTGCCGGAGGCCGATGAAGACGACCGCCGGGTGGTCAATTGCGGTGCGGTCATGGTGCGCGCGTCAGGACTTCGGATCATCGAGAACTTCCTCGACATGGCGCATTTCCCGTTCGTTCATACGGACATTCTGGGGGCTGAGCCGCATACGGAGGTCATGCACTACAATGCCGAGATCCGTCGCGACGTCGACGAGGTCTGGGCAACCAACTGCCAGTTCTTTCAGCCGCAGGCAGCCCTTTCGGCAACCGACGGGATCATGACCGACTACATCTACCGGGTCATGACGCCGTTCACCACGCTGCTCTACAAGACCTGCCCGAACTCAGCCAATCGCTGGGATGTGATTTGCCTGTTCGTGCAGCCGCTTGACCCTGACCGTTGCATCGCCCATCCGGTCATGTTCCTGATCGATGACGTCTCGACCACGACCGAGCTCGTGCATTTCCAGCAGCTGATCTTCCTGCAGGACCGCATCATCCTCGAAAACCAGCGTCCGTCGCTGTTGCCGATGGAAGCCCGGGCGGAGATCCCGACGCGCGCCGACGCAAGCTCGATCGCCTATCGCCGCTGGCTGAAGGAGAAGGGCATCACCTACGGCACCACCGCGATGGCAGCCTGACAGCATGCCCCATCCCGATATCGCCATTATCAACGCCACCATCCTGCCGATGGGCGGCGCGGAGAAGATTACCAACGGCAGCCTGACGATTACGGGCGACAGCATCACGGCGATGGGGCCAGCTGCCTCGGTGCCAACGGACGGCGCAAGGAAAGTGATCGACGCAAGGGGACGCGTCGTCATGCCGGGCTTCGTCAATTGCCACACGCACATTGCCTCCAACATGCTGCTGCGTGGCCTGCTGGAGGACGTCCAGCTCTTCGAGTGGCTGCAGACGATGTGGCAGCTCAAGCGCAATTTCGATGAAGAGACGCTTTACTGGGCGAGCCTCATGGGTCTCGTCGAGATGGCCAGGGCCGGCATCACGACCTTCAACGAGCATTTCGACGCCTATCGGGTGGCACCTCAGATTGCCGCGCTCGGCAAGCTGCCGTTGCGGGCCACGCTCGGCTACGGCTTTGCCGATCGCGGTCTTTACGCGCCGATCACCGACTGGTCGTGGAAGGCGCTCCACGGCTTTGGCGATACGGTCGCCCGGCATCACAGGAGCGGCAACGATCGCATCCACGTCGCTCTCTCGCCGCATTCGCCGTACTCATGCGGCGCGGAGATGTTCAAGCTTGTCCGCGAGGTCGCTGACGCCCAGAAAGTGGTGATCCATACCCATCTGGCCGAGGGGCCGCAGGAGGTGGCGTATGTGAAGGAGACCTATGGCACGACGCCCATGCAATGGGTGCATTCGCTGGGTTTCCTTGGGCCTGACGTGACCGCTGCTCATTGCACCCAACTCACCGACGACGATATTCGCATCATGGCGCAAACGGGTACGAAGATCGCCCATTGCCCGTGCTGCAATGCCAAGCTCAACTCGGGTACGCTGCGTTTGCGCGCTGTGCGCGAGGCCGGGGTGACGGCGGGCCTGGCGACGGATGGCCCGGCCAGCCACAACTCCTTGGACATGTTCCAGGAGATGAAATTTGCCGGCATGATTCACAAAGACAAGACCGGCGACGTGGAGTTCCTGAAGACAAACGAACTCCTGGAAATGGCGACAACAGGAGCCGCCGCGGCGATGAACCGCCCGGAAACAGGCAGGCTGGCGCCGGGCATGAAGGCTGATGTGATCATTGTTGATCTTGATCGGCCGCATTGTCTGCCCGTCTATGACGAGGCGGCCGCGCTTGTCTACTCGGCCCGCGCCGACGATGTGGTGACGACCATATGCGACGGCCGGATTGTGATGGAAGACCATGTGCTTCCTGGTATAGACGAGGCGGAAATCCGACATAGATTTCGTGAGGGCGCGCTCGCGCTCAGACATCGAAGCCTGGACTGAATTTAAGGACATTGCTGTGGATTTGCGTAACAAGACGCTCTGCGCCTCCGGCTTTCACGCCCCGGAACGCGGACATATCGACATATTGGAAGACGTTCTCATCGATATCGGCGCCGATGGCGCGATCAAGGCCATCCACCGGCCGGGCGAGCCGAACTACCGCAGCATTCGCGATGCGCGCGAGGAGACTGGCGAGCTGGTTATCCTTCCATCCGGCTCTTATCTCCTTCCAGGCTTTGTCGATCTCCACGTCCATGCGCCGCAATACCCGCAGCTGGGAAGCGCGCTCGACGTGCCGCTGGAAGTCTGGCTGCAGCAGTACACCTTTCCGCTGGAAGCAAAGTACCAGGACATGGCCTTCGCTAAGCGAAGCTATGGACTTCTTGTCGACGACCTTCTGGCGAATGGCACCACGACAGCGCTTTATTTCGCGACCATTCATCAGGAAGCGACCCGTGCCCTCGTGGATGTCTGCCTTGAGAAAGGCCAGCGTGCGCTGATCGGCAAGGTGGCGATGGATAATGCCGATGAATGCCCGGAATACTATCGCGACGCCTCTCCGCAGGCTGCCGTCGAGGGGACGCGTCAACTGATCGACTATGTTCGCGGGCATGCTGATAATGGCGAGGGGCGCGTGCTGCCTGTGGTGACACCGCGGTTCATTCCATCCTGCACCGATGCCACGCTCGAGGGGCTGGGGGAACTGGTGAAGGAATGCGGTTGCCACGTGCAGACGCATTGCTCGGAAAGCGACTGGGCGCATGGCTACGTCCTGTCCCGCTATGGCGTAACGGATGCCGAAACGCTCGATCGCTTCGGCCTGCTCGGCCGTCGCAGCGTGCTTGCCCACGCGAACTTCCTGACCGCCGAAGACATGGAGCGGGTCCGCATGCGCGAAGCGGCGGTTGCGCATTGCCCGCTGTCGAACGTCTATTTCGCCAACGCCGTCTTTCCGCTGCGCGCTGCGCTCGACAAGGGCGTGCATGTGGGTCTCGGAACCGATATTTCGGGCGGCCCGAGTGCGTCTATGCTCGAGAATTGCCGTGGCGCCATCTTGATGTCGCGAGCATTGGAAACAGGTGTCGATCCGCGTCTCGACGCGACGACGCGTTCGACCTTCGGTCCCGCGCAGATCGATTTTCGCGATGCCTTCCATATCGCCACCGCCGGCGGCGGCATTGCGCTCGACCTGCCTGTGGGCCAGTTCAAGCCCGGCTATCTCTTCGACGCGATCGTCATCGACACGAAGGCGGAAAAGGGATCGGTGCGGCTGTTTGACGAACTGGATGCCGGCGAACAGATCTTGCAGAAGATCATCTACACCGCCTCCAAGCCGAATATCGCGTCTACCTGGGTCGGCGGGCTACATGTCAGGCTGCCCTGAGCGGATCGTCAGCCGCGCAGCATCTCGATGATGGCTGAAAAGTCGCGGTCGGCGTTCCCTTGCTTTGCGAAAAGCGCATAGAGCTGGGCCGCCTCGGCGCCGAGTGGCGTCGAGGCTCCCGTCGACAGGGCCGCTTCCTGCGACAGGCGCAGGTCCTTCAACATCAGCGCGGCGGCAAAGCCCGGTTTGTAATCGTTGTTGGCGGGCGATGTCGGCACCGGGCCGGGGACAGGGCAATAGGTGCTGATCGACCAGCATTGGCCCGAAGAGGTCGAGGCGACATCGAAAAGCGCCTGGCTCGAAAGGCCGAGCTTCTCGCCGAGCGCAAAGGCTTCACAGACGCCGATCATCGAGATGCCAAGGATCATGTTGTTGCAGATCTTGGCCGCTTGCCCGGCGCCGGCTTCTCCGCAATGAACGATCTTCTTGCCCATCGCCTCAAGGATCGGTTTTGCCTTGGCAAAGCTTTCCTGTGGCCCGCCGGCCATGAAGGTCAGCGTGCCGGCGGCCGCGCCGCTGGTGCCGCCGGAAACCGGTGCATCGAGCGAGAGACAGCCGACAGCCGCCGCCATCTCATGCGCCTTGCGAGCACTGTCGACGTCGATCGTCGAGCAGTCGATCACCAGCGTTCCCTTCGGGATGGCGCGCAGGATATCCGTCCAGGCGCTCAGCACGTGCTTGCCTTGCGGCAGCATGGTGATGATGGTCTGCGCGTCGGCAACGGCCTGGCTGATATGGCTTGCCGGCTGGACGCCACTGGCTTCGGCAGCCTGCAGCATGGGCGCCGCGAGATCGAAGCCCATCACCTCATGTCCTGCCTTGACGAGGTTTGCCGCCATGGGCCTGCCCATGTTGCCGAGGCCGATGAACGCGATCTTTGCCATGCCATTCTCCCTGTCTGTCGTCGGCGGCCCCAAATGCTTTCATGTGGTCGGTACAGATTGACAATTAGGGCGAACCAGGGCGTTGGGCAGGTGACGCGCCGCGAGAAAACGCGCCCCATCCACGAGCATGGCCGCGGCGCCGGCGCGTGTTGACGCGTCCTTTCCGCAGGGCTATGCCGAATGGACGTCGGCGTTGCCCGACCAAGTGCGGAGGAGGATGAAATATGAAGCATACCCGCGAGATGTTCGATTGGGCCGACCCCTTCCGACTTGTCGAGCAACTGACCGATGAAGAGCGCATGGTGCTCGACACGGCGCATGGCTATGCACAAGAGAAGCTTGCTCCCCGCGTGCTCGAGGCCTTCCGACATGAGAAGACAGACCCGACGATCTTTCGCGAGATGGGCGAGCTCGGCTTGCTCGGGCCAACGATCGCGCCTGAGTATGGCGGGGCAGGCCTTGGCTATGTCGCCTATGGTCTGATCGCCCGCGAAGTCGAGCGTGTCGACAGCGGCTACCGTTCGATGATGAGCGTTCAGTCCTCCCTCGTCATGGTGCCGATCGATGCCTTTGGCTCGGAAGCCCAGAAGCAGAAATACCTGCCGAAACTCGCTACCGGCGAGTGGATCGGCTGCTTTGGACTGACCGAACCAAACCATGGCTCTGATCCGGGTTCGATGGTGACGCGTGCCCGTAAGGTCGATGGCGGCTACAGCCTGACCGGTGCCAAGACTTGGATCTCCAACGCGCCGATCGCCGATGTCTTCGTCGTCTGGGCGAAGACCGAGGACGGCGTGATCCGCGGCTTCATTCTCGAGAAGGGCTGGAAGGGTCTGACGGCTCCCGCGATCCACGGCAAGGTGGGGCTGCGCGCCTCGATTACCGGCGAAGTGGTGATGGATGGGGTCTTCGTTCCCGAAGAGAACCTGCTGCCCGACGTCACCGGGCTGAAGGGGCCGTTCACATGCCTGAACTCCGCCCGCTTCGGCATTGCCTGGGGTGCGCTTGGTGCTGCCGAGGATTGCTATGCCAAGGCCCGTCAGTACACGCTGGACCGCAAGCAATTCGACCGTCCACTGGCCGCCAACCAGCTGATCCAGAAGAAACTTGCGGACATGGCCACCGAAATCACGCTCGGGCTTCAGGGTTGCCTGCGGCTCGGCCGCATGAAGGAGGATGGGCATCCGCCGGTCGAGCTGACCTCGATCGTCAAGCGCAACAGCTGCGGCAAGGCGCTGGAAATTGCGCGGCTTGCCCGCGACATGCTCGGCGGTAACGGGATTTCCGATGAGTTCGGCGTGGCGCGTCATCTCGTCAATCTCGAGGTGGTCAACACCTACGAGGGAACCCACGATATCCATGCGCTGATCCTCGGCCGCGCCATCACCGGCATCGCCGCCTTCGCGAATTAGGGCGCAATCGTCGCCGGGAAATTGAATCCTGAGTGACAATGTGCAAGCTTCTCGTGACCACGTGCGATCGTGGCGTGGCAGGGGGAAATTGCACATGCTTCTGGCCTTCGCATTTCTGATCGGTATCGTCGCCGGCCTTAGAGCCATGACCGCTCCCGCCGCTGTTGCCTGGGGCGCCGCACTGGGGTGGTTCGACGTCTCGCAGACGTCGCTGGCCTTCATGGGCTTCAAGTGGACCCCGTGGGTCTTCACCTTGCTCGCGATCGTCGAACTGATCACCGACCAGCTGCCGTCGACGCCATCGCGCAAGGTGCCGGTACAATTCAGCGCCCGGATCGTCATGGGGGCGCTCACCGGCGCCACGATCGGCGCATCCGGCGGCTTGCTGGTTGGCGGCCTGATTGCCGGCGTCATAGGTGCCATCGTCGGTACGCTTGGCGGGGCGGCGGCGCGCGGCAGGCTGGCTGCCGCCTTCGGCAAGGACGCGCCCGCGGCGATCACCGAGGATATCATTGCCGTTGTCGGCGCTCTTTTGATCGTAGGAGCCGTCTGATGCCTGGTTTCGACGCCATCGTCATCGGTGCCGGGCAATCCGGACCGTTCCTTGCCGCGCGCATGGTCGAAAAGGGCATGAAGGTGGCCCTGATCGAGCGCAAGTTTCTCGGCGGGACCTGCGTCAATGCCGGCTGCATGCCGACAAAGACGCTGGTGGCGAGCGCCCGGGCCGCCCATGTCGCCCGGCGGGCCGCCGACTACGGCGTGACGGTCCCCGGCGAAATCGGCATCGATATGAGCGTCGTGCGCAAGCGGGCGGAGACGGTCACGATGAACGCCCGCAACGGGCTGATCAGCTGGTTCGACGCCATGGAGGGCATGACCGTCATATATGGCCAAGCTCGTTTCGAGGATGCGAGGACCGTTGCCGTCAATGGCGAAAGGCTGACGGCGCCGCGCATCTTCCTCAATGTCGGCGCTCGGCCGACCATCCCCGACATGCCGGGGCTTTCCGATATCAGCTATCTGACCAGCACCTCGATCATCCATCTCGACGTGTTGCCCAGGCATCTGGCGGTGATTGGCGGCAGCTATATCGGCCTCGAGTTCGCGCAGATGTATCGCCGCTTCGGGGCCGAGGTGACTGTTATCGAGCGCGGACCGAAGCTTGCGCCGCGCGAGGATGAGGATGTCTCCGACGCGATAGCCGACATTCTGCGTGACGAGGGAATTGGCGTCCACACGAATGCCGATGGTATTGCCTTTGCGCGAGGAAGTGACGGAATTTCCGTCAAGGTCGGCGCCGGTGTTCCTGACATTGAAGTAAGCCATGTGCTGATCGCCACCGGGCGCACGCCGAACACCGACGACCTCGGCCTGGATCGAGCCGGGGTCGCGACCGACAAGCGCGGCTACATCACCATTGATGACACGCTTGCCACCAATGTCGACGGCATTTGGGCTCTCGGTGATTGCAACGGCCACGGCGCCTTCACGCATACGTCCTATAACGACTTCGAGATCGCCGCGGCCAACCTGCTGGACGGCGAGAGCAGGAAGCTCAGCGACCGGATCCTGGCCTATGCGCTCTACATCGATCCGCCGCTCGGCCGCGTCGGGATGACGGAAAAGCAGGCGCGCGCTTCTGGTCGCAGGATCATGATCTCCACCCGGCCAATGAGCCGCGTCGGCCGAGCCAATGAACGCGGCGAGACCAAGGGCTTCATGAAGGTGATCGCGGACGCCGACAGCCAGCAGATTCTCGGCGCTGCTATTCTCGGCATCGAGGGTGACGAGGCGATCCACGGGTTTATCGACGCGATGAACGCAAAGGCGCCCTACCCGGTCCTCAAATGGGCGGTCCCGATCCATCCGACAGTCTCGGAAATCATTCCAACCTTGCTGGGAGACATGAAGATCGTGCAGTGACCGGCAGCTCGCCGAGCACGCCGTGACGCGGCCTCAAGGAGCCCGTGGCTTGAGCATGGCATTCACTCGGACGAGGCGTTGGAAATTGCCGCGTTGGAGTAAACAAGAATGGCGCTTTCCAGCGCCCCGTTCGGCGGTTTTTGCGCGCAACTCCGGCTCCTCTGCATTTCTTCGGGAAAGTGTCGCTTGCCCTTGGAACCTTGTGTGCCACACAGGCACGTCCGAAGCGAAACTCGGGCTGCGTTGCCGCAACGCGCCGTCGCCGGAGGGGAGCCATATTCTGCGTACCCCTGACGAAGAAGCTTGCGTCTTCCTTCCTCGACCGGCGCCGGTCCCGTTTCGCCGCAACGCCTTGCGGGGTATCCGACAACAGGACAGAGCAACAATCGCACGACGTGCGGCCGCGAGGACGCAGAAGAGGAGAATTGTCACTCAACTGATTGACTTAATTGAATTGTTACTCCCGCCTCGTCCCCGCTCTCCAGGCCGCAACGTTGTGCATTTGGCCACTTGTACCTTGGCATGGTATGACGGCACATCATTTCGCGGTCAGGGGAGCATGGCATGATTTCCATCTCCAATGCGAAGCATCGACGGGATTTCGAGATCGCCGGGGCATTTTGCCGGACATTTGCCGAATGGGATGCGGTCCAGAGCGAGGCTCATGGTCTCTCGCCGGATCTCGTGCTCGGCATGTATCATACAGATACCAGCGAAACCCTGGCGGCGAAATTCATGGCGGCCGATGCGGCCCTATTCATCGCGACCTGGAATGGGATGCCCGCTGGATGTCTCGCCTTTTCACCCTTTGACGACCACGCCACCGAACTCCACAAGTTCTACGTAGATCCCGCATATCGCGGCAAGGGCATCGGCCGCGCGCTCATGCGCACGGTCATGGGCGAGATCGAAAAGGGACAGCGGCGAACGGTCCTGCTTGCCACCACGGTTTACATGAAGGAGGCGGTTGCGCTCTACGAGTCCTTCGCGTTTACGCGCTGCCAGCCGTTCTACCCGATCCCTGACAGCATGAAACACACCGAGGTCTTCATGATGAGGACCATCTGATCTCGCGGAAGCGTGAGAAAGCGGCTGCCAAAAGGCAGCCACTTCAGGCCTATTCCATCACGATCTGCAGTTTCACGTCGCTGGGGCGCGCTTCGACCGCACGATCAAACGCCTTGATCGATTCTTCGAAGCTGAAGGTCGCGGAGATCAGCGGCTTCAGGTCGACACGGCCGGAGCCGAGCAGCGCGATCGAGCGTTCGTACTGGTGTGCGTAGCGAAACACCGTCTCGATGCGGATTTCCTTGGTGGATGCGGTCGACACGTCGAAGCCGATCGGATTGACCGGCAGTCCCACAGCGACGATGACGCCGCCGGGCCGCGGCAGTTCCATGACCGTCTCCCAAGCCTTTGGTGAGCCGGAGCATTCGAAGACGACATCAGCGCCCCAGCCGTCGGTCAGGCGGGCCACTTCCTTCCTCAGGTCCGTCTCTCTGATGTTGACCGGAATGACGCCCTGGTATTTCGCGGCGATGTCGAGCTTGGGCTGTGCGAGGTCGGCAACGATGACCCGGGCGCAGCCGCCGGCAAGCGCCGCGATGGCGACCATGGTTCCGATCGGGCCGGCGCCAAGCACGACAGCGGTGTCGCCGGGGACAATCTTGGCCTTGGTTGCTGCCTGCATGCCGACGGCGAAGGGCTCGACCATCGCGCCCTCGGCGAAGCTGACATTGTCAGGGAGTTTGAAGGTGTAGTTGGCCGGATGCACGACCTCGGGTGTCAGCACGCCGTGGATCGGCGGGGTTGCCCAGAACGTCACGGCCGGATCGACGTTATACATGCCGAGGCGGCTGGCCTTCGAGTTCGGATCGGGAATGCCCGGCTCCATGCAGACGCGATCACCGATCTTGAGGTGTGTGACGCCGGCGCCGACCTCGATGATGGTTCCCGCCGCCTCGTGTCCAAGGACCATCGGCTCGTTGACGACGAAGGGGCCGATCTTGCCGTGCGTGTAGTAATGAACATCGGACCCGCAAACGCCGACCGTGTGGATCTTGATCTTCACCTGCCCCGGGCCTGTTTCCAGCGGCAGATCGATGTCGCGCAAGGCGAGTTCATGCTGGCGTTCGAGCACCAGCGCGCGGACTTTGGTCATGCTGTTTCCTCCCATGGCGCCGGCTCGAGTCGAGCGGCATGTGGGAAGGGTTATAGGACGCAACCTCGGCCAGGTTCAATTCTGAATCGGAGGCTTTTGCCCGTGCGTTGGTAAAATGCTCAGAAATGGATCGGCAGCACCACACGGGTTCAAGCGTGGGGCTGCCGGTCTTTGGGGTGTTTAGAAATCGCGCTGGAAACGGAGGAAGCCTTCGACCTGATCCTCGCCTTCTTCCTCGTCGTGATACTGGAGGCTCAGGCGTGTCGCGAGGTTTTCAACGATCTTGTAGTTCACCGTTATGCCGCTGGTCCAGGCGTTGCCGCCGCTGAAGCCTTCGCCATCGGCGTCAAGCGCAATGTTCTCGAAATACTGCGCGCCGGGAATGAGGGTCAGCTTGTCGTTGACCTTGTATTCGTACTGTGCGCCGACCGTCCACTCCGATTCCTCGTAGTAGTAGTTGGCGCCGCTTGCCCATACGCCGTAGAGGCCAAGCTGGCCCGGTCCAAACTCGGCATAGAGAATGGCGCGGATCGCTCCCTCGCTCGTATCCGTATCATAACCGCCGAGCAGGTAGCCCTGAAAGCCGCCGGCCTTGAACGAGACCTGCGCGGCGATGCCGAGATCGTTCGGTCCCTCGCCGGGCTTGGTGGCGTATTCGTCTTCGAGTTCGTCGAGCGAAACGCCCGCGGTGAAGACGCTGCCTTCGTACTGATAGCGGATCGAATTGTGGTTGGTTTCGTTGCTGGCAACGACGTCGGTTTCGCCGCTCGGGTCGTCATCCCACCAGCTGTACTGCATGCCGAACCGGAAACCGGCGATGTCGATATAACCTTCGTCGAGCGTCGGGTCGAAATCCGAGGCGTTCTCAGCCTCGTTGCGCAGGGTGATCAGGCCGGTGAGCGTTCCCCATTCGGTATCGCTCTTCGAGCTGAACGTGACCTGAGCGCGCGTCCAGGACGACCAGTCCGACGGTTCGGATTCATCGCGGCCGAAACGCTCCTCGACGCGAATGTAGCCTTCCATGCGCAGGCACGTCTCTGTGCCTGGAATGTAGAAATAGCCTGTCCCATAAGCATCGCAGACGCGAATATATTCGACTGGTTCCGGCTCTGCGGCAACAACGGCGTCGGCGGCCTGCGCCGTGGAGATGGCTGCCAGGGCAGCGGCGGATGCGAGGATGGCGGCTTTCAAAGACATGCAATGACCCATTGGTTTCAAGAGTGGGCGCTATCTAATCCAGACGCGTGCAAGCGCTTCGCACTTTATAAGTGAAACCGAATGATTCGGCTGTATGCAAAATGTGACAGGTGCGTGTTTGGGCCGGGTGAGCCGGCCCACCCCCGGCGGGCTAATCGCGGCGAATGCCGGAAGAATCATTCCGAAAGGCCATTTGAAATGGGACTCAATTCTAGGAGGCCCGCGCGGAACAGAAACAATCTTCGTTTCATTATACGACCAAGTTGGTAGAGTTTGGGTATAAACGAAGGAGGTTTCCATGCAGTCAATACGGATCACCCGGCTCCTCGCGGCCGCGGTTCTGGCAGGTAGTGTCGCGATCGGGGCCGTCGCGCCCGCATTCGCCGACCAGACGCTTCTCAATGTATCCTACGATCCGACGAGAGAGCTGTATAAGGATTTCAACGCCGCCTTCGCTGCGAAATGGGAAAAGGACACCGGTGAGAAGGTGACGATACAGGCCTCGCACGGCGGTTCCGGCGCACAGGCCCGTTCGGTCATCGACGGTTTGGATGCCGACGTGGTGACGCTCGCGCTTGAAGGCGACATCGATGCCATCGCCAAGAAGACCGGCAAGATCCCGGCTGACTGGAAGACCAAGTTCCCGAACAATTCGACGCCCTATACCTCCACGATCGTCTTTCTCGTCCGCAAGGGCAATCCGAAGGGGATCAAGGACTGGGCCGATCTGGTGAAGGATGACGTTCAGGTCATCACGCCGAACCCGAAGACCTCCGGCGGCGCCCGCTGGAACTTCCTGGCGGCCTGGGCCTGGGCCAAGCAGGCCAATGGTGGCGATGACGCCAAGGCGCAGGAATATGTCACCAAGCTGCTGCAGCACGTTCCGGTTCTCGATACCGGTGCCCGCGGCGCGACCACGACCTTCGTTCAGCGCGGCCTCGGCGACGTCCTGCTGGCCTGGGAAAACGAAGCCTATCTCTCGCTTGAAGAACTTGGCCCCGACCAGTTCGAGATCGTGACCCCGAGCTTCTCGATCCGCGCCGATCCGCCGGTCGCCATCGTTGACGGCAATGTCGACAAGAAGGGCACGCGCAAGGTCGCCGAAGCCTACCTCAACTACCTCTATGCCGATGAAGGCCAGAAGATTGCTGCCAAGCACTTCTATCGCCCGATCAAGCCGGAAGCGGCCGATCCGGCCGATATCGCCCGGTTCCCCAAGCTGACGCTTGCGACCATCGACGACTTCGGTGGCTGGAAGGAAGCCCAGCCGAAGTTCTTCGGAGACGGCGGCGTATTTGACCAAATCTACAAGCCGGCCCAATAATACGCAGCATGAAAGCACATAGCCCCACGCGGTGGCGGTTCAGACGGCCGAGCGTCATTCCAGGATTTGGAATGGCGCTCGGTCTTACGTTGACCTGGCTCACCCTGCTTATCCTCATCCCGCTGTCTGGCCTTGCCTGGCGGTCGAGCGAACTCGGCTGGGAGAAATTCCTGGCGATTGCGCTTGATCCGCGAACGCTGAACGCGCTGCGTATCAGCTTCGGCACCGCCTTTGCCGCAGCCTGTGTCAATGCCGTGTTCGGCATCGTTCTTGCTTGGGTGCTTGTGCGCTATCGCTTCCCCGGCAAGCGCGTGATCGACGCCATGGTCGATCTGCCCTTTGCCCTGCCGACCGCGGTTGCGGGTATCGCGCTTGCAACCCTTTACGCCCCGAACGGATGGATCGGGCAGTTCCTGACGCCGCTTGGCATCAAGATCGCCTTCACGCCGGTCGGCATCGTTGTTGCCCTTGTCTTCGTCGGCCTGCCCTTCGTCGTGCGCACGGTGCAGCCTGTCATGGAGGAGATCGACAAGGAAGTGGAGGAAGCCGCCGCCACGCTGGGTGCCAATCGTCTGCAGACGATCTTCCGGGTTCTCTTGCCCGGGCTTGCGCCGGCGGTGCTCACCGGTTTCGCGCTCGCCTTTGCGCGTGGTGTTGGCGAGTACGGCTCGGTCATCTTCATTGCCGGCAACTTGCCGTTCAAATCGGAGATCGCGCCGCTGCTCATCGTCATCAAGCTGGAGGAATACAACTATGCGGCCGCAACAGGGATTGCAGCCGTGATGCTGGTTCTGTCCTTCGTGATGCTGCTTGTCATCAACCTCATCCAGAGCTGGAGCAGGCGGAGGTATGGTTATGGCGCTTGATACTGGGCTTGCGCCGGCTGCAAAGGTTCGCTCGGTCGTGACCGAGCACAAGGTTGCACGCTGGACGCTCATTCTCGTTTCGCTGGTCTTTCTGACGCTGATCCTGCTGCTGCCGCTTGCAGCGGTCTTCGTGGAGGCCTTTCGCAAAGGTCTGGGAGCGTTTCTCACTGCGCTGCAGGATGCCGAGACCTTCTCGGCTATCCGGCTGACGCTGATCGTCGCCGGCATCAGCGTGCCTCTGAACCTTGTCTTCGGGGTTGCCGCCGCTTGGGCGATCGCCAAGTTCGAGTTCAAGGGCAAGGCGTTTCTGACGACCCTGATCGACCTGCCGTTTTCGGTGTCTCCTGTCATCTCGGGCCTGGTCTTCGTCCTGCTGCTCGGCGCCAACACCCATCTCGGGCAGTGGCTTAGCGCGCATGACATCAAGATCCTCTTCGCGGTGCCGGGCCTCGTTCTGGCAACGATGTTCGTCACCTTTCCCTTTGTCGCGCGCGAACTGATCCCGCTGATGCAGGAACAGGGCACGGGCGACGAAGAAGCGGCGATCTCGCTCGGCGCCAGCGGCTGGCAAACCTTCTGGCATGTGACGCTGCCCAACATCAAATGGGGCCTGCTTTACGGTGTGCTGCTCTGCAACGCCCGCGCCATGGGCGAGTTCGGTGCTGTCTCGGTGGTTTCAGGCCACATCCGGGGACAGACCAACACGATGCCGCTGCAGGTGGAAATCCTCTACAACGAGTATAATTTCACCGGAGCCTTCGCCGTCGCCACCTTGCTTGCGTTGCTGGCGCTTGTAACCCTTGTTCTGAAGACGCTGCTCGAAATGCGATACAGCGACGAAATCGCCGCCAGCCGGCGGCACTGAAGGATCTAGAATGGAAGTTCGCGTTCAACACCTGCGCAAGGAATTCGAGCGGTTTCCGGCTCTGCATGACGTGTCGCTCGATATTCGCTCCGGCGAGCTGATTGCGCTGCTTGGGCCTTCCGGTTCGGGCAAGACGACCTTGTTGCGCCTGATTGCCGGTCTCGAGAGCCCGACGGAGGGCCTGATCTACTTCGGCGACGAGGATGCTTCGAAAAAGACCGTGCAGGAACGGAATATCGGTTTCGTGTTCCAGCACTACGCCCTGTTTCGCCACATGACCGTGCTCGACAACGTGGCCTTTGGCCTGAAGGTTCGGCATGCCTCCCGCCGGCCGCCAAAGGCGGAGATCCGCCGGCGCGCCCTTGAACTCATCGAGCTCGTGCAGCTTGGCGGTCTGGAGAAGCGCTATCCGACACAGCTCTCCGGCGGCCAGCGGCAACGCGTCGCCCTTGCTCGCGCGATGGCCGTTGAGCCCAATGTGCTGTTGCTCGACGAGCCCTTCGGGGCGCTCGACGCGCAGGTTCGCAAGGATCTGCGCAAATGGCTGCGCGAAATCCACGACAGGACCGGGCACACGACGGTTTTCGTCACGCATGACCAGGACGAGGCGATGGAACTCGCCGACCGCGTTGTGGTCATGAGCCAGGGCGCGATCGAGCAGGTCGGCACGCCCGACGAGGTGTACGACAATCCCAATTCGCCCTTCGTGTTCGGTTTCGTCGGTCAGTCGAACTGTCTGCAGGTCAAGATTACCGGTGGGGAGATCTGGTTCGAGGATCGCCCGCTCGGCTTGAAGGCGGAGGGGCAGCCGGATGGCGAGGCCCAGCTCTACTTCCGTCCTCATGACATCGAGCTGCGTGACGGCTGCGGTGGCTGCATCGCCGGGCTTTTGACGAGCAGCCGTCGTGTCGCCGGCACCCGGCATATCGAGGTCAATATCGGCAGGGATCATCCGCCGATCGAGATCGAGCTGCCGCCAACGCAGGCGGATGGTCTCGACCGCAATCGCATCGCCTTCCGCCCGACCCGCTGGAAGCTCTTTCGGAGCGCTTGAGAGGGCGGTAGCAACCTGCCGCCATAACTTTGTCTTCAAACTGCGATTTACGAATCAGCCTTAAAAGCCGATGAGTTAGCGGATGGGTGCACGGACGCGGGCCGTGCACCCAATGCCGATTGCAGCGAGAGACATGACCTGATGACAAGCATTGCCTCCGATCTCGACATTTTTGATCTGGCGCCAATCTCCATGTGGCTCGAGGATTTCAGCGGGGTAAAGGAGCAGCTTGAACGCTGGCGGGCCGACGGTGTCGAGGATATCAGGGCGTTCCTAAGGGAGGACGTCAGTCGCGTTGCGGCATGTTCTCGGCAGATCCGTGTTCTCAAGGTCAACCGCAAGACGCTCGAGCTGTTCGAAGCGGACGATGTGGACCATCTGACGGCAAACCTCTCCAGCGTCTTTCGCGACGAGATGCTGGAAAGCCATGTCAACGAACTGGCCGCACTTTTTGAAGGAAAGACCGAGTTCAGCGGCAGTGCCGTCAACTATACGCTTTCCGGTCGGCGGCTGGATATTCAGCTGCGCGGCGCTGTGCTGCCGGGCTATGAACACACCCTTGGCAAGTTGCTCCTCACAACCGAGGATGTGACGGATCGCGAAGAGGCACGACGCGCCGAACGTGAGAACCGGCGCTATGCCGAAGGCATATTCGAGCATTCTCCGGTGTCGCTCTGGGTCGAGGACTTCAGTCATATCAAGGCGCTGCTGACCGATGTGCGCAATCGCGGCATCGTCGATTTTCGTGTTTTCACGGACGTTCATCCGGAATTCGTGCGCCAGTGCATGAGCGAGATCAGGGTCGTCGATATCAACCAGGCGACGCTCGGGCTTTTCTGTGCCCCGGACCGGCATACGCTGTTCCAGCGCATCGGCGATATCTTCCGCGACGACATGGAAAAGCACTTTCGCGAGCAACTGATCGAACTCTGGAATGGAAACCTCTTCCACCAGCGCGAAGTGATCAATTACGCGCTGGATGGTTCTGAGCGCTTCGTTTTGCTGCAGTTTTCGGTCCTGCCGGGACATGAAGACGACTGGTCACTCGTGCAGGTCGCGCTGACGGATATCACCGCGCGCAAGAAGGCTGAGGCCTATCTCGAGTATCTGGGCAAGCACGACGTCCTGACAAAGCTGCACAACCGTGCCTTCTACATGGATGAGCTGAACAGGCTTGAGCGGAAGTCGCTCCGCCCGGTTTCGGCCGTCATTATCGATCTGAACGGGCTGAAGGCCAACAATGATCAGCTCGGTCACGACGCTGGCGATGCATTGCTTCGCCGTTTTGGCGAAGTGTTGAATGGTGTCGTGACTGCGCCTGACCATGCCGCACGCATCGGCGGCGACGAATTTGCCGTTCTCATGCCCGGCGCGGACAAGCAGGCGGCCACCGCCATGGTCGAAACCATTCACGAGCTCCTGAAGATCAACAACCAGTTTTACTCCAATGCGCCGCTCAGCATTTCCGTAGGGGCGGCGACGAGCGAGAGCGGTGAAACGATCGAGGCGATGGTCCGACGGGCCGATCTCGCCATGTACGAGCAGAAGCGGTCCTATCGCGCCAGCCATCAAGCCGATGGTGCCGTCGACGAGCCGGGAACACCGTTGAAGGTGAGCGCAAGCCGTCTCGGTGGGTAGTGGCAGGCTCCAGTCGCAGGGCAAGGTCAATTGCCCTGCCCTCGCTTGCGTGTCGTACATCCAATAGTCGTGGGAAAGTTTGGAACGGCATCCCTATCGTTGCGTTAGTCTCGCGAGAGGTATGCGCTATGGATACGAAAAAGTGGAGCCGACCGATTTCCTACACGTCACCGCAAACCGGTGCCTTCGAGACGATCGGTAGTACGAGTGAGGCGATGGCCGTCCTGCGTGGGCAATGGCCGGTGGTTGCGGGCAAGCAATTGCGCGATGCCCGGAAGATCTGCCTGGAGGTTCTGGAAGGAAAGCGCCCTGCCGTCGAGGCAAGGCGTGCGTTTATCGCCGCGGCGGTTGAGGCCAACGTTTTCGTCAAGGAAAAATGATGGTCGTCAAAGCTTGAGCTTCAGTCCCCCTCGCCTCTTATGACGAAAACGCCCGCCAGCGCTGCGAGGACAATGCACTGCATGATGAACATTGGCCATTCGGGTGACATGTTCGTTCCTCCCGATAGCGATATAGGGCGGCACAGAAAAATCACAGGAAAAATCGGCGTGATCGGCAGTCTGATTGTTGCTCCAGAGCGGCAATCCTGCTCTCGCAAAAACGAAGAGAACGCCCTCCGTTGAGGGCGTTCCCGTTTGATGTGCTTGAGCTGGCTCAGGCCTTGAAGAATGCGAGCAGGTCGGCGTTGATGACGTCGGCATGGGTGGTCGCCATGCCATGGGGGAAGCCCTTGTAGACTTTCAGCGTGCCGTTCTTCAGCAGCTTGGCCGACAGCAGGGCTGAATCGGCGATCGGTACGATCTGATCGTCGTCGCCATGCATCACTAGGACCGGCACTTCGATCTTCTTCAGGTCTTCGGTGAAGTCTGTTTCGGAAAAGGCCTTGATGCAGTCGTAATGCGCCTTCGCACCGCCCATCATGCCCTGGCGCCACCAATTGTTGATGATGCCCTGCGACACCTTCGCATCCGGGCGATTGAAGCCGTAGAACGGGCCGGCCGGGATGTCGTAGAAGAACTGGGCGCGGTTTGCTGCGAGCGCCGTGCGGAAGCCATCGAAGACTTCGATCGGCAGACCGCTGGGGTTGGCGGCGGACTTGACCATCACGGGCGGAACGGCGCCGATGAGCACTGCCTTGGCCACCCTGCCCTTGCCGCCATACTGGGCGACGTAGCGCGCAACTTCACCGCCGCCTGTGGAGTGGCCGACGTGGATGGCATCCTTGAGATCGAGATGCGCAACGAGCGCTGCGACATCTGCCGCATAAGTATCCATCTCGTTGCCCGAAGCCGTCTGGCTCGACCGGCCATGGCCACGGCGGTCATGGGCGATCACCCGATAGCCCTGGTTCAGGAAGAACAGCATCTGGGCATCCCAGTCGTCGGCGCTCAAAGGCCAGCCGTGATGGAATACGACAGGCTGACCGGTTCCCCAGTCCTTGTAGAAAATCTCGGTGCCGTCCTTGGTCGTGATGGTGCCGCTGCTCATGGTTTCCTCGGCTTTCGCGTGCTGTTTCGTCGCCGCCTGGGCGGTCGAGGCAAGGGGTGCTGCGACCGCGGCAGCGGCAATGCCGAGGCCGGCGGTCATGACGGTGCGGCGGGTAGCTTCGGTGTTCGACTGGCTCATCGTGATCTCCATCCGATTTATGCCGCGATAGTTGTTATCGCGATAACGAGATAGGTAGCGGGTTTTCCCGGGCCTGTCCATAGAAAAGATTATCGCGATATCATTTTTCGTGGTACGAATATTAAGGATGAAACATCAGGAGGCCGTTCATGGCCCACTCAAAGACCGTCCCGCTGGACGATCAGCTGTGCTTTTCGCTCTATGCCGCAAGCATTGCGATCAACCGCACCTACAAGCCGATGCTCGATAAAATGGGTATAACCTACCCGCAGTATCTGGTTCTCAGTGTGCTTGGAGAAAACGATGGCATGACGGTTGGCGCGATAGCCGATCGCCTGTCTCTGGAATCGAGCACGATCACGCCGCCGGTGAAGCGCATGGAACAGGCAGGTCTCGTCGAACGTCGCCGCAGCACGACCGACGAGCGTCAGGTTCACGTGTGGTTGACGACCGCCGGCCGCGACCTTTTGGTCAGAAGCAACTGCCTTGGCGAAACGCTGGTTGCGCGCGCAGGGATGACGCCGGCTCAGTTCGAGGCGCTGAACCGGCAGGTACAAGCGCTACGGTCTGCACTCGCAGAAGAAATGTAGCCTACGCCGATACCCCGGCGCAGGCTGGCAAGCCTCAGCCGACCCGCTTTCCGCTGTCGTCGAAGACGTGCAGATGCTGGGCAGGGAATGTCACGGTCACCTGCGGCCCCGCCGACAACGCCTCGCGGTTCTGCGTGAAGATCTTGAACGGCAGGCCATGCAGCGACAGATGCAGGATGATCCCGAAGCCCGTCGGCTCGATGAGTTCGACGCCGGCCTGGATGCCGTTGCCATCTGCGTTGAGCTGCACGTGCTCCGGTCGAATGCCGAGCGTCACCTTGGCGCCGTCGGCGAGAGACAGGGGTGCGGGCAGGGCAACGACCGTTCCGTCCTTCAACTTGATACCGCCAGCGGTGTAAGTCGCTTCCAGGAAGTTCATGCCGGGCGAACCGATGAAGCCAGCCACGAACAGGTTGGCAGGGCGATCGTAGAGCTCGAGCGGGCTGCCAACCTGCTGGACCACGCCGCCGTGCATGGCGACGATACGGTCGGCCAGTGTCATGGCCTCGATCTGGTCGTGCGTCACGTAAATCGAAGTCGCCTTCAGATCACCGTGCAGCTTCTTGATCTCGGCGCGCATCTGCTCGCGCAGGCGGGCGTCGAGGTTCGACAGCGGCTCATCGAAGAGGAAGGCCTTCGGCTGGCGCACGATAGCGCGGCCCATGGCGACGCGCTGGCGCTGGCCGCCGGAGAGCGCCTTCGGGCGACGTTCCAGCAAGGGGTCGAGGCCGAGCTTTGAGGCTGCCGCACCAACGGCGCTCGCGATCTTGTCCTTTGCCGTTTTGCGCAGCTTCAGGCTGTAGCTCATGTTGCCCGCGACATTCATGTGCGGGTAGAGCGCGTAGGACTGGAACACCATGGCGATGTCGCGGTCCTTCGGGTGCAACTCGTTGACGCGGTTTCCGGCAATGCGGATCTCGCCCGATGTCACTTCCTCGAGGCCGGCGATCATGCGCAGCAGCGTGGACTTGCCGCAGCCGGAGGGGCCGACCAGGACGACGAACTCGCCGTCCTGAATCTTGAGGTCCACGTCTTGCAGGACCTGCACGTGGCCGTAGGCCTTCTTGACGTTCTGGATGTCGATCGATGCCATGTGATTAACCCTTGACCGCGCCGGCCGTCAGGCCCTGGACGAGATAGCGCTGGATGAGAAGGAAGAAGAGACCGGCCGGGATGAGTGCGAGAACGCCCGCTGCCATCATCTGTCCGAAGTCGACCGAGAATTTCGAGACGAAGGTCAGAAGTCCGACCGGGAAGGTTGCTGCGTCGTTGCCGTTGATCAGCATCAACGCGAAGAGCAGTTCGCTCCATGCGGCCGTGAAGACGAAACCGAGCGTCGCGGCAATCCCCGGCAGGGTCAGCGGCAGGATGATCTGCCGGAAGGCCGTGAACTGCGTGGCGCCGTCGATCATCGCCGCTTCCTCCAGATCCTTCGGAATGCCGTCGAAGAACGACTGCATGAGGAAGGTCGCGAAAGGCACGTTGAAGGCGGTGTAGACGACGACAAGGCCCGTCAGGCTGTTGGTCAGGTGCAGAGGCGTCAGGATCTTGAAGATCGGCGCCACCAACATGACGAGCGGGAACATCTGCGTGAGCAGCATCAGCGCCACGATCCAGTACTTCGCCCGGAAATTGAAGCGAGACAGGGCGTAGCCCGACAGCGATGCGCAGATGGTGACGACGACCGCGGTCGAGGCCGACACGATCAGGCTGTTCTTGAAGAAGGTCGGAAATGAGCTGTGCTGGATGACGAAGGAATAGTGCTCCCAGGTCGTCCGCGATGGCCACATGCGTACGCCTTCCGAATAGAGAAGGTCGTTCGGCGTGACCGACACCTTCAGCAGCCAGAAAAGCGGGAACAGCGCGAAGACGATGTAGCAGAGGATCGCCAAGCGGTGTGCGATGGTAGGAAGGATGCGTCTCATGGCTTCAATCCTTGTTCAGCAGGGTCTGCCGCAGCAGGATGATCAGCATGGAATAGGCAAGCAGCAGCGCCAGCAACACCAGCGCGATGGCCGAGGCGTAGCCGAAGTCGAGCCGCTTGAAGGCCTGGGTGAAGATATAGCTGGCGACGATCTGCGTGCGATCTGCCGGGCCGCCGCCGGTCATGACGACAATCAGGTCGGCGAAATTGGAAACCCAGACGGTGCGAAGCAGGACGGTAATCGCGATCGTCGGCGCCAGAAACGGCAGGGTGATCGAGCGGAAACGCTGGAACCAGGTGGCGCCGTCAATCGAGGCCGCTTCGTAGAGGTCGCGCGGGATCGCCTGCAAAGCCGCGAGCAGCGTGATGGCGAAGAACGGAATGCCCCACCAGACGTTGGCGATGATCGGGCCCCACATCGCATAGTGCGGATCCGACAGGATATTGCCCGGCTCGCTCATCAGGCCCAGGGCGTAGAGCCAATGCGGAATTGGCCCGATAACAGGATTGAACAGCCACGCCCAATTGAGACCGGCGAGGAACGACGGCACGGCCCAGGGAAGAAACACCAGCGCCTGCACGAGACCGCGGCCCCAGAACGGCTTGTCGAGCAGCAGGGCCAGGATCAGGCCGAAGGCGAACTGCAACATGACGGAGGCGCCGGTCCACCAGAGCGTATTTTTCAAGGCGCCGTAAAAAGCCGCATCCTGAGACAATGCGCGAAAGTGATCGAGGCCGATGAAGCCGCCGGAGAAAGGATTGAGGAGCTGAATGTCGCGGAACGCGTAGGACACACCGATCGTCAATGGCACCAGCATCACGGCAATGATGAGGATCAGCGACGGCGCGCTGTAGAGATAGGGTTCCGAGGCATCGGCGACGCGCTTCAGCCACGGCCTGCGGTCGCGGCGACTGTCGAGCGTATCGGCGGTCATGGTCATCGGGCAAAAATTCCGGTTTCGCAGCGTTTGCGCTGTGGTCACTGATGGTCGGGGCGGCGGATGATGCCGCCGCCCCGGGAGGTCAGATTACTTCTTGGCGAGGTACTTCTGCTGTGCCTTGGTCAGGTAGTCTGCCCACTGGTCAGCCAGTTCCTTCGGCGTGATGTCGCCGAGAAGCGCCTGCTGCGTTGTCTTGATGGCAAGCGAATCCTTGAAGAAGGCGAATTCCTCGAGGTAGGTCGGCATGACGGTCGGCACGATGTTCGCGTCGGCCAGTTCGTCGAACCAGCCCTTGAACTGCTCGCTCGCGTAGAAGGGGTCCTTTGCCGCGGCGGTGTGAACCGGCAGCGCGCCTGTACGCTTGTTCCACTCGATGTTGCCTTCCGGCGATTCGAGCGTTTCGATCAGCTTCCAGGACAGGTCCTTGTTCTGGCTGGTGGAGAACATCGACCAACCGGCGAAGCCGATCGTCGTGAAGCCCTTGCCGCTCGGACCGACCGGCATCTTGGTGACGCCGAAATCCTCTGGCTTCATGCGCTGGGCAACCGCGATCAGAGCATCCGGATCCTGGTCGAGCATCGCGCAGGTGCCGGAATAGAAGCCGGCGACGGTCTCGTTGAAGCCCCAGTTGACGCTGTCCTTCGGTGCCAGGCCCTTCTTGTAGAGGTCGACCACCCACTCCAGGCCCTTGGCCCAGCCTTCGCTGTTCATGGTCGAGGTGCCGTCTTCGTTGAAGAACTTGTTGGAGCCCGCCATCGTGGCGCCGAACATCACCCAGCCGTTCAGGCCGCCCGGACCGCCGCGCAGGCAGTAGCCGGACTTGCCCGGCAGCTTGGAGACCTTCTCGGAGGCCGCGACGAATTCGTCCATCGTCTTCGGCGGCTCGGAAACGCCGGCTTCCTTGAACAGGTTCTTGTTGTAGAACAGGGCGCGCAGATAGAAGCCGTAGGGCAGCATGTAAGCGGTGTTCTTGACGTCGCGGCCGAGTTCAAGCGCACGCGGCGTCAGGCCGGCGGTGTATTCCCACTTCGCCAGGTAAGGCTCGAGGCTTTCCAGCATGCCGTTATTGGCATAGAGGGAGAGCCAGGTGTCCGGCATTTCCATGACGTCAGGCGTGTCGCCTGCCGATACCATTGTCGCGAACTTCTGGAACGCTTCGTTCCACGGCAGCGAAATGATGTCTACCTTGGTGCCGGGATTGGCGGCTTCGAACTTGCCGACGATCGACTTCAGCGTCTCGGTGCGCTCCGGGCTGGTGATGACTTCGACAAGCTTCAGCGTGGTATCGGCAAACGCCGTACCGGCCATCATCGTGGCGAATAGCGTTGCGGTGATCAGTCTTTTCATGCTTGGTTCCCCCTTCCAGGTTTTTCCTCGGGTTGTAGGCGTCACGAAGCGACGGCGAGCGCCTCTTCGATATCCCTCCACAGCGCCTCGGTTCCTTCGAGGCCGACATGGAGGCGTACGGACCGCGCATGGATCCCGAAGGTATGCGCGGAGTTTGGCTGTGCCTTCTGTTGAAGGACCACCTCGCCTGGTACGATCAGGCTTTCGTGTCCACCCCAGCTCACTCCCAGTTTGAAGAGCTTGAGATGATCGGCGAAGGCGCGGATATCGACGCCCTCCCGGAAAATGAACGAGAACAGGCCGGACGTGCCGTTCAGGCCCGCCGGCAGGCGGTTGGCGAGACCCGGATGGCAGACGGTCTCCACCACATCCAGTTCCTGCAGGCGCTTTGCGATGGTCATGCCCGCCGCCTCGTGCGCCTTCATGCGGATCGGCAGCGTGCGCATGCCGCGGATGAGAAGCCATGCATCGAATGGCGAAAGCTTGCCGCCGAGATAGGGATAGGACTCAGCCTTGACCCGCGCGATCATCTCTTTCGATCCGGCAACGACGCCGGCGACGACGTCGCTGTGGCCGCCGAGATATTTGGAGGCGGAGTGGATGACGAGGTCGACGCCGAGGGTGATCGGCCGCTGGAAGACCGGGCTCGCCCAGCTGTTGTCGATCATCGACACGACGCCATGTTGCTTGGCCAGCGCGGCAAGCGCGCCGACGTCGTGGGCTTCCATCACCCAGCTGGTCGGGCTTTCCATGTAGAACAGCTTGGCGCCGGGGAGTGCCTTGGCGACGGCTTCTTCGTCCCGACCGTCGACGTAGGTGACGTCGACCTTCATGCGCTTCAGGATAGTGCCGAACAGGCGGAAGGCATCGGGATAGACGTGCTTGACGGCGACGATACGGTCGCCCGGCTCGACAAAGGCCAAGACCGACGACGAGATGGCCGCCATGCCGCTGGCAAAGCCGAGAGCATCTTCAGCACCCTCGAGTTTGGCCAGCATTTCTTCGAACATGCGTACCGTGGGATTGAGGCCACGGGTATAGATCGGCCGGACCTTCTCGCCTCGGTAGGACGCGATCATGTCGTCATAGTCGGAGAAAGTGAAAAGCGATGTCTGAAAAATCGGCGGCACCACAGCTTCGGCGAAGTTTCCTTCGTCGTGCGCCGTGATGAGGGATGCAATTTCGAACGGGTCTGCGCCGTTGCTCATTTGGACATTTCCTTAATGTCTTCCTCGACAACTTCGAGGATTTTCAGTGTCTCTGCGCGCGCTGCCTCGGGATTGCGGGCGGCGATCGCGTTGAAGAGGGTGCGGTGGAACGGAAAGGAGCGGCGGGCGAAATCCTGCCGCTCGAAGGGGTGTTGCCAGAACTGCCAGAAGGTCTCGCGCATCTGCTCGAGAAGCTGGCGAAACAGTGGGTTATGGGTCGCGTCGTAGATGGCCAGGTGGAAGGCAAGGTCTTCCGGCCCCGACGTGCCTTCCTTGATGTGGACCCGCTCCATCTCGCTGAGCTTTTCCTCGATGACGACGAGGTCCTGTGGCGTGCGCTTCAGGGAAGCCACCATGCCGGCTTCGCATTCGATGCCGCGTCGAACTTCGAGTGTCTGCAGCAGCGCGTCGCGCAGATGCGTCGTGTCGAGCGACAGCGGCATGTGGATCGTCGCCTTGGAGACGGGCTTGAGCAGATAGGTACCGCTTCCCTTCCGGGTCTCGATGACGCCGAGCGCCTGGAAGTGGCGGATCGCCTCACGGATGGTGGAGCGCCCGACCTGGAGGGCCGCCATCAGCTCACGTTCCGCCGGCAGGCGGTCGCCGGCCTCGAGCGCTGCGTCCTTGACGTAGTCCGCCAGCGCATCGGTGACCTGACGCGCGCGATCCATCGTCGGAAGCGGCCGAATGATCGGCCTCTGGCTGATTGGTGCCTTCATGGTTCCCCAAAATTCTTATAGGCAGCCGACCTTATAAATTGGTCTGACATCTTAGCATTTCTCAAAGATTTCGACGCGTCAAGCCGTCTTCTAAGTTGTGTGATTTTGCGTGGAGCGGTGCGGCCATCCGGTCCCAGATCTTGGAACTAAATCTGGCTAACGCAACCTGCAGGCAGTGGAGGGTGTCGTCCTAAGCTACTGTTTTAAATGATTTATATTGAAGAACTAAACTCGCCCGAAGCCATCTCTCGCAAGGTTGGCGCTATGCCAGTGACGCGCGAATTTGTTGAGGCGGCTCAGGTTCTTGTGGGGCCTAAACGCGACGAGCGCCGCGCGATATCCACAGCGCAAGAGCGCGCTATTCGGGATGCTCTGACAGCGCGAATCTCATCCGAGAGCGGGGGCGCGCTCAACCCAAGGACAGGCGAATGTTCTCGGCAGCTTCCTGCAGCAGCGGGAGGAACAGGCTGACCATCTGTTCGGGCGAGACGTGTGCAGCGGGTGCGCCGACATTCAAGGCTGCGATGGTGACACCTCTTCTGTTGCGAAGAGGAACAGCGATCGAGCACAAGCCCAGCTCGAGTTCCTGATTGATCACCGCATAGCCCTGCTCCCGTACGCGCCGGATCTCCGCCATCAGCTCATCGATGTCGACGATCGTGCGATCGGTGTTGGCCCTCAGCTCCGTTCTCGACAGGGCGCTGCGGATGTCATCTTCAGGAAGCGCCGAAAGAAGAACGCGCCCCATGGAGGAGCAGTAGACCGGCAATCGGCTGCCGGGGTTGAGGTTGATCGACATGACCCGCCGTTGGGATGCGCGCGCGATGTAGACGATCTCGGTATCGTCGAGAACGGAGGCGGATGAGCTCTGGCCTGTCTTGTCGGACAAGAGGTCCAAATGGGGCTGCAGGAGCAAGGGCAGCGGCGTCGCCGACAGGTAGGAATGCCCCAGCCTCAGGACGCGCGACGTCAGGGTGAAGAATTTCCCGTCGTAGTCGGCATAGCCGAGCTCGACCAATGTCAGCAGCGAGCGCCTGACCGTTGCCCGGTCAAGTTCCGTCTTCCTGGCAACGTCGCTGATGGACAGGCGCCGATCCTGTTCTCCGAAGGACTCGATTACGCGCAGGCCCTTTGCGAAGCCGCTGACAAAATCGGTTTCCTTCAACGTGGCGCGCATTTCATTTTTCGTCACTGGGCGGCCTTTGTGCGTTATATGAACAAATATCAATTATCGCACATTCGGTATTGCTGCAACTCGCCCCTTGGATTTATTTAAAGGCTAGGAGGCGCGGCCGGCATAAGGTGCGTGCATCGGCAAGGAGACATCTATGGACAAGACTATTGGGAGCGCGGCGGAAGCCGTCTCTGCAATTGGCGATGGTGCGACTGTGATGATCGGTGGCTTCGGTGGTTCGGGCGCGCCGATCGAGCTCATCCATGCGCTGATCGACAAGGGGCCGAAAAACCTCACGGTCATCAACAACAACGCCGGCAACGGACGGATCGGCATTGCCGCCATGATCGATGCGGGCATGGTCAAGAAAATGATCTGTTCCTTTCCGCGCTCTTCAGATCCCCGCGCCTTTACCGAAAAGTACCTCGCCGGTGAAATCGAGCTTGAACTCGTTCCGCAAGGAACACTGGCCGAACGCATCCGTGCAGGTGGGGCCGGCATCCCGGCGTTCTACACGCCGACCAGCTTTGGCACTGAACTCGCGGTCGGCAAGCCGATCGCCGAGTTCGACGGCCGCCAATATGTTCAGGAACGTTGGTTGAAAGCCGATTTTGCGATCGTCAAAGCCCACGTCGCCGACATTCACGGCAACCTCACCTACAACAAGGCCGCCCGCAACTTTAATCCGCTGATGTGCATGGCGGCCGCGAAGACGATCGTGCAGGCTTCGAAAATCGTGCCTCTGGGTGGCATCGATCCGGAGCACGTTGTGACGCCCGGCATCTTTGTCGACAAGGTTGTCGAAGTCACCGATCCGAAACAGGAAGAAGATCTTATTCGCGCAGGAGTGGCCTACGTATGACCGTCGATACTCGTGAAGATATCAAGCTGACGAATTCGCAGATCGCCTGGCGTGCGGCACAGGACATTGAGGATGGCGCCTACGTCAATCTCGGCATCGGCTTTCCAGAGATGGTCGCGAAGTATCAGCCTCCAGGCCGACAGGCGATCTTTCATACGGAGAACGGCATCCTCGATTTCGGCGAGGCTCCGCCTGCAGGCGAAGAAGACTGGGATCTGATTAACGCCGGCAAGAAGGCGGTCACCCTCAAGCCGGGTTCGGCCTTCTTCCATCATGCCGACAGCTTTGCCATGGTCCGCGGCGGGCATCTGGATGTGGCGATCCTCGGTGCCTATCAGGTCGCGCAGAACGGTGACCTTGCGAACTGGCGGGTCGGCAGCAAGGGTGTTCCGGCTGTCGGTGGTGCGATGGATCTCGTCCATGGGGCCAAGCAGGTCTTCGTCATTACCGAGCATGTCACCAAAAACGGCGAGCCAAAGCTCGTCGACCGGTGCACGTTCCCGCTCACAGGGGTCGGCTGCATCACCCGCATCTATACCAGCCACGCCGTAATCGATGTCGTCAACGGGCGCTTCGTGGTGCGGGAAAAGCTCTCGGCAATGACGGTCGAGGAACTCCAAGCGATGACCGGCGCTCCGTTGATCGTCGATGGTCCAATCGGCGACCTGGTTGTCCCGGAACTTTAAGGAAACGACCGATGACCGATGCATTTATTTGCGACTACATTCGTACGCCGATCGGACGTTACGCAGGTGCTCTTTCGGCTGTGCGCCCCGATGATCTGGGTGCCATTCCCCTCAAGGCTCTGATGGAGCGCAACGCGGGCGTCGACTGGGAAGCTGTCGCGGACGTTATCTACGGCTGTGCCAACCAGGCCGGCGAAGACAACCGCAACGTTGCTCGCATGTCCTCACTGCTCGCGGGTCTCCCGGTATCCGTTCCGGGCACGACCATGAACCGGCTTTGCGGTTCTGGCATGGATGCCGTGATCACCGCAGCGCGCGCCATCAAGGCCGGCGAAGCCGAGCTGATGATCGCCGGCGGGGTGGAAAGCATGAGCCGTGCCCCCTTCATCGTTCCCAAGGCGGATTCGGCCTTTTCCCGCAACGCGGAAATCTATGACACGACCATCGGCTGGCGTTTCATCAATCCGTTGATGAAGCAGCAATACGGCGTCGATTCAATGCCCGAGACCGGGGACAACGTGGCGATCGATTTCAAGGTCTCGCGAGAGGATCAGGACGCGTTTGCCGTGCGCTCCCAGGAGAAGGCGGCGGCCGCACAGGCCAACGGACGCCTCTCGAAGGAAATCACCACCGTCACCATCAAGCAGCGCAAGGGTGATCCCATCATCGTGTCTAGGGATGAGCATCCGCGCGCGACGAGCATGGAAGCGCTCGCGAAGCTTAACCCGGTGAACAAGCGCGAAGGCGCCACGGTGACCGCGGGTAACGCGTCCGGCGTCAACGACGGCGCTGCCGCTCTCATCATCGCATCCGAAGCCGCCGCCAAGAAGTATGGCCTGACCCCGATCGCTCGTATCATGGGTGGCGCAACGGCCGGCGTTGCACCCCGGATCATGGGTTTTGGCCCAGCTCCGGCGACCAGAAAGCTCTGCGCTCTTCTTGGCCTTTCCCCGGCGGACTTTGACGTTGTCGAACTCAACGAGGCTTTCGCCTCACAAGGCATCGCCGTTCTTCGCGATCTCGGAGTGGCGGAAGGCGCCGACCACGTGAACCCGAATGGCGGCGCCATTGCGCTTGGCCATCCTCTTGGAATGTCGGGTGCCCGTATCTCCGGAACCGCGGCGCTCGAACTTTCCCTGCGTGGCGGCAAATATGCCCTGGCAACGATGTGCATCGGGGTCGGTCAAGGGATCGCGATTGCCCTTGAGCGCGTTTAGTCGCCTTTGATACCAAAGACGAGGCGCTCGACGGAGCGCCTCGGTAACGTCAACGCCGGGTCATGGCTCATGGCCCGGCTTTTAGATCAGAACCGTGCGTCATCCAGTCCGCAGAACGGATCGACCGGGTTGTTGCGGTTCCATGGCACCCTGCCCATGAGCGCATCGACGACCGCGCGCTGCATCGTCTCGGTTGTCGAGTAGGCGTTGATGTAGGTCGGTACGCGCGGCGCATCGTAAAGCAGATACGGATATCCGAACGAAATCATCACCGTCGGAACTTCGTGCCAGCTCCTGTGCATGGCATTGCCGAAACTGCCGGTAAGTTTCAGCCAGTCCAGGAATACACGTCCGCGCGTCAGAAGCGTCTCGTCTCCGAGAAGATAGAGAACCAGATCGAAATTTCGGGGGTCGAGGTCGCTGTCGGGCGTGTGCACCGTCACCTCAAAGCCTTCCTGGCGCAACATATCGGGAAGCGCGAACTGCAATGGTTCGCGGAGGAAGGGAATGACGATGTCGCCGGAGAAGACCAGAACTCGCCGGTGATCCCTCACATTGAGCGGCAGGGTTTCGGTGACGTCCTTGACCAAGGTCGGGATGCGTCGGGCAAGCGCTTCGCCGAACGCGTTGTTGCTGGCCTTGTCGATCGTCGGTGCGGTTTGGGGTCGGTCCAGGCCAAGTGCAGCCTTCAGGCCAAGTTGCCGGATGAGCGCGTCTTCGATCCGCGCCGCGGTCAGGCGGCCATCGGCAAGTGCCGCCTTCAGATAGCCGATATCCGCCTCCCAATCGTCTGAGAAGAGAATGACATCGCAGCCGGATGCAATGATTTCAGGCAGATGCTCGGAACGCTTCGACCATGACCCGAGGCCGGCCATCGGCGTGGCGTCGGAGACGATCACGCCGTTAAAGCCCAGCCGCTTGCGCAACAGATCCTCGTTGAGCAGCCGGCTGATCGATGCCGGGCGATAAGCCTCCAGCCCTGCGTCCGGTACCAGCGAACGGATGAAGGCGGGGAACGCGATGTGCGCGGACATGACCGACAGCACGCCGGAATCGATTGCCCGTCGGTAAAGCCTGCCGAAGCTCTCCTCCCAACTTTTCAAATCGAGCGGATTAACCGTCGTCAGGAGATGCTGGTCACGGTCGTCGAACCCCTCGCCGGGCCAATGCTTGACGGCGGAGGCGACGCCATGCCTCTGAAAGACCTCCATCTGCTTGATGGCATGCCGCTCGATGGTCTCGATGTCCGAGCCGAAACCGCGGGTCGCCACGATCGAGCTTCGGAAGGCGGCATTGATGTCGAGCACCGGCGTGAACGACCAATTGATGCCAGCAGCGCGCGCTTCCTGCGCCATGATGCTGCTGACTTCCTCGGTTGCTTCGACGTCGTCGAGCGCGGCGAGGCCCAGCGGGTTGGGCATCTCGGCGGCGCCCGCCAGGCTGAGCCTGCTTCCCTCGAGATCGGCGGAGACGAGGAGCGGCACCGGGAGAGCCTTGTTCAACATCGCGATCAGGGCCCGCTCCGTGGTGGCGTCGGCGCCGCCAAAGCGGGTGATGCTCCCCGGCCGGAAGTTCTTGATACGCTCGACCTCACCGGGATCATTGCCGAACAGCACGAGGTTGAAGAGCTGAGATAGCCGATCGTCGTCGGAGAGACGGGAAAGAGCGTCCTTCACCCAGCCGATCCGCTGACTGTCGAGATTGTAGGGTGGCTTGGCGAGATCGTCGAACGTCATGAGCTTCTCCCTGTCATCAGTTACCTCTTTCTCGGGCAACCGTCGTGCTGTTGTAGGCGGCTTAAGTGTTGCGGGCGAGCACGAAGTTGTCCGCGAGAGCTGTCGTGTCGTGAAATGGAAAGCTTCAGCGTGACAGCCGCTTGACCACATGATCGAGCAGGGCGCGCAGGCGCGGGGAACGGCGCAGGTCCTTGTGGTAGCCGAGATAGGTGTCCCGGCTTGGTGGTGTCCTGTCGAATAGGAGGCGCTTGAGATCCGCACGCGCGTCGCCCAGCGGGCGCGGCAGGATGGCGATGCCGGCACCATGGGCGCAAAGGCTCGCCTGAACGTCCCTGTTGTTGCTGCGCGCAACAATCTGCGCATTCGGCAGGACTTCGTGTGCCCACTCGACGTCGGGCATGCCGCCAAAGGCTTCATCCATGGTGACGAGCCGGTGTCCGGATCCGTCGCCGAGATCGCCGACCTCGTCGTCGGCGCGTGCATAAAGCCCATAGTTGATGCGAAGGAGACGCCTGGAGATGACGTCAGCCTCGCTGAACGGCCGGATGCGAAAGACGACATCGGCTTCACGTCGGGCGAGACTGAGGAGCCGCGAGTCGGTCACCAGCTCCACAATGATCCGGGGGAATGCCAGCGAGAATGACGCCAGGACCGGAGACAGAACGTGTACGCCGAACCAATCCGACGACGAGACCCGGATCAGCCCGCTGAGGTCCCTGGTCTTGCCGCTGACCTCGCGCTGCAGGGAAAGGGCTTCCTCCTCCATCCGCTCCGCATGAGGAAGAACCGCAGCGCCCTGCTCTGTCAGGACGAAACCCTCGGAGGTGCGATGGAACAAGGTCGTTCCCATCGCTTCCTCCAATGCTTTCAGGCGCCGGCCCATCGTGGGCTGGGTCTGTCCCGTTCTTCGCGCTGCCCCGCCCAGGGTGCCTTCGCGGGCGATGGCGAGAAAGACGCGCAGGTCACTCCACTCCATGACGACTCCAAACATTTTTGCATAGTATTATGTCATTTTATTTCATTTCCAAACGGAAGTGAAATGTCCATCTTCTAGCCATCGGAACAAGGAGAACAACAGATGGCGTCGCAGGAGACCATGAAGGCTCTGCTACTTGAAAGCTTTGGCACCCCCTTTCGTCTTGCCGAGATCGAAAGGCCGATGCCGGCGGCGGGACAGGTTTTGGTGCGCGTGAAGGCAAGCGCGATCAACCCGCTCGATACGAAGATCCGCATCGGGGGCGCCGCGCACGCCAATCATCCCCTCCCCGCCATCCTCGGTGTCGACATGGCAGGAACCGTCGAGGCGGTGGGCTCAGGCGTGTCAGATTTTCGGCCGGGTGACGACGTTTACGGCATGACAGGCGGCGTTGGTGGCAATCAGGGGTCGCTTGCCGAGTACGCGGCTGTCGACGCATCGCTTCTTGCTCGCAAGCCCGGCAATATCAGCATGCGGGATGCCGCCGCCCTTCCTCTGGCCTTCGTCACGGCATGGGAAGGGCTGGTGGATCGGGCAAAGGTCTCTGCGGATCAGACCGTTCTGGTGATCGGCGCGGCTGGCGGCGTTGGTCACGTGGTCGTGCAGATCGCCAGAGCCAGGGGAGCCAAGGTCTTTGCAGTCGATCACGGTCGGCGGGCGGAATATCTTGCCTCCCTCGGAGCAACGGCCATTGATCGCGATAAGGAAGACGTGGAGGCCTACGTCGATCGCCTGACCGCGGGCCAAGGGTTCGATATCGTTTATGACACCATCGGCGGGGTCGGGCTCGACATGGCATTCAAGGCCGTCAGGCGGTTCGGACATGTCGTCAGCTGTCTCGGTTGGGGCGCCCACGTGCTCGCCCCCTTGTCATTCAAGGCGGCAACCTATTCCGGCGTCTTCACGCTGCTTCCGCTGCTGACAGGCGAAGGTCGGGATCATCACGGGGATATCATGCGGGAGGCGACCAAGCTTGTCGAAGCCGGACAGATTGTTCCCAGGCTCGATGGCCGCCGCTTCACGTTGGAAACGACCCAGCAGGCCTATGCCCTTATTGAGGGCCGGCAGTCGGACGGCAAGATCGTCATCGATGTGTGAAGCGAGGTCGCCCGTGCCTGCTGCCGGCGACCATTCTCTTTGTGGCCTAGCGCTCTCGCGTCGCCGCTACCTGACCAGCGATCACGCAAAGCAACTCGAACATGATCGTCGCGCCGGCAATCGCGGTGATGCCGCCGATGTCGAATGGCGGGGACACTTCCACGACGTCGGCGCCCACGATCCTCACGCCATCGAGGAGCCGCACCATCTGCTGCGCTTCTCGCGTGCTGAAGCCTCCAATTTCAGGGGTGCCGGTCCCTGGGGCCATCGACGGATCGATGCTGTCGATATCGAACGAGACATAGGCCGGAGCGCTTCCAACGATGCTGCGCGCCTCCTCCATGACAGCCACCGCGCCACGCTCGACGAATTCTTCCATGTAGATGACGCGTACGCCCTGAGCTCTTGCCCAATCGTGCTCGCCCGGCTCGTAGACCGAGCCGCGGATGCCGATCTGCACGATGCGCTTGGGGTCCAGCAGCCCCTCTTCGATCGCCCTGCGGAACGGGGTGCCGTGCGTATAGGGATTGTCACCGAAATAGGTATCGTTCGTATCGGAATGTGCGTCGAAATGGATGAGGCCGACCGGGCCTTTCCTGGCGACGGCGCGCAGGACGGGAAGCGTCGTGAGGTGATCGCCGCCGACCGACAGCGGGATGGCTCCTTCGCCGACGATCGCGGCCATGCCGGCTTCGATGCGCTTCAGTGCATCCTGGAGATCGATGGGATTGACGGATAGGTCTCCGACGTCTGCGACATTGGCAGCACTGAAGGGTTCGATACCCGACACATGATGCGCCCGTCGCATCAGGCTCGACTGGCTGCGGACTTCTCTCGGCCCATGCCGCGCGCCGGCGCGATTGGTCGTCCCGCCATCCCACGGAATGCCGACCAGTGCAATGTCGAGGCCCTTGGCTGACGCGACGGCGGGGAGCCTCATGAAGGTCGTATGCCCGGCAAAGCGGGGCACCTCGGCTGCATCGACCGGCTGGTGGAAATTGGCAGTCATCGGCTCATCCTTGAAAATCATCGGCACGGGTGTTCACCGCTGCTCTTCAGCAGCAATCACGTCAACAGAGCCGCAATGCTCAAGGAGGTCAAGCGTTCTGGCTGCCATCGGATCATTGAAATTTCGACGTAATCCAGGTCGAGAACAGCCGGGCGGGATCCGTCAGTTGATCGAAGCGACGGGCCACGAGGAAGTAGGCGCCGTGGGGAATGGCGAGATCGAAAACGCAGGCCAACCGGCCCGCCCGAATTTCGTCCTCGGCAAATATCCGGTCCACGAGACCGATGCCCTGACCTCGCAGGACGGCCTGAAGAACCAGGCCGCCGTCTGCATAGACAACTCCGCGGACAGCCTCTGACGGCGTGACGCCTGCAGCCTCGAACCACCGGTTCCAGACGTCACGGTTTTCTTCGTGCAGCAGCGGGAGACTGAGCAAGTCACCGGCCGCGCGGATTACCGACTGCGTGAGCACGACCGGCGCTGCGACCGGGATCATCCAGACATCGGCCAGATGCCTGCTCTGGCTTCTCGGCCAAGATGTGTCCGTGACGCTGTGGCGAATGGCGATCTGCGCCTCACCGCTTCGAAATTCCGCCAGTCGTGAATCTGAATCGACGGTGACATCGATATCAGCGTGTAGCGCCTGAAAGTCGGGCAATTGCGGCACCAGCCAGGATGCGGCAAACGATGGTTCCGCACTGATGGACAGGCTGTTTTGTTTTCTGCTGCTGCGTATCCCGTCCAGGCAATCGCCAATCTTATCGAACGACGTCGTAAGAATAGTGAGCAACCTGTGGCCATCGTCGGTCAGGTGGACGCTTCGATGGCGGCGTTCGAAAAGTGCCTCACCGAGCGTCGTTTCCAGATCTCTGATCTGCCGGCTGACGGCTGCCTGCGAAATGAAAAGCTCGTCGGCCGCGCGCGTGAAACTGCCGAGACGTCCCGCCACCTCGAAGCTTCGCAGTGCTGTCAAAGGCAGATGTCCGCGCTTCATCGCATAACCTCAAGTCATTCGAAGGCGACGATAAGCTCGTTTGAAGACAGAGGGCAAGAGCGGTCAAGATGGCACTGAAGGAGAGTTGCCATGTGGACGCATCTATTGATGATCATCGACGACGTCATGCGCATCGCGACCTTTCAGCCACGGCGCAAGGACAATCGGCGCCGGGACTGATCTAGGCGGGAGGCGGCGGTCATTCCTTCGGCTTGTCGGCGAAGTGCTGTATCGCATACTCGGCCATGTTCTGGTTGGAGCGCCGCGCATCGTCGATCCAGAAGGGAAAGAGCTGCCATTGGTGGATCATGCCCGGCCAGACCTCGGCCGTCACGTCTACGCCGGCCTTGCGTGCCTTGTCGGCAAGCCGCAACGTGTCATCCAGCAGGGCTTCGCTCGAGCCCACCTGCATCAGGATCGGGGGAAAACCCGTCATGTCGGCATAGAGCGGCGAGGCGCGCGGGTCGGTCGGCGCACGGCTGCCGAGATAGGCCTTTCGCGCCGCCTCCATCTGCGTGGCGTTCAACAGCGGGTCGCTCTTGATGTTGGCTGCAAATGAGTTGCCTGTCCCGGCAAGATCAGTGATCGGGCTGACCGCGATGACGGCGGCCGGAAGCGGCCCCTTGAGTTGCATCTGTCTCAGCGTGGCCTCGATGGCGAGGTTTCCACCGGCGGCATCTCCCGCGATGACCACATTGTCGTTGTCGTAGCCGGATTCGAGCAGCCACTGGTATGCCGTCAGCGTATCGTCGATCGGTGCCGGAAACGGATAGTCCGGCGCAAGCCGGTAATTGATCAGCAGGACGTCTGATGAAGACGCCTTGGCAAGCGCGGCGGCGAAGGCCCTGTGGGTTTGAAGCGATCCGCCATAGAAGCCACCACCGTGAACGTAAAGGATCGCGCGTCGACCGATGGGATGATGCAGGCGAGCCGGCCAGATAAGTTCCGCGTCCACGCCGCCGGCATCGACGTGCCTGATCTGGACACGAGACGGTCCCGGTGTCGACGCCATCAGCTCTTCGAAGGCCGAGCGGCGTTCCATGAGGCTATCGGCACCGGCAAAGTGTTGCTGCAACATGCCGGAGAGCTTCTCGATCTGAGCCTTCGACGCCTGACTCTGAGATGCCGGATCAAGGGCCGAAACGGTGTCGAACGGCAGCGCGGACGGGCCTGCCGCGACCATCAGCAGCAGACAGATCCGCCTGACGATTTGCGCAGTCGAAGCTGCGTGCGGTTGCCTGTTACCTCGCGACCGCACCACCCACGCCCTCAACATGCTGCTACTCTCCCCGATAGGCGTCCGCCTCGCTCTTCTCAGAACGTGCCATGACGGCCTGTGGAGTCAAGCGCTGTGCCTTCCCTTTTTCGGCACAGGTTCCTGGTTGTCCGCAGTCTCCAGGTTGAGGAGCGCCTTGATCGGCAGATGGTCGGAAGCGATGCGGGCGAGCGGCGTGTCGTGCGCCTCGACGCGCGTCAGCACGCCGTTGCGATTGGCCATGATGCGATCCAGCGCAAGAACCGGCAGGCGCGCCGGGAAGCTCGGGACGGCGGCTGGCTGCGGTCCGAACGCGGACTGGAACGTGTGCAGCGACGAGCGGTCGCCGAGCCGCCACTCGTTGAGATCACCCAGGAGGATGGTCGGCGTCTCGACTTTGTCGGCCATCAGCTCGACGAGCATCTTTGCCTGCTGGGCGCGGGAGTGCCGCAGGAGGCCGAAATGGGCGGCAATGATGCGCAACGCGCCGCCCTGCTCCAGTTCGAGTTCGGCGACCAGTGCGCCCCGCGGCTCCAGCCCCGGCAAGTTGATCTGGTGGACGTCGCGTACCAGACCCTTCTTGAACAACACGACATTGCCGTGCCACCCGTGCGCCTTGGCCATGCCACTGACAGGTACGGGGAGCAGCCCCGTTTCCCGCTCCAGCCTCGCGAGGTCCAGGATCCCGGTTCTCTCACCGAAGCGCGTGTCGGCCTCCTGCAGGGCGATGACGTCAGCGTCGATCTCGTGAATGACACGACTGGTGCGCTCAGGGTCAAAGCGCCTGTCGTTTCCGACGCACTTGTGGACGTTATAGGACGCAATCAGCGTGCTCGCGCCCCTTGGTGGCGCTTCCGCATGCGCCGCAGTCAAGCGTCTCTTGCGGTTCCTGATGGAGGCAAGGATGCTCGCGGGCAGGCTGGCTTTCTTGGCATGCATCGGGATGTGCCGGGCGTTCCGTGGATCGAAGGTGCTCTGCTGAGCAGTATAGGCAATGGACGCAAAGTTTAAAGATATGGCGAGCCAAGCCAGAAGATCTTGTCGAAGAGGCGCACCGCAAACGGTCGGCCGCGCAAGCTCTGCAGCGTGACTGGCGACGCGCCCTTGATCGCCTCTTCGATATGTTCGTCGATCTCTGCTGCAAACCCTTCATTCAACACTTCGAGGTCGATCTCGAAGTTCAGTCGCAGCGAGCGAGGGTCGAGATTGGACGAGCCGACGTATGACCATGCGCCGTCGATGGAGAGAAGCTTGGAGTGACTGAAGGTGCCGCTGGAGCGCCAGATACGGCAGTAGTTGCTGACGATCTGATCGAACTGTGCCGTCATCGCGCGATCCACGAGCACGAGGTTATTGACAGCCGGCACCACGACATCGACCTCGACCCCGCGTCGTGCGGCCGTGGCCAGCGCGCTGATCAGCTCGCGGTCCGGCAGGAAGTAGGGTGACATGATCCGAATGGATTTGCGGGCAACCGAAAAGGCGCCCATCAGCATCTTGTGGCTCGTCTCGATGCTCCTGTCGGGGCCGGACGCGATCACGCGTATGAACACCGGATCGCCCGGCTGCCTTTCGGGCATCGCCGTTTTCCAGGCTTCGCCGGTGAGGATCTCGCCGGTTGTAAACCGCCAATCCTCGGCGGCCACATTGAAGAGATCGGCGATAACAGGGCCGGTCACGACGAAATGCGTATCCCTGGCGAAGTTCTCGCCTGCAACCTCCCGAGTAAACCCTTCCCTGATGTTCATGCCGCCGGTCAGCGCGGTGTGGCCGTCGACAATCAGGATTTTCCTGTGGGTGCGCAGGTTCGCGTAGGGCAGACGCAGGCCCATGATGACGTTGCCGTTGAATACGGCGACGTTGACGCCCCCATTGCCGAGATAGCGAAGGATGCTCGGAACCGAATAGCGGGCGCCGACGGCATCGATCAGGACGCGAACCTCGACCCCGCGCTTGACCGCCGCGATCAGCGAATCCGCGATCCGCATACCGATGCGATCTCGGTCGAAGATGTAGGTCTCGAGAAGCACGCTTCGTTCGGCGCCGTCGATCGCGGCCTTCATTGTCGCGTAGCAGTCATCGCCGGTTTCCAGAATGTCGATGGTGTTGCCGGTGGCGATGGGATTTCGAGCGACCCGATCGCCCAGTGTCTGTAGGGCCGAAAACCGTCGGCCGAATCCGGTGATGATGATCTCGGGATCGGCGTCGAACCGCTCCAGCTCGTCAAGATCGGCCTCGGGGATCAACGCGTCACGGCGCAGGCTGAGCGATGCCCGGCGAATGCGGTTTATGCCAGCAATCGCGTAGATAACGGCTCCGACGATCGGCGACAGCAGGATCACACCGACCCAGCCGGTGGCAGCTCGCACCTCCTCCTTGGTCATGGTGGCATGGATCGCCGCCGCCGTTCCCATGACCAATGAGACAACGAACAGAATATGAGGCCAATAGGTCGATAAGAGATAAAACATGCACGGCGAATATAGCGGTAAAATGGTGCCGTTCAATCGCGCTTCGCAACGCGCGGCTGAAGGCGAGGAAGCGCTTCCCGCCATGGCAAGCGATGCCCTCGAAGGTGGAAGTGTCGCAAAATGCTGCGCTGCGACAAATATTTTTGCAGTGTGTCAGAAAATACTTGAAACGCGGCGCATCGTCTGGAACTCTGCTCTCAGTATCGCGTTAGCACTGCGGCAGCTTGTGACTGGAGATCGGCGATGACGGAAACTCAGGAAGAGTGGATCAAGAAGCGTGCCTATGCGCTTTGGGAGGAGGAAGGTCGCCCGGCAGGGAGAGATTCCGCCCACTGGCATCAGGCCCTGAAGGAGCGCGAGGCGCTTGAAGGCTCTGCGGCATCGCTCGATGGCAAGGAAGTCAAGACGCGGACCAAGCGGGCGGTTGCGGTTCCCAAGGGCAATGGTGCTGCCAAGCCAGCCGTGCGCAAGACCACCGCAAAGAAGTCTGCTGCAGTCAGCAAGCCGGTCTGAAATCCCCATCACGACAAGCGTGTTTGCCTGAGGCGCTCGCAGGCCTAGCTGCGCGCGTCATACGCTTGAATTAATTGTGGTCTATTCCTTTAGCCGTGCGGATGTTCGTTGAGCATGCGGATCGGTGTTCTTGAAAAATCCAGCGACGACTGCCCTGCGATGGGAACAAAAGTCGGGTCGCGACGTTTTGCAAGAGGAGGAGATGCGCCATGAACAGAAGTTACTTCGATGCAATTCTCGTTTCGCTGATCGTTACAGGCTGCTACCTGTTTATCGCTCCTATGTGAGAGGCCATGTCCCTTCTGATTTTTGCCGCGGTAGCCTATCTGGCGCTTGCTCTGATCGTTGTCGTTGCCGTCGACAATGTCGTTGCACTGTTTTTCCGCGACACGCGCCCGTCTCTCGACCTCCGCGCCACGACCTTTGACAAGGTCATTGCAATATCCCGACGGTATTACCGCAAGTAGCACCACGGTCCGTGGCGCCAATTCTCCTCAGCAAAGTGTGAACAGCCCGAGTGAGAGGGAACAATGGTCTACGAGCTTTATTATTGGGACGGTATCCAGGGGCGGGGCGAGTTCGTGCGCCTCGCACTTGAAGAGGCCGGTGCCGACTATGTCGACGTGGCTCGCCAACCGGGGCGAGGAACAGCGGCCATGCTGAAGATCATGGATGACAGGGGTGCTGCGTGCCCACCATTCGCGCCGCCGTTTCTCAAGGTCGACGACGTCATCATTCCCCACGTTGCCAACATCCTTTTCTATCTCGGGCCGAAACTGAAATTGGCACCGCAGGACGAAGTGCTGCGATATGTGGCGAACGGCCTGCAGTTGACGATCACCGATTTCGTCGCCGAGGTGCACGACACGCATCATCCGATTGCGACATCGCTCTACTACGAGGACCAGAAGGAAGCGGCAAAGGCGCGCTCGGCGGCCTTTATCGCGGATCGGGTACCGAAGTTTCTGGGCTACTTCGAACGCGTCCTGCAGCAAAATTCCGATGGCCGCGGGCATATCGTCGGAACGGCTCTTTCCTATGTCGATCTGTCGTTGTTTCAAGTCATCGAAGGGTTGTCTTACGCCTTCCCGGTTGCCATGCGCGGCTACGCGAAACGCTATCCCGGACTTGCGGCACTCCATGAGTCGGTGCGGCAAAGGTCGAATATTGCGGGTTATCTGGCTTCCCCGCGACGCCTTGCCTTCAACGAGGACGGGATCTTTCGGCACTATCCGGAGCTCGATTCTGCAGGCTGAGCAGAATCGATTGCGCAACCGCGACGGGCGCTGCTAGGGTTGCCACCCTACCCGCTCGAAGCCACCAATCATTCGCTGGAGATCATTGCTGCCATGGCAAACCTTGCTCAAATGCTGACCTCAATCAAGATTCCAGATCTGGCCGGCAAGGCCGTGTTGATTACCGGTGCCTCGACCGGGATCGGGGCGGCACTCGCGCGCGCGTTTGCGGCGCAGGGCATGAAGGTCGGCATCCACTATAATTCGAGCCGCGACGCGGCCGAGGCACTGGCAGCAGAGATCCGGGCTGAAGGCGGGACGGTGCATCTGATACACGGCGACGTCTCCCGCGAAGGCGAAAGCGAGCGTGTGGTCGAGGAAACCGCGAAGACCTTTGGTCATCTGGATGGTCTCGTCAACAACGCGGGTGGCATGCTGGGTCGAAAGCCGACGTCGGAATACACCGACGAGCACTACGCCAAGGTAATGGATCTCAATGCGCGCTCTGTCCTTGCCGCCACGCGCGCGGCGCATCCGTGGCTGAAAAAGCAGGGCGGCTTCATCATCAACACCACGTCGATTGCAGCGCGCAACGGTGGCGGCAACGGCGCTATCCTCTATGCGGCGTCGAAGGGCTTCGTCTCGACGATTACCCATGGTCACGCCAAGGAGTTCGTGGCGGATCGCATTCGCGTCAATGCCGTGGCGCCCGGCGTTATCGCCACGCCATTTCATGAGCGCTACACCAATGACGAGCAGATGGAACTGCAGCGAAAGTCCATACCGATGGGCTTTGTGGGCACGCCTGAAGATTGCGTCGGCGCCTACCTGTTCCTTGCCTCCCCCACCTTGTCAGGTTACGTCACGGGCCAGATCATCGAGGTCAACGGCGGACAATTGATGCCCTGACCGGGCTTGCAACGATTTCTTGAGCAGCGCGACTGCTCGGTGCCGCGCTGCAGCGATCGGCTCAGGCCGCAAGCTTGGCGCGCTCTGCCATGCGCCAGGCTCGCGGTGTCTGCCGCGTCTGCCGGTGGAAGAAACGGGAGAAATAGGCGGGATCGGCAAAGCCCAGGCGGTAGCCGATCTCCTGTACGCTGCCGAAGGTGAAGACCAGTTCGCGCTTTGCCTCGTCGATCAATTTCCGGGCGATGAGATCATGGGTGCCGTGCCCGGTTTTCGCCCGCACGATGCGGTTCAGATGCGTCGGCGAAATGCCGAGCGCGGCGGCGTAGAAGGCGGCGGGCTGGTGTGACCGGAAGTGGCGCTGAATGAGATCGTTCAGGGTCTCCATCCGACGCTCGTTTTCATCCGCGGCACTCCCCTCCTCGCGTTGGTCGGACGACAGTCGCACGATCAACTGCAGAGCGGCAGTCAGGTATGCCTCCAGCAGATCGCTGCGGCCAGCACGGCGCTCGGCAAATTCCTGTCCCAAGCGGCGTAAAGAGCCAGCGACATAGGCTGCGTCCTCATTCGTCATGTCGAGTGCCGTCAGGTGCGGACTTGCCAGCCATTCTCCAAGGCGGCTGCGGTCACCCGGCATGGCCTTCAGATGCGACGCCAGGACTGTGACGACAAAGCCGTCGACGTCCTTCGAAAAGCGAAATCCGTGATCGAGGCCCGGCGGCACGGTGACGACCGCAGGTGCTGACATCTGGTGCCAACTGCCCTCGAACAGAGCTTCGCCCGATCCGCTATCTATGTACAATATCTGAAAGAAACTGTCGTGCCGGTGCGGACGGATCTCCCAGTGATGTAGACTGCTGCGAGATGGAATCGTCTCGGAATGAAGCCAGAAGTCCGGCTTTTTGCCGGTTTTCTCGCCATAGAGTTCGTAGGTCGGAACAGCTTTTGCCATCGTCGTCTGCCGTTTTGATGTTCGATTAGTGCAATTTCCTGACCGAAATGTCCATTGCTGCAACCTTCACCTCCCGGCACAATTTAGCAAAAGACAAGTGCGGGAGGATACAAATGCGCACCCAAGTCGCCATTATCGGCTCTGGACCCTCGGGATTGCTGCTGGGTCAGTTGCTGACCGAAGCTGGCATCGACAACGTCATCATCGATCGGGTCGGGAAGGATTACATTCTCGGACGTGTGCGCGCAGGTGTTCTCGAAGAGGGTACTGTCGCCCTCATGGATCAGGCGAAGGCTGGTGCCCGGATGCACGCCGAGGGCTTGCCGCACGACGGCATCTCGCTCGCCTTTGATGGCCGGGATCACCGCATCGACCTCTTCGGCCTGACCGGCGGAAAACGGGTTCTGGTGTACGGCCAGACGGAACTGACGCGCGATCTCATGGAGCATAGAGAGATGCGCGGCGGCCAGACCATCTACGACGCTGCAAACGTTCAGCCACACGCCTTCGAGGGTGCGACGCCCTATGTCACCTATGAAAAGGATGGTGTTTCACAGCGTATCGATTGCGACTTCGTCGCAGGCTGCGATGGGTTCCACGGGCCAAGCCGCAAGGCCGTTCCCGAGAAGGCGATACGGACGTTCGAGAAGGTCTACCCTTTCGGCTGGCTCGGCATTCTGGCCGAAGTGGCGCCCGTCAGCCATGAACTGATCTATGCCAACCATCCGCGTGGTTTTGCCCTCTGTTCCATGCGTTCGGAGCACCGCAGCCGCTACTATCTGCAATGTCCCGTGGACGAGAAGATCGAAGACTGGAGTGATGACCGCTTCTGGGACGAGCTGCGGCGCCGGCTGCCGGTTCAGCACGCCGAGGCATTGATTACCGCGCCGTCCTTCGAAAAATCGATCGCGCCGCTTCGGTCCTTCGTGGCCGAGCCGATGCGTTTTGGCCGGATGTTTCTGGTTGGGGATGCAGCGCACATTGTTCCGCCGACGGGCGCAAAGGGGCTTAATCTTGCCGCGAGCGATGTACATTACCTGTTTTCGGGCCTCGCGGAATACTATCAGGACGGCTCGAACGCTGGCATCGATGCCTATTCGCAACGTGCGCTCGCACGAGTGTGGAAAGCGGTTCGTTTCTCCTGGTGGATGACGACGATGTTGCATCGGTTCCCCGATACCGGCGATTTCGACCAGAAGATCCAGGAAGCCGAGCTCGATTATCTCACGCACTCGCGAGCTGCATCGACCGCCCTTGCGGAGAATTACGTAGGTCTGCCCTACTAGAGATCCCTTCCGCCATCCACGGAAGGGCGATGGGGAGCGGTGGTGGTTCATGCGTCACACCACCGCTCGCCCGACATCTGGTTGCTGCCAGACGTCAGGAGGACGGTTTGGTCTCTGCATCGACCGCCGCGATCGCCTCCGCCAGTGCCGCCCGCACCCGCGCACGTTCCTCCGGGTCAAGCTGTGCCATATCCAGGTGAAGATCGAGTCCGGCGAAATGTTCGCTCATCACACGAAGGTTTCGATCCGCTCCCAGGAGGCCGTTGACGGCATAGGGGACGATCTCGCGCTGAATGCCCTTCATGGTGATCGGTGGGAGGGGCGTTGCGTCGACGATGTCTTTCACCAGCGCGTAGGTTTCGTAGCTGATGACGATCTTGCCGCCTTCGGCAATGGACTGCAGGCGCGCGGCCAGGTTGGCCTCGGCGCCGATGATCGTGTAGTCCATCCGGTCATTGCTGCCGAAATTGCCGACGTTGCAGTAGCCCGAATTGATGCCCATCCGGACGACGAACGGCTCTTCCGTGCCGTCCAGGCGCCATTTCTCCTTCAGTTCGCCAAGACGCCGCTGCATGTCCACCGCCATGCGCAGGCAGGCTTTGGCGTCTTCGACGGATCCATTGGTCTCCGGATCGCCGAAGAACACGAGAATCGCATCGCCAATGAACTTGTCGAGCGTGCCGCCGTGCCTGAGCGCGATCGCCGACATCTCGGTGAGGTACTCGTTCAGCATCTCCGTCAGCGCTTCCGGCTGCAGGCGCTCCGTCGTGGCGGTGAAGTCCTTGATGTCGGAGAAGAAGATCGTCAGCCGCTTGCGTTCCGTCTGGATGACGACATCCTTCTGGCCGCTGAAGATGCTCTTGTAGACCTGCGGTGACAGATAGCGCGAGATCTTCATGGAGATGCTTGCCAGGAACTCGTTCGTCGATTCCAGTTCATGGTTGAAGCCCTCGATCAATGCGGTCTGGCGTTGCTGGAAGGCGACGAAGCCGATGCCGAGGGCTGCCATGCACCCGAAATAGGCCAGCAGGTATTTGAAGGCGAAGACGTTGCGGGCAAACGGCTGGCTGATGATCACTTCCTGGATTCCGCGCACATCTCCGACCTTCCAGTCGGTTTTCGGGCTCTCCGGATGCGTGTTATGGCAGGCAACGCAGGCCTTGCCCATGATGACGGGGGTGACGAGGCGAAAGGTGTTGGTGAAGCCGCTACGGCTGATCTGGGTTGGCGTCTGTTTGGGGTCTTGCCGAAGCTCAGTGAGCGCTTGCGTTTCGAAAGCGTCGAGGGGATGAGGCGGGCGTCGCTTGAATGGCAGGTCGGAGAGGAACCGATAGGTGATGTTGGCCTGCTGCTGGCGGATCACGTCCCCGAGCTCGAGCGAAAGCGTGGCCGGGATCGGGATTGCGCCCGGAATGTCGGCATACTCGTGCGTGACAACGGTGCCGGTGTCACCTCCGGCGGCGTGGGCCGCGAGGATGCGTCCGACGACATTGCTGGCATAGTAGGAGCGGATACTTGTGATCAGCGAGCTCATGTCCTCGGCCTGGCGTTTTAGCGCCCCTTGCGAAAGGGTGCTGACATCCATCCAGACGGCAATCGGCAGACCGGCCAGCATCGCCAGGATCATGAAGCTGATGAAGTATCCGGTCTTTCGCGCGGTCCGCCCGCGATCGCCCCCATATGCCACGACAAGCCTCATCAATATTAATCCGTGCCGACGCGCAAGCACTGGCGACGCGACGTTGCCGTTGCATGCTATCGGCTGCGCCGACCAATTCCGTCGCCTTGCGGAGACGGCGTGCTCACCAATTCATGTCGATAGCAGGAGCATGCGCCCATCTTTATCGTCAATCGGGCGCTCCTGACCAATTTTGGAGGCACTTTGCATGGCGCGCAGGCGGCCATCAAAATGCACGCAACCGTGCGTTCTCATTGCGCCCGGGATCAGACCTTGCGGAACTCGATCCGGTAGGTGACCTCCTCGCCTGTCGTCGGATCGACCCCTGGTGCACCACTGATGACCAGCTTGTTACCGTCGATCGAGAAGGGACGGATCAGATCGGTCACGCCCCAGGCCGGGTTCCAGCTGGCGTCCACGTGATGGACGACCCTGCCGTTTTCGAAGGTGTAGGATCCGGCATAGGCAAGCATTGTGTCGAACAGCTCGATCTTTTCTGCATCTGTCGGCAGCCGCCCCTTCGATGACGGGCGATGTCGGTTGACCACCACCGCCATCATGCGTCCGTCGGGCTGATAAGACAGGTATCCCACTGGATCGGGGCCCATGGCATCGGTCACAGCACCTGATGCCACCGCTTTGCGTGTCCATGAGATCATTCGCCAGGTTCCGTGCAGTCCGGCCGTATTTCCCATCGATCCCCCCTTTAAAGGTTCGCGCGGGCATTCTAGCAAAAGGCGGCTGCGCGCGACAGGGTCGCCGTCACGCGCTGTGCGGGTCGAACTCTATCTCTTTCAATCGGATGGCGATCGTGCGAGCATTCCCTTCATGACACAACTCACAGAACCACTGATCGAGGTTATCGCCTCCAATCCCAGCCGCGAATGTCGTGACGCCATTGTAAGGGCGCTCGACGCATACAACATGGCCAATATCGGCGACATCGAAGACAAGCCCGATTTCGCTGTCCTTGTCCGCGATCGCGCGGGTGGTGACGTCATCGGCGGCCTTTATGCCATGGATGGATATGGCTGGGCCTTCATCAAATTTCTCGTCGTGCCGGAAGGCTATCGTGGCGCCGGGCTTGGAACGCGGCTGATGGCCGAAGCGGAAGCGATCGCCCGCCAGCGCGGCTATCTCGGCGTCTGGCTCGACACATTCGAGTTTCAGGCCAAGCCGTTCTACGAAAAACTTGGCTATGAAGTCTTCGGGCAACTCGAGGGCGGACCGGGTGCATTTGCCAGGTATTTTTTCAAGAAACGTTTTGCCTGATCCGGGTGCGGGGCCAACTGTGAACGTGGAACTGATAAGTCCGGAGTTCGGTAAGTTGCCCGCTTATGAAGCCGCGCTCGGCAACGGCTGGTCGCCGGATCCGCGCCGGACCGACGAAGCGTTTACGGCTATGCTGCTCGCCGAACTCCGGTGCGATCGCCGGGGCTTCTTCGAAGAATTGATCCGGACGGACGACCTAGTCACGCTTGCCGACGGGCGGACAGTGCCGCGCCTGCCCACCTGCTTCTTCTGGATTTGGGACGGCACCTTCTGTGGAACGATCGAACTGCGTTTCCAGCCCGGCACTGACGATCTTCCACCCTACGTGGCCGGGCATGTCGGTTACTCGGTCGTGCCGTGGAAACAACAGCGTGGCTACGCGACGATAGCGCTCGGGCAGCTTCTGCCTGTTGCGGCAGGAAAGGGATTGAGCAGGATTACAGTGCTCTGCAACGAGGACAATCTTGGCTCAAGGCGCGTCATAGAACGCAACGGGGGCAGGCTCGTCAAGGTAGGCCCGCATCCGTTGGATGCACCGGAGCGGATCAAGCTCCATTTCGATCTCAGTGTCCTGCCGTTATCCTGAAACGCCCTCGGCGGCCTCGCGGATCGTCTGCATCAGGATCGATAGCGGCAGCGAAGGAATGGCGTCGGTTCGCATCGTCAGGCCGACCGGACCCTTGGTTTCGCTGGTATCGATCGGCAGGACGGCCAGCAGACCGTCAGCGACGTCCATGGCGACAACCCCTGACGATATGATCCACACCGCATCGCTGGCGCGGACAAAGGCGCGTCCAAAGGAATCCGACACGGTCTCGATCTGGTTCGGCAGGCTTGCGACGCCGTTGGCGATCAGGAAGCTTTCGACGAAGGGGCGAATGATGGAGGCGCGCGTCGGCATGAGCACTGTGTACTGGCCAAGATTTGAAAACAGGGAGCCCTTTGTCTTGGTCAGTGGGTGCCCCGCGCGAACCACGAAGACGACCTGTTCGGAATAGAGGTGTTCGAAGGAGAAGCCCGCCATCTTCTCCGCGCTCGCGAGGCGGCCAACGACGAGGTCGAGATCGCCGACGCGCAACTGCTCCATCAGGACCGAATTTTCGCCGGTCACGATCTTGATCCGGCTCCAGGTGTTTTCCTTGAGAAACAGTTCCATCGCGCGTGGCATGATCCTCGTCGAGACGGTGGGCAATGCCCCGATGCGGATCGGGGGAGCCTCGCCGAAGCGCTCCTGCGACACAGAATCGAGACCCTGCCGCAGCGCAGTCAGTGCCGCGCCGGCGTGCCGCAGGAAGACTTCACCATAGCGGGTGATCTTGATGCCGCGCCCGTCACGCTCGAAGACGTCGACGCCCAGCACTTCTTCGAGTTCGCGAATCGTCTTGGTGACGGCCGGCTGGCTGACATTCAGCAGCCCCGCTGCCTTCATCACGCTTTTCTGGCGCGCGACCTCGACAAACGTCTGCAGATGGCGAAACTTCACACGGCTGTCGATCATGAAGGTTCATAACTCCGAAGTTATCGAAACGGCACAAAATATCATTTTACCTAACCAAATTAAACATCCAATTTGACCCTGGATCTGCGCAGCAGCCTGTTCGCGATATAATTGCGATGAAGGATCCGCACGCAGGGAGGAGAGTTCAGTGCAGTTTGCCCGCATCAACGACGTCACGATTCACTATCAGCTTATCAGCGGTCCTGCCGATAAGCCGGTCATTGTCTTTGCCAACTCATTGGGCACGGATTTCCGCATCTGGCGGGACGTCATCGTTCGGCTCGCCGGCGATTATGCAATCATCCTGTACGACAAGCGCGGCCACGGACTGTCGGATGTCGGTCAGGTGCCCTATTCGATCGAAGATCATGCGTCCGACCTCGCCGGTCTCCTCGATCTGCTGGCGGTCAAGAAAGCCTTTGTTTGCGGTCTTTCCGTCGGCGGCCTGATCGCACAGGCGCTCTACCAGCGTCGCCCGGATCTCGTGCAGGGCCTCGTCCTCTGTGACACAGCGCACAAGATTGGAACGGCGGAGAGCTGGAACACGCGCATTGCCACCATCGAGAAATCCGGTATCGGCAGTATCGTCGATGCCATTATGGAGCGTTGGTTCACACCCGCGTTCCGGCGCCCTGAGAACACTGCTTATGCCGGATACTGCAACATGCTGGTGCGCCAGCCGGTCGAAGGCTATGTCGCGACCTGCGCTGCTATCCGCGACGCCGACTACACCGAGGCTGCTGGCAAGATCGCCGTGCCGACCATCTGCATAGTCGGCGACCAGGACGGTTCGACACCCCCGGACCTGATGAAGTCGACGGCGCAGCTCATTCCAAACGCACGCTTCGAAGTGATCCGCGATGCCGGCCATATCCCCTGCGTCGAGCAGCCGGAAGCGCTGACGGAGGTGATCCGCGCTTTCATCGATTTCGCATTGCATGGAGAAAAGCACCCATGACTGATCCCCAACTGACTTCCGCACGCTACAGCCAAGGGATGGCGACGCGTCGTTCCGTGCTCGGCGACGCCCATGTCGATCGGGCCGAGGCGAGTTCGACGGCCTTCGACAAGCCGTTTCAGGAACTGATCACTGAAGCGGCCTGGGGGAACGTGTGGTCGCGCCCGGGTCTGACGCATCGTGAGCGATCGATCGTGACGATTGCGCTTCTCGCTGCCCTTGGCCAGGACGACGAAGTCGCAATGCATGTTCGAGCCACGGCCAACACGGGTGCGACGCGCGACGACGTTTGCGAAGCGCTTCTGCATGTGGCGATCTACGCCGGTGTGCCGGCCGCCAATCATGCCATCAAGATCGCCAAGCAGGTATTCGAGCAGATGGACGCCGGCAAGGCGGCCTGAAAGGTAGACGATGTCCGACTTAACCAACCGCAAGCCTGAAACCGGGGCCTTCTTCGCCCGTGACCGCGAGTGGCATGCGCCTGCGTTCACGCCGGGCTACAAGACTTCCGTTTTGCGTTCGCCACAGCGCGCCTTGCTTTCCCTCGACGGCACGATCTCGGAGATCACCGGACCGGTGTTCGGCCACTCGATGATCGGTGAACTCGACAACGACCTCATCCACAATTTCGCTAAGCCCGGCGAAAGCGCGATCGGCGAGCGCATCGTCGTTCACGGCCGCGTGCTGGACGAGCGTGGACGACCGGTGGCGGGTGCGCTGGTCGAGTTCTGGCAGGCCAATGCCGGCGGTCGCTATCGCCACAAGAAGGAAACCTACCTCGCGGCCATCGATCCGAATTTCGGCGGCTGCGGACGATGCATCACCGACGAGCACGGCCAATATGCCTTCCGCACGGTGCGTCCGGGCGCCTATCCCTGGCCGAACGGTGTCAACGACTGGCGTCCGGCGCACATTCACTTCTCGATCTTCGGCCATGGTTTTGCCCAGCGGCTGATCACGCAGATGTATTTCGAGGGAGATCCGATGATCTGGAAATGTCCGATCGTCGGCACGATCCCGGACAAGCGCGCGATCGAGCAGTTGATTGCGCCGCTGGACTGGGGCAACACCATTCCCATGGATGCCCGTGCCTACAAGTTCGACATCGTATTGCGTGGCCGCCGTTCGACCATGTTCGAAAACCGGATGGAGGGAAACTGAGATGGTCCAGGAACTCGGATACCTCAAGGAAACGCCGTCACAGACGGCCGGTCCCTATGTCCATATCGGCCTCACGCCGAACTTCTGCGACATCAACGGCGTCTATGAAGCCGACCTCGGCACTGCGATGGTCAACGACAAGACGCTTGGTGAACGCATCACGGTAACGGGACGGGTTTTCGATGGCGCCGGCGCCTTTGTGCGCGATGCCGTTCTGGAGATCTGGCAGGCCGACAGCGCGGGCCTCTACAACAGCCCCTCGGAAATGCGCGGCACGGCCGATCCCAATTTCACCGGTTGGGGTCGTTGCGCGACGCGCGCGGAAGACGGCGTCTTCACGTTTGAAACCGTCAAGCCCGGCCAGGTTCCGTTCAAGGACGGCCGCAAGATGGCGCCGCATATCACAGTGTGGATCGTCGCGCGCGGCATCAACATCGGGCTTCACACCCGCATGTATTTCCCCGAGGAGACCGAGGCGAATGCCGCCGATCCGCTGCTCTTGCGCATCGAACACCGCGAGCGCGTGGCAACGATGATCGCGTCGCGCGAAGGGTCGACATATACGTTCGACATTCGCCTGCAGGGCGATGGCGAAACGGTGTTTCTGGATATCTGAAGCGCGTTCGGTTAAGCCTGAATTGCGAAGCGGCTCCCCTCTCCTGCCCTTCCCCGAGGGAAAGGGGAACCTCTCCGGCTCGTGCCGTCTCGAATGGGATGGCGGGGCCCGGCCCGCAATGGGGAGATGGAACTGGATTGCATGACGACATCGGCCTTCGACCACCCCTTCCTGTCCGGCCTGCTCGGGGATAGCGAGGTCGGCGCGTATTTCTCTGTGGAGGCTGACGTCCGTGCGATGCTGGCGTTTGAGGCCGCCCTTGCCAAGGTCGAAGCGACCCAAGGTGTGATCTCCGCCGACGCTGCTGGGCGCATCAGTGCCGTCTGCAGCGAATTTGCTCCCGATATCCTCTCGCTCAGAACTGCAACGGCTCGTGACGGCGTTGTCGTTGCCGACCTCGTCAGGCAGTTGCGGGACGCCGTCGGCGGCGACTTTGCAAAGTCGGTCCACGTCGGCGCGACCAGCCAGGACGTTATCGACACCAGCCTGATGCTGCGACTGAAGGCCGTGGCGCTAGTCTTTTCGACGCGTCTGTCGGCGGTCGTCGATCTTTTCGATCAGCTCGATCGCTCGTTCGGCAGCGACGCGCTGATGGGGCGCACACGCATGCAAGCCGCCATTCCGATCACCGTTTCCGATCGTCTGCGTGCCTGGAGTGCGCCTCTGCAGGCCTATGTCGACAGGCTGAGTGAACAGCGCTTTCCGCTGCAGTTCGGTGGCGCCGCGGGGACACTGGAAAAGCTGGGAGACAAGGCGGCCGAGGTACGCGCAGCTCTCGCACAGGAACTCGGTCTTGCCGACGAGCAGCAATGGCAGAGCCAGCGCGTGCCTGTTGCTGACTTTGCCAATCTCCTGTCGTTGATATCGGGAAGCCTCGGAAAATTCGGGCAGGATATTGCACTGCTCGCACAGGCCGGGGAGGAGATCGAGCTTGCGGGCGGCGGCGGCTCGTCGGCCATGGCGCACAAGCAAAATCCCGTGGCTGCGGAAGCCCTGGTGGCACTTGCACGCTTCAACGCGACGCAGCTTGCCGGCATCCACCAGTCGCTGGTGCATGAGCAGGAGCGCTCCGGCGCGGCATGGACGCTGGAATGGCTCATTCTGCCGCAAATGGTTATGGCAACGGCCGCCTCGCTCCGCCTTGCGCTGGAACTCGCAGCCAACATCCGGCGTATTGGTCGGAAACAATAACCAAAGCGATATGTATGTCGGCTGTTATTTCATTTTACATTACCGTTTTGGATAAGACATTATCCCAATGGTTCTAGCTGCGTGCTAACCTTGGTGTAGGAGTGCGCCATGTCTCTGGGAGGAATTATGAAACGGACTGTTCTCGCCGCCGTTGCGGCTGTTGTCATGAGCACGGCAGCCTATGCCGACACGATCAAGGTCGGGGTCGTCGGGCCATTCTCCGGTCCGTTCGCGCTGCAGGGCAAGAATTTCAAGGCCGGCATCGATGCCTACATGGCGCTTAACGGCGACAAGGTCGGTGACAACACGGTCGAGGTTATCTATCGCGATCTTCCTGCCGCCGACCCGGCGCAGTCGAAGGCCCTGGCGCAGGAACTGGTCGTCAAGGAAAAGGTGCAGTATCTCGCCGGCTTCTATTTCACGCCGGACGCGATGGCGGTGACGCCAATCCTCAAGCAGGCGAACACGCCGCTCGTGATCATGAATGCAGCGACATCCGCCATCGTGACGAAGAGCCCGCTCGTCGTGCGCACGTCGTTCACGACATGGCAGACATCGACGCCGATCGCCAAGGTCGCGCATGACGCCGGCGTTGCCAAGGTCATCTCCGTCGTCAGTGACTACGGCCCGGGTGTTGACGCTGAGAACGCATTTAAGGCCGGCTTCGAAAAGGAAGGCGGACAGATCGTCGAAGCGATCCGCATGCCGCTTTCGACCAATGATTTCAGCCCGATCATGCAGCGCATCAAGGATTCCGGCGCACAGGGCGTCTTCGCCTTCCTGCCGTCGGGCCCGACGACTCTCGGCTTCGTCAAGGCCTACAACGAGAATGGCCTGAAGGCTGCCGGCATCAAGTTCTTCGGTCCCGGTGACTTTACCCAAGAACCAGACCTTCCGGCACTCGGTGACGCGGCGCTGGGTATCCAGACGACGTTCCACTACTCGGTGTCGCACGACTCGCCGGAGAACAAGGCGTTCGTCGAGGCTGCTTCCAAGGCCATCGGCAACAAGGCCGAGCTGTCCTTCCCTGCGGTCGGCGCCTATGACGGCATGCATGTCATCTACAAGATGATCGAAGCGACCGGCGGCAAGCAGGACGCGGCAAAGGCAGTCGATGCCGTCAAGGGTCTCTCCTGGACCAGCCCGCGTGGCCCCGTCTCGATCGACCCGGAAACACGCCACATCACGCAGAACATCTATCTGCGCGAAGTCGCGAAGGCCGATGACGGAACGTACTACAACAAGGAAGTCCAGACCTTCGAAAAGCAGGGCGATCCGGGTCTGGCGGCTGCCAAGTAGCCAAAGCGTGGCCAATCCTTGCTCCGTGCCGACTGGCGCCCGGAGCAAGGATAGCCAGAGCACGTCTCTCGGCGAGAGGACGGACGCGGCGGGGTTGGCGAATCCCGGTAGCGGTCACCTCAGGGAAGGCCCCGCAAACCGCATCCCAATGATCGCAAGAGGCTCGTGCCAAACTTGAATGATATGATCTCCAAATGACGCGGCAGCCGGGTTTTGCCCATACGACAGCATAACCGCCGGGTTGCGTCGCAAATGCAGGGATCGACGACGATGAGATACATCAATCCAACGGCGCTGGAGTTTGGCCCACGCTCCTCTTTCGGGCGGGGAGAGCCGGCTAGTATCCATCCGGTGCTTCTGGTTGAAGCATCAAACAACGCCCGAACTGAGAAACGGTAAGCGGAATCCAGTCATGCAAACAATATTCAGCATAGCAGTCGATGCGCTTGCCTACGGCATGGTGCTCTTCGTGATTTCAATCGGTCTGTCGATCACGATGGGATTGATGCGGGTGGTCAACTTGGCCCATGGCGCCTTCGCGATGATTGGCGGCTACATTGCATCCTATGCGGTTCGTGATCTTGGGCTCGGCTACGGCTTGGGCGTCCTTGCCGCCGTCGTCGGCACAGTCATCATTGCCGTGCCGATCGAACGCTTCCTTTACCGCAGGATCTACGGCGCGCCGGAACTGACGCAGGTGCTAATGACCATCGGCATTACCTTCTGCATCATCGGGATCGCCAACTACGTCTTCGGTCCGACCTTGAAGACCATCCCACTCCCGACAGGTCTGCAGGGCTCTGCGGATCTTGGTTTCAGGACCATCCCCGTGCATCGCCTCTTTGCCATTCTCTGCGGCCTGGCTGTGGCGGGCGGGCTCTGGTACGCGATCGAGCGCACCAGTTTCGGCGTGAAGCTGCGCGCCTCGGTCGATAACGCGGCAATGGCAGCGGCGCTGGGTGTGCGCACCCAGATTATTTACGCGCTGAGCTTCGCGGTCGCCGTCGGACTTGCCGCTTTCGGCGGTGTCGTCGGCGCGGAGTTGCTGCCGGTCGAGCCCTACTACGCCCTGCGCTACATGGTCACCTTCCTTGTCGTCGTCTCGGTTGGCGGGGCGGGCTCTATCCCGGGCGCACTGATTGCCTGTCTTGTGCTTGGCGGTATCGACACGACAGGGCGTTACCTGATGCCGGAATTCGGCGAGTTCTTCTTCTACCTCGCGGTCATCGCCATCATCTGCGTTTTCCCACGCGGTCTCGCAGGAAGGACGAAATAGGATGTCTCACGTCTTGAACACCGACCTTGTCAAATCAGGTGCTGTCCGGCCGTCGCGGACCTTGGGTCGCGATATTGCCGGCGTTGCCGCCATTCTTCTGGTCGCCGTCGTCGGTTATCTCCTGTTTCCCGACAATCTGGCGCTTCTGACCCGCATCATCGCCGTTGCGCTGTTCGTGCTCTCGCTCGACCTCGTGACCGGTTATTGCGGCGTGGCAACGCTTGGCCATGCCGCGCTGTTCGGCTCCGGCGCCTATGCCGCCGGTATCGTCTCGGCTCACTATGGCATCAACGATCCGTTGCTGATGACGCTTGCAGGTATCGCCGGCGGTGCGGTAGCCGGGCTGATCAGCGGTGCCATCATTCTGCGCGGCCACGGCCTGCCGCAGCTTGTCCTTTCGATCGCGTTGATCAATCTTTTCCACGAGTTCGCCAACAAGGCGTCGAGCTGGACGGGTGGCAGCGACGGCCTTTCGGGAATTTCCTCCGATCCGATTTTCGGCATGTTCGAGTTCGACCTCTACGGTCACACCGCCTATGTCTTCGGTGTCGTGTTGCTTGTGGTCGTTTTCGTTGCCCTGCGCTTTCTCGTTCGCTCGCCGTTCGGCATGCTGTGTCGCGGCATCAAGGAAGACCCGGTGCGCATCAAGGCGCTCGGAGCATCGCCGAAAGCTGCCCTGATCAAGATGTATGTCATTTCAGGTGCGGTCGCCGGCATTGGTGGCGCGCTCAACGCGATCACCACGCAGGTGGTTGGCTTGGACAGCCTCTCCTTCACCATGTCCGCGGAATCGCTGGTCATGCTCGTGCTCGGGGGCACCGGTTCCCTGTTCGGCGCACTGTCGGGCACGGTCGTCTTCATGCTCTTCGAAGACTATGTGTCGGCGGCCAATCCGTTCCATTGGCTGACCATGGTCGGCGCGCTGCTGATCGTCGTCGTCCTCTTCGCGCCGAAGGGCCTTTACGGTACCGCGGTCGATCTCTTGAACCGCAGGAAGGGTGCAGGCAAATGAGCGCCGTCTTCGAAGTCATCAATCTCAGGAAGAACTTTGGCGGCCTCGCGGTGACCAACGATGTGTCGCTTTCCATGGCGCCTGGCGATCGGGTCGCCCTGATCGGTCCGAACGGGGCCGGCAAGACAACCTTCGTCAACCTCGTGACCGGCAATCTTGCGCCCGATTCCGGCGATGTCCGGCTGGGCAGCGAGACCGTCACGAAGATCGGCGCGAACGGCCGTGTGAAGCGCGGGCTGGTCCGGTCCTTCCAGGTCACGCGGCTGTTCCATGACATGACGCCGGCCGAGCATGTCGGGCTCGCCATCCTTCAGCGCGAAGGCCGCACCGGCCGTATGTTCGGCAATTTCCTTGCCATGCCGGATGTGATGGCCGAGGTATCAGGACTGCTTGGAACGCTGGGCATCGGCGAACTCATGCATCGCAAGGTCAACGAGATCGCCTACGGCCAGCAGCGTCTTCTCGAAATCGCCGTCGCAATGGCCCTGAAGCCCAAGGTGCTGCTGCTCGACGAGCCGGCCGCCGGCGTGCCGCAGAGCGACACGGGGCGCATCGAAAAGGCGCTCGCGGACCTGCCCTCCGATCTGGCGGTGCTGATGATCGAGCACGACATGGATCTCGTTTTCCGCTTCGCCACGCGCGTCGTGGTGCTAGCGGCAGGTACCATCATCTTCGACGGCTTGCCCGCCGATGTCACAAAGGACGCCCGCGTGCGCGAGGCCTATCTCGGGAGCTATGCCAATGCCAGCCACGCCGCTTGAAGTCGAAAATCTCTGCGCGGGATACGGCCCCACGCGGGTTCTCGAAGGCGTGTCGTTTTCCGTCCCTGCCGGTGCCCGGCTTGCCGTTCTCGGACGCAACGGCATGGGCAAGACGACGCTGCTTGCAACCCTTGCCGGACAGACCAAGCGCTACGACGGGACTATTCGCCTCGGGAGCGCGGACGTGTCATCGATGCCTAGCGCATCGCGGGCGCATCAGGGACTGGGCTATGTTCCGCAGGCGCGCTGCATCTTTCCGACGCTGACCGTCGAGGAAAACCTGTTCGTGGGCCTGAAGGGTCGGCCCAAGAGCGCTCTCGAGGAAGCCTATTCGATGTTTCCGCGCCTGAAGGAACGCCGTCGCAATCTCGGCGGCCAGCTTTCCGGTGGCGAGCAGCAGATGTTGTCGACGGCGCGTACTATTCTGGGGCGCCCGACGGTCCTCTTGCTCGACGAGCCTCTGGAAGGGCTTGCGCCTGTCATTTGCGAGGAGCTGATGAGCGCCTTCGCCGAACTGGCGAAGACCGGCGACATGACGATCCTGCTGGTCGAGCAGCGCATTCAAAGCGCGCTGGATTTTGCCGACCACGTCATCGTTCTCGAGCGTGGACGTCTTGCCTGGAGCGGGACGCCGAAGGCGCTCTCGGATGACCACGATGCCGTTGAGCGCTTGCTTGGCGTCGGCGGCCTGCATTGAGGCGATCGCGCGGCAATGCAGCCGCGCGTCTGCCATCTGATACTTTCGGCGAATTTCGACGCAATTGTATTCTCGAGCGAGAATGACCATGTATTGGAGACGAAACACGGGATTTGCCGCTCCCGTTTCGTCGTGACCGCAGCCTCTTTACGGAATTCCAACCATAACCGGTTGCTTTCTGGAACAAAAACCGGTTGCTTAGGAAAATCTACGGTTTCTCCTGATAGCCGGTGGATGAGGTACCAAGGATACATGCGGCTCATGGAATACCACGCTTCGCTTCCGGCTCGAACAGTGATTGCGACAACGCGGTACGGTCGGCCATTTTGAAAACGCTATGAGTAAAGATCTCTTTCAAGTTAAATTCTGGGGCGTTCGTGGCAGCATTCCGGTTTCCGGCCCTGAATTCGATCGCTATGGCGGCAACACCTCCTGCATCGAAATTCGCTGCGGCGAGCATCGCATGATCTTCGACGCCGGTTCCGGCGTGCGCGAAGCGGGTCTCGCCATGCTCAATGACGAGGTGAAGGACGTCGATCTGTTCTTCAGCCACTGCCACTATGACCACATCATCGGCCTGCCCTTCTTCAAGGCGATCTACTATCCTTCGATCGATCTGCGCATCTGGTCCGGCCACCTCGACGGCAAGATGAGCACGCGCGAGATGATCGAGCAGTTCATCAGCCCGCCGTGGTTCCCGGTGAAGACAGACATCTGCCAGGCGACGATGAGCTTCCGTGATTTTCATGCTGGCCAGACGCTGGAGCCGCACCCGGGCATCAAGATCAAGACCTATATGCTCAATCATCCGGGTGGGGCGATCGGCTACCGTATCGAATACAACGGGCGGTCGGTCTCGCTGATCTATGACATCGAGCATATCCCCGGAACCTACGATCCCGTGGCGCTGGAGATGATGAAGGACGCGGATCTCGCCGTCTACGATTGTACGTATAACGAAGACGAGATGCAGCGCTTCAAGGGCTTCGGCCACTCGACCTGGCAGCACGGCATCGAACTCGCCAAAATGGCGGGCACCAAGCAGTTTGCGCTGTTCCATCACGCGCCCTCGCGCACGGATGCGCAGCTGGAGGGCATGGAAAAGGACGCGCAGGCGGCCTTTGCGCAGTCCTTTGCTGCGCGCGATAACCAGGTGATCGAACTCTAGGCTGCCAGCAGCTCCCGCGATGTCTTCCATTGGACTGCCGGATGCCCGGCGGTCTCGTGGGCAAGCCGCTCCAGGAAATCCCAGGCGATGCCATCGTGGACCAGATGATGCGTGAGAATGCCGATCGGTTCGGCGTTGCCGTCAAAACGGTCGCGTAGTTCCGCAACGAGCGCTGCGACGAGATCGGCATGCGGCAGGCCGCCCCGCGCGCCATGCCAGTTCATGATATCGACGTGGGTATTGAGCAGCGGCATCGGACCGCCGGGCTTCACCCTACCGTAAACGGACAGGCTTTCGAAGCCGAGCGCCGGAAGCTGCGGGATCAGGGGTCGGCTGATCCTGTTCCATGGCGGCACCAGCATCGAGACGAACTTATCCTCGTAACGCCGCCGCAGCTTGTCGAGACCCTCACCCAGCTCGCCGAGCACAGCTGCAGCCGGCCTGTGATTGCCGAGTTCCTGTTTCTTTTCGTCCGGTCCGGCATGGTTGGTATGGGACCAGCCGTGCGGTGCGACCAGCACATGGCTCTCATCCGCCAGCCTTTCTGCGAGCGCCGCACCGGTGGGCGCGGGTATGACAGCAAGCGTGACCGGAATCGCGGCCCGCCCTGCCAATGCCAACAGCCTATCCAGTGCCTCTGTGGGCTCTGTGGCGTCGTCATCTCGAAGCCATAGCCGGGCGACGCGGTTGGCTGCCTGCCAGCGGTCGAGCTCCTGCCTCAGCGGGCTCCAAATCCGATCGTCCGTCATGCCGTTGCTCCTGCATATGCGCGTAAGATGCTGTCCAATGTTGCGGCCGCCCTTGTCAAGGATCGCTGCTCCAGCACGAAGTTGCGCGCCTGCTGCCCCATCTCCGACCTCTTGAGCGAATCGTCGAGCAGTGTGGCGATCGCGGCGGCATAAGCTTCGATATCGCGGTCCGGCGTCAGATAGCCGGTCGCGCCGTTCTGAACGACTTCGGGGACGCCTGCCGTGTGTTGCGCCACCACAGGCAGCCCGGCGGCTTGAGCTTCAAGATAGGCAAGGCCATAAGCCTCACCGCAACCCGGCCAGACATAGATGCCCGAAGCAACAAGCTCGGCCACGATCTCGTCGGCGGAACGCTCCCCGAGCCACTCGATGCGCTCCGGTGCGAAGCCAGTAAACAGCTGTTCCACCTCGGCGCGCATCGGACCATCGCCTGCAATGGCCAATGTCCAGGGACGGTGTTCGATGCGCCGCAGGGAGTCTGCCAGCATGGCATAGCTTTTCATCTTGTCGCCGGCGCGCATCATGGCGACGGTAATCAACCGGGTGGGAACCGGTCTCATTACTGCCGCCTCAAATGGAGCGGTATCGATGAAGGGTGCAAGCGCTGCGAGGCGCGCCCGCGGGATCGCCTGCTCCAGTCCGGATCGATCGCGTTGGGTGAAGGCGATATTGATCGCTGCTCCTTCCACCTGCTCGGCGACAAGCCGCTGGAACGGCGCCCAATCGGTGCCGTCGCGCTTTGGCGAGTAGGAGGCCTCCGCCGTTATCCAGGGAATGCCGAATTCGGCGCAGATCGCCGGCCCGAAGGGATCCGCGGATTTATAGTAGGGATGGTAGCAGAACCAAAGCTGCGGCCTGTCGATGTCGGCCCATTTTGCCCGCAGTCGCGTCAGCTCTTTGCGTGCCTGGCCGCGCAGTTGGTGCGCGGCCTCCGGCGATGGCGCGAAATTGCGAAACTCGGAGACAACCTCGACGGAGTGGCCGGCCAATGTCAGCGCGCGGATGAGCAACCGAGCCATCAATCTGTCGCCTGATGGCACAGGATGGTTCGGCGACTTCAGCGGAGCGTAAAACGCTATTCGCACCACATTGCTCCCGCTGAAACGGTCTGTTCACATCCCACGAGGGCGCCTGCCGGAAAAAACTCTGCTATTATGCACTTCCTTACAAGCTGCTGACGAATATGTGAAATGCTGTTGCCACGACAACGCGGCAATTCCACCTCAAGTGCGTCATCTCTATTGTATTTGTGATTTGGGTTTCAAGAACGGGATTGAATGGCGACCCTCGCAGTCAGCAGCATTTTTTCGGAGCGCTCGATCAGGCGAGCCCGGCTCGGCTCGGGTCTGGTGATGTTCGTCTTCGCCACGTTGCATTTTTCCAACCATGCATTGGGACTGATCTCCGTTGACGCGGCCGACGATGGTCGGCGGCTGTTTATGGCCTTGTGGCGAAACCCGCTCGGCACGTTGCTGCTCTATGGGGCCATATTCACACATATCGGTCTGGTGCTCCGCTCGATCTATGTCCGTCGAAGTCTGGTCATGCCAAAGACCGAGATGGCCCAGATCGTGCTGGGCCTTGCGATACCGCTGCTGTTGATCGATCATGTGATCGGGACCCGCATCGCGCATTCCCTCTTTCACTTCCGCGATGACTACGAGGCGATCGTTCGCCTTCTCTGGATTACGGCGCCGGCAAATGCGGTCCGACAGATCACGGCACTTGTGGTGATCTGGATCCACGGCTGTATTGGCTTGCATTTCTGGCTGCGATACCGCGTCTGGTATGCGCAGATCGCAGCACCCCTGCTGGCGGTCGCGATCCTTGTTCCGGTCCTCGCCATTCTTGGCTTTATCGAAATGGGACGCACGATCGCCGAGCCGGCCTATGAAGGTACCGTCGACAGGCGGCGCTACGAAGAAAACATCAACGCGCGCTACTACTCCGACCCCGAGGCACAGCGGCAGATCGCCATGATCCGCGCCGGATTGTACGGGTCGTTTTCAGGGGCGCTGCTGATTGTCGTTGCCGCGCGAACCCGGAGACGGTGGAAGGAACGGGTCGATCAGATCACGGTCCACTATCAAAGCGGAGAGTCGATCCAGGTCCCGCGTGGGTTCACAGTGCTTGAGGCCAGTCGCCTCGGCGGCGTCCCTCACTACTCGGTGTGCGGGGGAAAGGGGCAGTGCTCGACCTGTCGCGTGCAGGTTCTCAGCAACTACGAAAACCTGCCACCGCCCGACAAGCTGGAGCAGTCGACGCTGAAGCGCATCAATGCTGCCGCCGATGTGCGTCTTGCCTGTCAGCTCCACCCTGTCGAGGACATCACGGTGGTTCCGCTGCTCGTTCCGGCCACCGAGACCTCTCTTCCCGCCAACAGCCAGGAGACCAGTCCGGGGCGCGAACGCGAAATAGCCGTCCTATTCTGTGATATCCGCAATTTCACGACGCTGACGGAGACCCGGCTACCCTTCGATATCGTCTTCCTGCTGAACCGGTATTTCGCATTGGTCGGCAATGCGGTGGAACAGGCTGGCGGTCGCATCGACAAGTTCATCGGCGACGGCGCCATGGCCTTGTTCGGGATCGGCAATTCGCCCGAGGAAGCGTGCCGGCAGGCGTTGGCGGCAGCCGCGGCGATCGCCCGCGACATCGAAAAACTGAGCGCTGAACTGTCGGATGAACTCTCCATTCCGCTTCGGATCGCAATCGGCATTCATACCGGTCCCGCGGTTGTCGGCACGCTGGGGTATGGTCGCGTTCGCAGCACGACGGCCATTGGCGACACCGTCAACGTGGCGAGCCGGCTTGAAAGCGCTGCGAAGGAATTCGACGTTGCGCTTGTGATATCCGAACCGGTCGCGTTGCGCGCCGGCGCTGATGTAACCGGTGTCGAAAGTCGTGAAATCAGCGTGCGCGGTCGGGCCTTGCCCTTGAAAGTCTATGTGGTTTCGAGAGACAAGACGCTGGAACTGTTCACAGGGAAGAACTGATGCCCGGCTCCAGCTGGCTTGCCGCCAAATACTGGCAGAAACGCCTTCGCAAGATGCGAAACGCCGTTGCAAGCCGCCTCTTCGACACCAGAACCGGTCGTCGCCTGCTCATCGAAAATGTGGGCCCGCGCGTCGTTTCCATGACGGTGGATGCCGGCGACCATCTGATGACGTTTTCGCCGGGCGACTACATTGGCCGCAAGGTCTTCCGGAAGGGGCATTTCGAACGGGATCATGTCGATCGCCTGCTGAAGGTTCTGGAAGCGCGAGGCTTGATGCGCAAGGCATCCACGCTCCTCGAGATTGGCGGCAACATCGGGACCCAGACGGTGTATTTCGCGCTCGCCAGGGCCTATGCTCATATCGTAAGCATGGAGCCCGATCCTCGCAATTTTCCTCTCCTCCAGACGAACATACGCCAGAACCGGCTTGAAGAGTGTGTCACGCTGGTCAACTGTGCGGCCGGCGAGACCGCGGGCGAGATCGATTTCTTTCTGAATGCGAACAACCACGGCAAGAGCAGCGCATTTCGCCAGAGCAAAACCGACGTGAAAATCAGCGTGCCGGTGAAGCCGGTCACGCAGGTCCTCGCGGAACTTGCCATCGATCCGGCCGATATCGGCCTCGTTTGGATGGATATCGAAGGCTACGAGCCGGTTGCCTGCCGTTCCATGCTGCCTTTGATGTCTCGCCGCGTGCCGCTCTACATGGAGTTCACGCCGCTTTTTTACGGGCCGGCGCAGACGGCTGCTTTCATAAACGATCTCGCAGCATTCTACGATAATTGCCTGGTTTTCTTCGAAGATCACGAGCAGGAAATGAAGGTCATCGATCTGCCGGGTGGCATCGATCAATATGACGTCCTGTTTCTTCCCTGATCACGTCTTCCGGTAGAGGTAGTACCTGCCTTCCTTGATGCCGGGCGGCAGCGGCAGAGGCTCGAGATCCGGCCGGTCGATCGGCAGGCCGCTGACGGCGATCCCGTTCGTGGCCAGAACGCCCGCCATCAGTTGCGGCAGCCAGGTCAACGTGATGGCGTCGATATCGTCATGGCCGGTGCCGATGTCAGCATGCGCGAGCGAGGCGCCGATCCCGAGATAGGCCTGGCCGGTCTCGCGAATGTCGCCGGTGACCATATCCGCCTGTGGCGGCGTCGAAGCGGAATAGGAGCGGACCTCGCGATCGAAGGCGATGATGCGTCGATCGGAAAGATGCTCGCGCAGATGATCGTAGGTCCGGCCGTTACCGAGGCCGAATTCGAGGACGGGTCCCTCGGTTTCTCTCACCAGGTCGAAGATCGAATTGAGAATATCGCGCTGAGCCGTCAGGCGGCGAATGAAGCTGTCGAGGCGGCTCATTTATGTCCTTGTCCGTTCTCTTGTTTTCGACGTCGGTGCTATCACACCAAACCTTGGAAAGTCGATTGCCGTAAATGCAAAATGCCCTTGCGGCGGCAACATGGGTCTGTGCTAGGCTTCTGCGTATGAACGATATTTCGAACGACAGATTCTTTGCCGGCGTGCCGGTGTTCACGGATTTCGAGGGTGTTGCGGACACGGGCAACTATCGTCCGCTGCCCGAGGGCTGGATCCTCGCGCTCGCCGATATTGTCGGATCGACGCAGGCGATCATGGACGGGCGCTACAAGGACGTGAACATGGCCGGCGCCAGTGTCATCTCCGCGGTACTGAACGCGGTCGGCAAGGAGGACTACCCCTTTGTCTTCGGTGGCGATGGCGCATTGGTCGCGCTGCCGAGTTCGTTGGAGGCGACAGCCCGCCAGGCGCTCGCAGCGGCGCAGCGGTGGGTGGAAGAAGATCTGGGGCTGACGTTGCGGATCGCCGTCGTGCCACTCGGGGACATCAGGAACGAGGGTCTTGATGTCCGCGTCGCACGCTATGCCGCCAGCCCGTTTGTTACCTACGCAATGTTTGCTGGCGGCGGGACCAGCTGGGCCGAGCGCCAGATGAAGCTTGGACGCTACGGCGTGGAACCCGCACCCGCCGGAACGCGCCCTGACCTCAGCGGCCTTTCCTGCCGGTGGGATCCCATTCAGGCGCAGAACGGCGAGATCGTGTCGATCATCGCGGTGCCTGGCAAGGGAGGCTCCGGCGCCGAGTTCCGCGACCTCGTCGGACAGATCGTGGCGATCTCGGCAGAGCAGAATCGAGGCGCTCACCCTGTTCCCGTCGATGGGCCGGCGCTTGGCTTTTCGCTTCACGGCATCAATCGCGAGGCGCGGGCAACCGCCAAGGACGGGCGGCGCTGGAGGCAGCGATTTTCCATCATGCTGCAGATCGCGTTGACGGTCGCGCTCCACACGCTGGGGATCAAGCTTGGTCGTTTCGATGCCCGGCGATACCGGCGGGACGTTTCGGAGAATTCGGATTTTCGCAAGTTCGACGACGGCTTGAAGATGACCATCGATGTCGACCGCGATCATCTCACGCGGATCCAGGCGCTGCTTCAAGAGGCCCAGGACAAGGGGATCGCTCGCTACGGTCTCCATCGTCAAAGCTCGGCGCTGATGACGTGCTTCGTGCCAACGCCGCTATCGCGCGATCACATGCACTTCATCGATGGCGCCAGCGGCGGCTATGCCGTCGCCGCCAGCCAGATCACGGGCAAGCAATTGTCGGGCGTGGAGGTCACGCCTTGACGATGTGATCGCCTTGAAGGCCCTGCCGCGCGAAGACGTTGCGGGTATCGATGATAAGAGGCGCGTTCTTGGCGAGCGCGCTGTAGTCGATCCCATCGTGGTCGGTGGCGATAAGCACGGCGTCGTAGCCGGCGAGGTTTTCAAGGCTGATGGACTTGCGGCCCTTCAAGGCCTGGTACTCGCGGGTTGGCGGGATCTCCGCGACGTGGGGATCATGGTAATCCGCCTTGCCGCCGCGCTCTTCGATCAGCTCGATCAGCCGGAGCGAAGGGCTTTCGCGAATGTCGGCGACGTTCTTCTTGTAGGCAAGGCCGAGAACGAGCACCCGCGAACGGCTGAGCGCCTTGCCGGCGCGGATGTCGAGCGCCTCGGCAAGCTTCCCGACCACGTAGCGCGGCATGGCGGAGTTGATCTCGCCGGCGAGTTCGATGAAGCGGGTGGGCAGTTCGTATTCGCGCGATTTCCAGGTCAGGTAGAACGGGTCGATCGGGATGCAGTGTCCGCCGAGGCCGGGTCCCGGATAGAACGGCATGTAGCCGAACGGCTTTGTCTTGGCGGCATCGATCACTTCCCAGACGTCGATGCCCATGGCGGCATAGACGGTCTTCAGCTCATTGACGAGCGCGATATTGACCGAGCGAAAGATGTTTTCGGTGAGCTTCACGGCCTCGGCCGTGGCATTCGAAGACACCGGAACGACGGTCTTGACCGCCGCGCCGTAGAAGCTTGTCATCAACGCGAGGGCCTCGGCACCGTCACCGGCGACGACCTTGGGGATGGTTGCTGTGTGAAAATGCTGATTGCCGGGGTCTTCCCGTTCCGGCGAAAAGCCGACGAAGAAGTCCTTGCCTGATCTGAGGCCGGTCTTCTCGAGAATGACTTTGACGATGTCGTCGGTCGTGCCTGGATAGGTGGTCGATTCCAGTACAATAAGCTGGCCGGCGCGCAGATGTGCGGCAATGGCGTGCGACGTCGCCTCTACGAAAGAGAGGTCGGGGTCGCGATGCTTTGTAAGCGGCGTCGGAACGCAGATGACAATGACGTCGCAGTCCTTCAGCGCGGCAAAGTCCGTGGTGGCAGAAAAACGCCCGACGTTGATTTGGGTGGCAAGATCAGCGCTGGTCACGGCGTCGATATAAGAACGGCGCGCTTCGATGGAGACGATTTTCCCCGGATCGATGTCGAAACCTGTCACCGGGAAGCCGCTGCGTGCAATGGCCATGGCGAGCGGCAGGCCGACATAGCCGAGGCCGATAATGCCGGCGCGCGCGCTGCGGGCCTCGATCTTGGAGAGAAGTGCGTCGAAGGTAGGGGAGCTGGCCAAGGCAGGGTCTCGTCTGGATTCCGGAAGATCGGTTTACGGTCTAATGGAAGTTCTGCGCGAATGAAACCCGCAAGAGATTGTGTGGGCGATCACAGCTTCGAGCCGCCTCTCCCGGCGTTGCGTGGTGTGGCGAAAATGGCTCGGATGCCTAAAGAGATGCCATCCGGAGGCCAGAAAATATGCAAGAGCCATTGTCTGGCGTTCGTGCCATGCCTATTTACGTTGGATAACAAACCACCAGAAAGGACTCCTATCCAGCCCGGAATATCAAGGGTTTGACAGGTGCCGCTGCCTCCCCCGGCAGATTGTTGACACAATAATACCGCTCGTCCATCCTGATTGTCCGCCTTGCGCATGACCATGCTGCATGACGGCCTGTCGACTCTTTGAGGGGGTGGCGTGCCTTATGAGGATATTACCGAGAATGGGCGCGATCGACCTCCGTGTTTCATCGATTTTGCTGGATCGGGTTGCTGAATGGCTGACGAATTCTTCGCTGGCCGGCGACGACCTTGAAAGTATCGTTCGCGGTTTCTGCGAACGCATAGCCGCCGCCGGTCTGCCGATCGCGCGGGTGCATCTCACCTTTTCTATGCTGCATCCGCTCTACGATGCGCTCAGCTTCACCTGGCGACGGGCAAGCGGGGTGACGATCGAAGGATACCGGCATGCGGCGGGACAGAAGCCGGACCGGTTTCTGCAAAGCCCCTACTATTATCTGCTAGACAACAATCTCCAGCACATCCGCCGCCGTATTCCGGCCGATGGTCCCGCGGAATTTCCGGTGTTTCAGGATTTGCGCGAGGAGAAGATCACCGACTACCTCGCCTTCGTGCAGCCGTTCGGCGACGGTTCCGTGCAGGGAATGATGGGGTCCTGGTCGACCGACAGCTATTCCGGCTTCTCCGACGACATGATCGATGCGTTACTGCGCATGCAGAACCATCTGGCTGTTGCCGCGAAGATGGCCGTCCTCGGCAAGCTCGCCAACAACATGCTGACAACCTATCTAGGTGGCGATGCCGGAAAGCGCGTTCTCAACGGCCAGATCCGTCGTGGAGACGGTGAAACGATCCGTGCGGCACTGGTGATGGGAGACATGCGACAGTCGACCATGTACGCGGAAAAGGAAGGCCGACAGACCTATATCGATACGCTGAACCAGTTCTTCGATGCCATCGCGGCGCCCTTCAACCGCAATGGTGGCGAGATCCTGAGCTTCATCGGCGATGGTTTTCTGGCCGTCTACCCGTGCGGGCGCCACAAGGACCCCTCTTCCATCGCCTGTCAGGCCGCGCTGTCGGCCGTGCATGTCGCGCAGACACACGTGGCGGAGCTCAACAGGGAACGGCAGGACAAGGGGCTCAGCAAGATCTCCTACGGTATCGGCCTGCATGTCGGCAATGTGATGTTCGGGAATGTCGGCCTGAAGGACCGCCTGACATTTTCGGCATTCGGGTCTGCGGTTAATGAAGTCCAGCGGTTGCAGTCGCTGACGAAGAAATATTCCCGTGAGGTTGTGGCAAGCCAGGCATTTGCGGGCTATTGCGGCGGCGAGTGGACGACCCTTGGCGAGGAAAAGCTGCGCGGTGTGCGCCAGAAAGTGACGGTGCTGCAGCCGCGGGCGCCGACGCCTCTGGTGGCGCTCGAGGATGGCTTCGACGAGGTGGCGCCAAGCGGTCTTTCGGAGGCAGAGCAGGTTATTCTTCTCCATCGCGACGCTCGCAAACAGGCCAAGGCGCCGGTGGCGGAAAAGCTCATGTAGGCGGGACAAACCGCCATTAAAATGGCCCGCCTAGCCCCTTGCCGGGACGAGGTGCAGCCTGGTTTTTTGCGTGTGTGTCATCAACTGGACACCCCGTTTGCGGTACGCTAGTGTGCCCTCAACGGGAACGAAGAAAAACTGGGGAATTTCATTGGTATGGCGCCCGCCTCCGATCTGTTGCGCATTGAAAATCTCGACATTTCCTTCTCGATTTTCGGCGACCGTCTGCGTGCCGTAAAGAACGCCAATCTGCGCATTCTGCCGGGCAAGGTGACGGCACTCGTCGGTGAGTCCGGTTCCGGCAAGTCTGTCATCAGCCAGGGCATCATGGGGATCTTGCCGACGCCCGCGCGGGCGGAGGGGCGCATCCTGTTTACCGACCCGCTGGACGGCAAGACGACAGACCTTCTGCAGTTCTCCCGAGACAGCGCGGAAATGCGCGATCTGCGCGGGCGGCGCATGGCGACGATCTTCCAGGAGCCTATGACATCCTTGTCGCCGTTGCACACGGTCGGAAACCAGATCAGCGAAGCGCTTCTCATCCATACCGATGCCGACAAGAAGCAGGCGCGGGAAAAGACCGAGGAAATGCTGGGTCTCGTGGGCTTTCCCAATCCGAAGCGTACATTCGACATGTATCCCTTCGAGCTCTCTGGCGGCATGCGCCAGCGTGCGATGATCGCGATGGCGCTGATCTGCAATCCCGCGCTGCTGATCGCCGACGAGCCGACAACGGCTCTCGACGTGACGATCCAGGCGCAGATCCTCGAACTGCTGCGTGATCTGCAGCACAAACTCGGAATGGCGATGTTGCTGATCACCCATGACCTGGGTGTCGTGGCGAATATGGCCGACGAGGTCGTGGTGATCTATCACGGCGAGATCCTGGAAGCCGGGCCGGTGGAATCGATTTTCCGCAACCCCCAGCACCCCTATCTCAAGGCCCTGATGGCCGCAGTGCCGCATTTCGATATGAGGGCGGGCGAGCGGCTGAAGGCGTTGCGTGATGTGCCCGTCAATCTGGAGTCCTTGATCGGCAAGAAGAAGGTCGAGGTCGAAGGTCCGCCGGTGCTTTTGTCGGTCAAGAACCTGACAAAGACCTTCAAGAGCCGCAATCGTGGTCTGTTCGGCAGCCGTGAAACGGTTGCGTTCCGGGCTGTCGATGATGTGAGCTTCGATATCCGTCGCGGGGAATGCCTCGGGCTGGTCGGGGAATCCGGTTGCGGCAAGACGACCGTCAGCAAGATCCTGATGCGCGCGATCACGCCGGACAGCGGCTCCGTCGTGTTCAACGATGGCAAGGATGTGATTGACGTCCTGTCTGCGAGCGGCGACGAATTGCAGGAGCTGCGCACCAAGATCCAGATGGTGTTCCAGGATCCGGTGTCGTCGCTTTCCCCGCGCATGACGGTTCGCAACATTTTGAGCGAGCCTTTGGAAATTCACGATCGCGGTAACAGCGCGGATCGCAAGAAGAAGGTCGAGGCGCTGATGGGAGCGATCGGCCTCGATCGTCGCCACCTGAACCGATATCCTCACAGCTTCTCGGGCGGCCAGCGCCAGCGCATCGGGATCGCACGCGCGCTGGCATTGGGACCCAAGCTGATCATTCTGGATGAGCCGGTTTCGGCGCTCGATGTTTCGGTCCAGGCTCAGATCCTCAACCTTCTCAAGGATTTGCAGCAAGAACTTGGGCTGACCTATCTGTTCATCTCGCACAATCTGGCGGTTGTCGACTATATGGCCGACCGCATCGCCGTCATGTGCAAGGGACGCATCGTGGAGATTGCGCCGCGCGAGATCATTTTGCGCGATCCGGTGCATCCCTATACCAAGTCATTGCTGGCGGCCGTGCCGTTCCCGGATCTTGACCGACCGCTCGATTTCGAGGCGCTGCGAAAGAATGGCGCTGCCGACAAGCAGAACTGGGGCATAACCTTTACCGCCGAACACGACGACGCGTCGGAGCTCGACTATGCCGATCTCGGCAACGGTCATTTCGTCCGCGCCCGCAAGGGTGCGGATACCAAGGAGCTACGGGCATGGTAAGTCGGCGCACCTTTTTGGGCGGCCTTGTGGGTTCGGTACTGGCACCATCGATCGCCGGGGCGAACGGCGATCGCGACCGCGACATAGAGCCCGAATTCCTGACCGATTGGCTGCGCGCCGGCCGTATCCCGGCCATGGTCGATCGCCTGCCGACGCATCCGCGCATCGTAAACATGAAGAACATGGGGCGCGAGCCCGGCGTCTATGGCGGCACCGTGCGCACGATCATCGGTAGCGCGAAAGACATTCGGTACATGACCGTTAACGGCTATTCGCGCCTGGTCGGCTACGATACCCGTCTGCAGCTCCAGCCTGACATCGTGATGGGGTTCACGTCGGAGAACGATACCGTCTTTACCTTCCATCTTCGCGAGGGGCATCGCTGGTCGGACGGCGCGCCATTTACGGCGGATGATTTCAGGTACTGGTGGGAAGACGTCATTCTCGACAAGGCGCTGACGCCAGGCGGCGGTGCGCTGGAGCTCAGGCCGCATGGCGACCTGCCGCGCTTCGAAATGCTCGATCCGCTGACTGTGCGCTACAGCTGGGATAAGCCCAATCCAAACTTCATGCCGGCGCTTGCGGGTCCCCTGCCGCTGGTGATCTATGGTCCGGGTCACTACCTCAAGCAGTTCCACAAGAAGTATCAGGATGATTTTCGCCTATCGGCGTTGATGAAGGAGAACCGGGTCAAGAAGTGGGCCGACCTGCACATCAAGATGTCGCGCGCTTCGCGCCCTGAAAATCCGGAGCTTCCGACCCTCGATCCATGGCTGAACACGACCGCCCCGCCGGCCGATCAGTTCGTGTTCGTTCGCAACCCGTTTTTCCACCGCATCGACGAGAACGGTCTCCAGCTTCCCTATGTCGATCGCTTCGTACTGAATGTAAGTTCGTCTTCGATCATTGCTGCCAAGGCGGGAGCGGGTGAATCCGACCTCCAGTCCACCGGCGTCGACTTCAACGACTACACCTTCCTGAAGGATGCCGAGAAGCGTTTCCCGGTGAAGGTCAATCTGTGGAAACAGATCCGCGGTTCGCGCGTCGCCCTGCTGCCGAACCTCAATTGTGCGGATGAGGTGTGGCGCGATCTGTTCCGGGATGTCCGTTTCCGCCGCGGGCTTTCGCTCGCCGTCGACCGGCACGAGATCAACATGGTCGCCTTCTACGGTCTTGGAAAGGCGAGCGCCGATACCGTGCTGCCAGAGAGCCCGCTCTACAAATCCGAATACGCCGATGCTTTCATCAACCACGACCCGGATGAGGCGAACCGCCTATTCGACGAGCTGGGCTTGTCCAAGCGCGACAGCGATGGCATCCGTTTCCTGCCGGACGGGCGCCGTGCTGAAATCACGGTCGAAACGGCCGGTGAGAGCACGCTTGATACCGATGTGCTTGAGCTTGTGCGCGACCATTGGCGCCAGGTTGGCCTCGCGCTCTATGTGAGGACCTCGCAACGCGACGTGTTCCGCAACCGGGCGATGGGCGGCACGATCATGATGTCCATCTGGTTCGGGATCGACAACGGCGTCGCGACGGCGGACATGGTGCCGAACCAGCTGGCGCCAACGTTCGACGATCAGTTGCAATGGCCGCTCTGGGGTATGCACTACCTGTCGGCCGGCCAGGAAGGCGCGGCACCGGATCTGCCGGAGGCAAAGCAGCTGGTTGACCTGCTCAACCAATGGGGCCTGACCGCACGGTTCGAGGAGCGCGAGGCGATCTGGCATCAGATGTTGTCGCTCTATACCCAGCAAGTGTTCTCGATCGGCCTGATCAACAGTACCCTGCAGCCGATATTGCACTCGGCAAAGCTTCAGAACGTGCCGGACCGCGCACTCTACGGCTTCGATCCGACCTGCTTCCTTGGCATCTACATGCCTGACACCTTCTGGTTCAAGGAGGCCTGATCCATGCTGAGATACATCCTGTGGCGCATTGCTGCGATGGTGCCGACGCTCTTCGTCATTTCAGCACTGGTTTTCACGATCATCGAGCTGCCGCCGGGCGACTTCTTCGAGAGCCAGATCGCCGAGCTGCGGGCGCAGGGCGAAAACGCCAACCTTCAGGAAATCGAAGAGCTGCGCAAACAGTACGGTTTCGATAAGCCTGCGGTCGTGCGCTACTTCTACTGGGTCGGCGGAATGCTTCACGGCGATTTCGGCTATTCCTTCGAATACCAGCTGCCGGTGTCTGATGTTGTCGGCGATCGCCTGTGGCTCACGATCCTGGTTTCCTTCTCCACGATCCTGCTGACGTGGCTGATCGCGTTTCCGATCGGTATCTATTCCGCCACGCATCAATATAGCTGGGGCGACTATGGGCTGACCTTCGTCGGCCTGCTCGGCATCGCCATTCCCAATTTCATGCTGGCATTGATCCTGATGTATTTTGCAAACATCTGGTTCGGCATTTCAATTGGGCATCTGATGGATCAGAAGTTCCTGTCGGAACCAATGAGCTGGGAAAAGGCGCGCTCGATCCTGTCGCACCTGTGGATCCCGGTCATCATCGTCGGTGCCGCCGGCACGGCAGGGATGATCCGCCGGTTGCGCGCGAACCTGCTTGACGAAATGCAGAAGCAGTATGTGATGACCGCGCGCGCAAAAGGCCTGCATCCGCTGCGCGCCTTGATCAAATACCCTTTGCGCATGGCGCTCAACTTCTTCGTGGCGGATATCGGGTCGATCCTTCCGTCGATCATATCCGGTGCCGAGATCGTGGCGATCGTTCTGTCGCTGGAGACAACCGGACCCATGCTTATCAAGGCTCTGCAGAGCCAGGACATGTATCTCGCGGGCTCGTTCCTGATGTTCCTCGCTTTCTTGAATGTCATCGGCGTTCTCATTTCGGATATCGCACTCGGGTTTCTTGATCCGCGCATCCGTCTTCAAGGCAGGAGCACCAAATAATGTCGCCCTTGCCTCCGCCCGGTGCGCCTCTGCCGCACTACGTTTCCACCGCGCCCTTCGATCCTTTCGCAACGGAGACGGCGACCGCTGCTCAGTCGCGTATGCACCTCGCGTCGCAAAAGCGGCTGATGTGGTGGAAGTTCAAGCAACACCGGTTGGCGCTTGCCTCGGGCATCTTCCTGGTTGCGATCTACTTCATGATCATCATCGTGGAGTTTCTGGCGCCCTACGGGCTGCACACGCGAAATGTCGACTTCATCCATTCGCCGCCGCAGCGCGTACATCTGTTCCACGAGGGGAAGTTCGTCGGTCCGTTCGTCTATGGTCGCAGCATGTCGCTCGATCTGGATACGCTGCACCGCCTGTATACGGACAGGCCGAACGACGTGCAGCCGATCCGCTTCTTCTGCCGCGGCGACGGCTATAAATTCTGGGGGCTCATCAGCTCTGACCTGCATCTGGTGTGCCCGGCCGTTGGGGGGCAGATGTTCCTTCTGGGAACCGATCGGTTGGGGCGCGACGTGCTGTCGCGCATCATGTATGGCGCCCGCATTTCGCTGACCATCGGGTTGATCGGTATTGCGATCAGCTTTTGCCTCGGCATCGTGATCGGTGGTCTGGCCGGTTACTGGGGCGGGATTTTCGATCTGGTTGTTCAACGCCTGATCGAGGTGCTGCAGTCTTTGCCAAGCCTGCCACTCTGGATGGCGCTGGCTGCCGTCATGCCGGTGACTTGGAGCCCGATCGTCATCTATTTCGGTATTACTGTGATCCTCGGGATCATCGACTGGACGGGGCTTGCGCGAGCGGTGCGCTCGAAGCTGTTGGCCTTGCGAGAGGAGGACTACGTTCAGGCGGCGCAGCTTATGGGCGCCAGCACCGCCCGCGTGATCGGCCGGCATCTTGTTCCGGGCTTCATGTCGCATCTGATCGCATCAGCGACGATTTCGATCCCGGGCATGATTCTCGGGGAGACCGCACTCAGCTTCCTCGGGCTCGGTCTGCGCCCGCCGATCACCAGTTGGGGCATCCTGCTCACCGAGGCAAAGAGCGTGAGCGTCATTGCATTCTATCCATGGTTGCTTTTTCCTATTATACCGGTCGTTCTGGTGATTTTGGCGTTCAACTTTCTGGGAGACGGCTTGCGTGACGCGGCAGATCCCTACAAATAGCGCGCAGTCGGACGGAGCGCTGCTCTGCCGCAACGGCACGCGGAAACCGGCGGTGCTAGGTGTTTAATAGCCCAGAAGGAATGCCCATGGCACGGCGCCTGGAAGATGCCCGTATCCTCATGTACAGCCACGATACCTTCGGACTCGGGCACTTGCGCCGCTGTCGGGCGATCGCGCATGCGCTGGTGGAGGACTACAGGGGGCTCAGTATCCTGATTGTCTCCGGAGCCACGATCGCCGGCGCGTTCGACTATCGCGCCCGCGTGGACTTCGTGAAAATTCCGAGCGTGATCAAGCTTCGCAACGGCGAATATACGTCGATGGCAAGCCATATCGATCTTCAGGAGACCCTGAAGATGCGGGAATCGATCATTCGCCACACGGCGGAGACATTTCAGCCCGACGTTTTCATCGTCGACAAGGAGCCGATGGGCTTGAAGGGCGAAGTGGAAGACACGCTCGCCTATCTGAAGGCGCAAGGCGCGACGCTGGTGCTGGGGCTGCGCGAAATCATGGACGCTCCGCACCTTCTGGACGCCGAGTGGAAGAAGAACGGGATCATGCAGAAGATCGATCAGTATTACGATTCGATCTGGGTTTATGGCCCCCCGGATTTCTATGATCCGCTCGTTGGCCTCGATGTGCCGGTCAGTGTTCGACGGAAGATGGATTTCGTCGGCTTCCTGCAGCGCAGCGTCTCCACCAGCAAGACGTCGATCAACGCGCGCAACGACAACTATATCCTGGTGACGACAGGCGGTGGTGGCGACGGCGCGGATCTCGTCGAAGACGTCATGAACGCCTACGAACATGATGCCAGCCTGCAGCAGAGAGCGCTGGTCGTGCTGGGGCCATACATGCCCGCCGCCGAGCGCGCCAAGCTCGTTCAAAAGGGCGCGAAGATTCCCTATGTCGAGGTCATCGAGTTCGACAACCACATGGAAGAACTGGTCGCCGGCGCCGTCGGCGTGGTCGCCATGGGTGGATACAACACCTATTGCGAGATCCTGTCCTTCGACAAACCGGCGTTGATCGTTCCCCGCATCAAGCCGCGCGAGGAACAGTTGCTGCGCGCCCAGCGGGCGAGCGAACTGGGCCTGGTGGATGTTCTGTTGCCCGAGCAATCGGCCGATCCTGCTGTCATGGCTGCAGCATTGAAGCGTCTGCCGCAGCGGCTGCCGCCCTCGGAGAGTGGCTGCACGCTTCAGCTCGACGGCCTGAACCACATCTCGCAGACCGTTGGACACTGGCTGGACAGCCGCGGCCGCCATCTCTCCATTGTCAGTGCCGAGTGAAAGTCACCCTGTTGCCGCTCCGCCGGAATATCCTTGTCGTCCTGAAGGGCTACCCACGCCTTTCGGAAACCTTCATCGCACAGGAATTGCTTGGTCTCGAAAAGGCCGGCTTCGATCTGACCTTGATCTCGATGCGCCGCCCGACCGACAAGAAGCGGCATCCGGTTCACGACGAGATAAAGGCCAAGGTCCTCTACTTGCCTGAATATCTGCATGAGGAACCCATCCGGGTGCTGAAGGGCCTGTTTCACAGCTTTTCAAGACCCGGCGCGAAGGCGCTTTGGAAGCGGTTCTTCAAGGACCTGCCTCGCGACATTTCCCGCAACCGCTTCCGGCGGCTGGGGCAGGCTTTCGTGCTGGCCCGCGAGTGGCCGGACAATGGCGGTTGGCTGCACGCGCATTTCATTCACACGCCCGCATCAGTCACCGAATATGCGAGCATTCTGACCGGCGTTCCCTGGACGTGTTCGGCCCACGCCAAGGACATCTGGACGTCGCCGGATTGGGATCTCGGGGAGAAGCTCAACAGCGCACGCTGGACCGTTACGTGCACGCGCAACGGCTATGATCACATGCGCACGCTGACGGCTCGCACCGATGCCGTCTATCTCAGCTATCATGGTCTTGATCTCGGCCGCTTCGGTTCTTTCCCAGGCCAGCGATCGCACAGGAACGGTCGTGATCCGGTCGATCCCGTTCTCATTCTCTCCGTCGGCCGGGCGGTCGAGAAGAAGGGCTACGATACGCTGCTTGAAGCACTGGCGCTTTTGCCGGCGGACTTGAACTGGCGTTTCGAGCATATCGGCGGAGGCGACGAACTGACGAAGCTGAAGGCGATGGCAGCGACGTTGGGCATCGCGGAGCGGACTACCTGGAAGGGTGCGCTCGCACAGGAGGACGTGCTCGATCACTACCGCCGCGCCGATATCTTCGCGCTGGCCTGCCGGATTGCGGCAAACGGCGATCGCGATGGATTGCCAAACGTTCTGGTGGAAGCGTCGAGCCAGCGCCTGCCCTGCATCTCCACGTCGGTATCCGGTGTGCCGGAACTCCTTATCCATGGCGAAAATGGCTTGGTGGTTCCTCCCGAAAGCCCCGAGTCCCTGGCAAAGGCACTTCATATGGCGATAGCCGACCCGGCGCTGCGTCTCAAGCTGGGCGAGGCAGCCGAAAAACGCGTGCGCGCGCATTTCGATTACCACTCAAGCATCGATCAGCTCAGCAAGCTCTTTGAGGAAGAATGGCGGAAGACCGCATGAGTGCACCGCGCATTTTCTTTTACGTTCAGCATCTGCTGGGCATCGGCCACATCGCGCGTGCCAGCCGTATCGCGAATGCGTTGGTGCGCAATGGTTTCGATGTAACAGTCGTAACCGGCGGTTTGCCGGTTCCCGGCTTCCCCGGAGACGGGATCAAGACCGTGGCCCTGCCGCCTGTTGTGGCCAGCAATGTCGGTTTTTCCGGTCTTGCCGACAAAAATGGTGTTGATGCCGACGCGGTATTTCTGGAGCGGCGGCGCGATCTCCTGCTTGCCGCTTTTGAGGAAGCCAAGCCTGATGTTGTCATCATAGAGGCATTTCCGTTTGGTCGTCGCCAGATGCGCTTCGAGATTCTGCCGCTTCTCGATGCCATCGAAAAGGCAAGCCCTCGGCCAAAACTGCTGAGTTCCGTGCGCGACATCCTGCAGGAAAACAGAAAGCCCGGCCGCGATTCCGAAACGGTTGATCTTGTTCGCAATCATTTCGATACGGTGCTTGTGCACGGCGATCCTGCCTTCGTTCGTCTCGAAGATACCTTCCCGCTGACGTCGGAGATTGCCTCGAAAATCCGCTATACCGGCATCGTTGCGGCTGACCAGGCACCGGAACCAACCGAGCGCTTCGACATCATCGCATCGGCCGGCGGTGGGGCGGTCGGATCGGATCTTCTGCGTGCTGTAAACGCTGCGGCCGCCGATCTGCCGAAGGAGTTGCGGTGGCTGCTGATCAGCGGTCCCAATCTTCCCGAGGCGGATTTCGTTGCCCTTTCGCAGCAGGCGACTGACAACGTGACGCTGGTGCGCTTCCGCAAGGACTTCCCGTCTCTACTGCGTGGTGCGCGCGTTTCGATTTCGCAGGCCGGCTACAACACGGTCGGAGACCTCTTGCAAACCGATTGCCGTGCGATCCTAATCCCGTTCGTGGCCGGGGGCGAAACCGAGCAGACCGTGCGGGCCGAGCGGCTCCAGATGTTGGGGCTGGCGGACGTTTTGCCGGAAAGCGGCCTGACGGCAAAGATGGTGGCCGAGGCGGTCGAGACTGCGCTTGCGCACCCCCGTAAAGTCTCGGTGCCCTTGGATCTTGATGGTGCAAACACAACAGCCCAGATCATTCGCGCAATGACCGGCTGAAACGCTCGCACTTTATCAAATTCCTATGATATAAAAAGAATCCCAACGGGAATCGGCGCGATCAACGCACGTCGCTTCGCGTTGTTTTTGTTATTCTATCCGGTGGTCGACAGCATGATCTTGTTCTCGGCGTTCCTTCCCTGTTTCGCTACAGGATTGCGGCCCCCGGCGTTTCCAGACAATTGACGGTTAACAATGGAAAAAAGCCTCGCGCGCTATATCTGGTCGAACACGCGGCTGCAGCAGCTCTGGATTCTGACTGTCGTAGCGTTGTCGATGATACCGTATTTCCTATCATTCGACCTCCCGAAGCAGATCGTCAACGGCCCGATCCAGGGCTCCGGCTTCGAAGGCGAAGGCGCGACCCAGACCTTCTTTCATCTGTCCTACACCTTCCCTGTTATCGGCAAGGTCGAGTTCTTCCAAGGCATTCAGCTTGACCGTCTTCAGATGCTGATGGCGCTCAGCCTGGTTTTCCTTGCGCTGGTCGTGCTCAACGGATTGTTCAAGTTCTACATCAACACCTACAAGGGCCGATTGGGCGAACGGATGCTCCGGCGCATTCGCTTCGAACTGATCGACAGGGTGCTGCGCTTTCCGCCCAGCCAGTTCAAGCGGGTAAAATCCGCCGAAATTGCCACGATGATCAAGGACGAGGTGGAGCCAATGGGCGGCTTCACCGGCGACGCCTTCGTTTCGCCAGCCCTTCTCGGTGGGCAAGCACTGACGGCACTGGCTTTCATCATCATCCAGAATTTCTGGCTCGGAATGATTGCCGCTGCGATCGTCGGTGTTCAGGCCGTCGTCATTCCCCGCATGAGAAAGCGGCTGCTTGAACTCGGTCGCCAGCGCCAGCTGACAGCGCGGGAGCTGTCCGGCCGCGTCGGCGAAATCGTTGACGGTATCGGGACGATCCACAGCAACGATACCTCGAACCTGGAGCGTGCGGACATTGCGACGCGGCTCGGTTTGATCTTCTCGATCCGCTATGACCTCTATCAGTGGAAGTTTCTGGTCAAGTTTCTGAACAACTTCCTGGCGCAGGTCACGCCGTTTCTGTTCTATGCCATCGGCGGCTATCTCGCGCTACAGGGACGCCTGGATATCGGGCAGCTGGTGGCGGTGATCAGCGCCTACAAGGATCTTCCCGGGCCGCTGAAGGAACTGATCGACTGGGATCAGATGCGCCAGGACGTGCAGGTCAAGTATCAGCAGGTCTACGAGCAGTTCAACATCGAGCCGCTTATCGACGGCAAGATCCAGGAGGTTCCGACCGAAGCAATCGGCCCCCTCGCCTATCCGCTTGTCGTGACGAACCTCACCGTCAGCGACGATAGCGGTGCGCGATTGGTCGACCACGTCTCGGTTGAGATTCGGCCGAATGAGACGGTCGCCGTCGTCGGGCCCAATGCGAGCGGCATCGAGGCCTTCGCCGAGGCGCTCGGGCGACTGGTGTGGCCGGATACCGGGCGTATCACCATTGACGGCAAGGATCTGCTGGAGCTTCCGGAATCGATTACAGGGCGCCGGATCTCTTATGCATCCGCCGATACCTACTTCTTCCACGGCACGTTGCTGGACAACCTGCTCTATGGATTGAAGCACGCGCCACTGACGACGCCCAGCTATGACGATCAGGCAGCGCTTGAAGCCAAGTGGTATGCGATCGAAGCGCAAAAGGCAGGCAATCCTGCGCTTGACCTGAATAGCGACTGGGTGGATTACCGCGCGGCCGGCGCCACGGGCCCGCAGGACATCCTGAAAACCATTCGGCCGGTGCTTGATGCCGTGTTGATGTCGGAGGGCGTCTTGGATCTGGCTCTTCGTTCGGTCGTTGACACAAGCATCCACGTCACTCTTGCCGATCACATCGTCGACCTGCGTGCCGCGTTGCGTAAGCGTATGGAGGAATCTGAGCTCGGCAATATCGTCGTGCCGTTCGACTTCGATGCCTACAACTCGCAGGCGACAGTTGGCGAGAACCTGCTCTTCGGCTCGATGAAGCGGCCGATGATGAACAATCGGCGGCTTGCGGCGCATCCCTATTTCCAGGCGCTCTTCCGCGAAACCGGTCTCAGCGATGACCTGTACGCCATGGGTCTCGAGATTGCCGAGAACGCGGTGGAGCTCTTCCATGACCTGCCGCCGGACCATCCGTTCTTCCAGCAGCTGACGTTCATGACGGCGGATGACATTCCCACCTATCAGGGACTGCTCCAGAAGCTGCAGAGCCGGCGATTCGATGATGCGACACCGGAGGAGCGCCAGGCGATCATCCGGCTGAGCTTTGCCTATATCGAGCCTCGTCACCGTTTCGGTCTGCTGACGGATGAGCTGATGGCCAAGATCGTCAGCGCCCGAAAGCAATTCCATCAGAACATTCCAGACGATCTGGCCGCACTCATCGAGCGTTACGATCCGGAACACTTCATTTCGTCGGCCAGCCTGATGGACAACGTGTTGTTCGGACGCATCGCCTACCAGCAGGCCGATGCCTCCGATCGCATCCGTGCCATCATGGGCGATCTGTTCGACTCGCTCGACCTGTTTGACGATGTGCTCTCCATCGGGTTGGAGTTCGACGTCGGATCCGGCGGCAAGCGTCTGACGATGGCCCAGCGCCAGAAGCTCAACCTAGCGCGCGCGCTCATCCGGCGCTCCGATTATTTCGTGTTCAATCGTCCGCTTTCTGCGCTCGACCAGCGACTGCAGGACCAGATCACCCACAACATTGTCCGTGGTCTCCACAAGGAAGGCGAACGCCCTGGCATCATCTGGGTGCTTTCAAACGCGAAGCTCGCCGAGATCTTTGATCGAATTTTGCTGTTTGACCGGGGAACACTGGTTGAAGCCGGCAATTTTCCGGAACTTTCGGAACAAAACGGTATGTTCAAGGAACTGTTATCGTAATATCTTAATAGGGCGGCGTAAGAGCGCCCTACGAGGGGCGCAATGGAATTCTAGCAGGCGCACCTGATGATGTGCGGCAGGGGGTAAGTACGCTCATGCTGTTGAGAGACGAAGTCGAAATGCTGCGGCGGGTGCCGATCTTCTCGAGGATCGCGCCGGCCAAGCTCAAGCTTTTGGCCTTCACCTCGGATCGAATGACCTACAAGATAGGTCAAGATCTTTTCCATCAGGGCGACCCAGGCGATGCGGCCTATGTCGTTCTTTCCGGTACTGCCGACATTCTGGTGCATTCGCCGGCAGGCGACATCAAGGTTGCCGATGTCGATCCCAATTCCATCGTTGGCGAGATTGCCATCCTTTGCGACGTGTCGCGAACGGCGACTGTGCGCGCGACCTCCGCGCTCGAAGTCCTTCGGATCAGCAAGGAGCATTTCTTGAAGTTGCTGAGCGATTTTCCGGAGATGGCCGTCGAGATCATGCGCGTTCTGGCTGACCGCTTGAACCACACGACGGCGGAACTGACCGCGGCGAAGGCTGCGAAGCGTCCCCAGCCGGAAAACGCCTGACCGATCTTTCGAGAAACAGAAAAGCCCGTCTGGAGCAATCCAGGCGGGCTTTTTCTTTGATGCGTGCGCTCAATCTCGCTGTTCGAGCGCCTTGCTGAATGCCAACGCTGCGAGCGTGCAGATGGCGCCGGACAGCAGGTAGTAGCCGACAAAGGTCAGACCGAAGCGGCTGGACAGGCTGAGCGCAACCAACGGCGCAAAGCCGGCGCCGACGAGCCAGGCAAGGTCAGACGTGAACGCGGCGCCCGTATAGCGGTAGCCACGGCCGAAGCGCGACGAGATCGAGCCGGTAGCCTGGCCGAAGGAAAGACCGAGAACGCCAAAGCCGATGATGACGAAGGCATCCTGTCCTTCTGATCCGGAACCAATCAGGATGGGGCCGATGAAGCTGAAGATTGCGATGAGGACGGCGCAGACTGCCAGCTGTCCACGGCGGCCGATACGGTCGGCGATCAGGCCGGACGCGATGATGGCGACGATGCCGACCATTGCCCCGATAATCTGGACGACCATGAAGGTGCCGATCGGCTGGTTGCCGTAAAGGCTCATCCAGCCCAGCGGGAAGATGGTCACCAGATGGAACATCGCAAAGCTTGCCAGCGGCACGAAGGCACCGATGAGAATGTCACGTCCATGGATGCGCAGCACGTCGCGAAGCGGTGCTGCTTCCAGCTCATGCTTTTCCAGGGCCGTGCCGAACTCGGTGGTCATGACGAGACGCAGACGCGCGAACAGCGCAACCACGTTGATCGCGAAGGCGACAAAGAACGGATAACGCCAGCCCCAGCTCAGGAAGTCCTCGCTGGAGAGGTTGGCGATGAAATAGCCGAACAGAATGCTTGCCAGCGCAAAGCCGATCGGTGCGCCGAGCTGCGGAATCATCGCGTACCAGCCGCGGCGATTTTGCGGAGCGTTCAGCGCCAGGAGCGACGCAAGGCCGTCCCATGCGCCACCGAGCGCGAAGCCCTGCCCGAGCCGGAAGAGTGCGAGAAGCGCAATCGACCATGCACCGATCTCGTTATATCCCGGCAGGAAGGCGATGGAGGCCGTCGAGCCGCCAAGCAGGAAGAGTGCGATCGTGAGCTTGGTTCCGCGACCGTAAAGCCGGTCGATGGTCATGAACACAACCGAACCGACGGGGCGCGCCAGGAAGGCCAGCGAGAAGATCGCAAAGGAATAAAGGGTGCCTGTCAGGCGATCCGGCGCGAAGGGGAATACGAGCTGCGGAAAGACCAGGACCGAGGCGAGACCATAGACGAAGAAGTCGAAGAATTCCGACATGCGTCCAATGATAACACCGATCGCGATACTGCCGGGCGATATCGGCTTGTCCGCGTGAATTTGTCTTGCGTCGCGTTCCATCGACGTGGACGACGGTCCATAGTGTGATGCATTTGCCATTCAACGCCTCCCTCGTTAAGGCGCTTGCGGCAAAGCGCCTCATAGCGAGTCTTGAACAAACCCGCACGCTTATCAAGTCCGGTCGAAGTAAATAGTTCATCATCCGATCGCAAAATTAGGTGTGGATGAAAAATTACGGTCCGCTGGCCGTAAAACGCCGCGAAAAAGGTGGTCGGAGCGGTTCGCGCGGATATATTAGCGCTTCAAAAGTGCTTGGGTTGCGAAAAAATCCTTCCAGCCGATATCAGGATTTTGACATCGGGCGCAGCCTGTCTTATCCCGCAGTGCGGCAAATCTGCTGCACTGCGACCAAACACCTCATGTTGATATCAGATACAGTGCTTTAGTCGCGGTTTGGACGAAACAACAAGAGCATAGAGACGTGCAAAAACTGCCGAAGTTTTCCCGCCATCTCCTCATTCTGCCGCTGCTGCTGACGCTGGCGGGATGCAATTTGGTGGTCATGTCGCCGTCGGGCGACATAGCCATGCAACAGCGCGACCTTATCGTCGTATCGACCGTGCTGATGCTGCTGATCATTGTTCCGGTGATCTTCCTCACGCTGTTTTTCGCCTGGCGGTACCGTCGGTCGAATACGGCTGCGACCTATGATCCCGAGTGGCACCATTCTACGCGTCTGGAAGTGGTCATCTGGTCCGCTCCGCTGGCGATCATCATCGCGCTTGGCGCAATTACCTGGATCAGCACCCATAAGCTCGATCCGTTTCGTCCGCTGGATCGAATCGATGCGGAGCGGAGCATCCCTGCCGATACCAAGCCGCTGACCGTTCAGGTGGTCGCGCTCGACTGGAAGTGGCTGTTCTTCTATCCGGACCTCGGCATCGCGACTGTCAACGAACTGGCAGCGCCGGTTGATGTGCCGATCAATTTCGAGATCACGTCGTCGTCGGTCATGAACTCGTTCTATGTCCCGGCGCTCGCCGGGCAGATCTATGCGATGCCGGGCATGCAGACCAAGCTGCATGCAGTCATCAACAAGGAAGGCGTCTACGACGGCTTTTCCGCGAACTACAGTGGTGCGGGCTTCTCGCACATGCGCTTCAAGTTCCACGGCTTCAACCAGCAGGGCTTTGATGCCTGGGTTGCACAGGTGAAGTCACAGGGCACGGCGCTGAACCGTGATACCTACCTCAAGCTTGAGCGTCCGAGTGAGCGCGAGCCGGTGCGTTACTTCGCGTCTGCCGACAAGGATCTCTTCAATGCGATCCTGAACATGTGCGCGGCACCGGGCAAGATGTGCATGAACGAGATGATGCACATCGACATGATGGGCGGCGGCGGCAAGGAAAGCGCCGAAAACCGCGAGAAGCTCAAATACGACGATCGCCATGCCGACGGTAACGAAGGCGCCCACGGTGCAGCTGCGCCAGCGACCGAAGGTCGGGGCAACACCGAAGCGGCACCCGCCGCAGGCAATGCCAGCGACGCCGGCCAGGCCGACGACATGCAGAACATGCCGGGAATGCAGCATGACGGGCATAGCATACCCGGGATGAACCAGAGCACCGGCGAAACAACTCCTGCTCCGCAGACCAACAACTAGACCTGGCGCTTTGCGTCGATAAGACATCAATGAACGGGTTATTCCATGTTTTCCAATCCTGACCTTCTGAAGTTCATCTTCGGCCGGTTGACCCTAGAAGCGATCCCCTATCACGAGCCGATTCTGGTCGCGACGTTCACGGCGGTTGCGCTCGGCGGTATCGCTGTTCTGGGTCTCATTACCTACTTCAAGCTCTGGAGCTATCTCTGGAACGATTGGCTGACCAGCGTCGATCACAAGAAGATCGGCATCATGTACGTCATCCTGGCGCTCGTGATGCTGCTGCGCGGTTTCTCCGATGCCATCATGATGCGTCTGCAGCAGGCGCTGGCCTTCAACGGATCGGCGGGTTATCTGCCGCCGCACCACTACGACCAGGTGTTCACCGCCCACGGTGTCATCATGATCTTCTTCATGGCCATGCCGTTCGTCACGGGTCTGATGAACTTCGTGGTTCCTCTGCAGATCGGTGCGCGCGACGTTTCCTTCCCCTTCCTGAACAACTTCTCGTTCTGGATGACGACGGCAGGCGCGATCATCATCATGATTTCGCTGTTCGTCGGCGAATTCGCGCAGACCGGCTGGCTGGCCTATCCGCCGCTGTCGGGTTCCGATTACAGCCCTGGGGTTGGGGTCGACTATTATATCTGGGGCCTGCAGGTGGCCGGTATCGGAACGACGCTGTCGGGGATCAACCTGATCGCAACGATCGTGAAGATGCGTGCTCCCGGCATGACCATGATGAAGATGCCTGTCTTCACCTGGACGTCGCTCTGCACCAACGTACTCATCGTCGCGACCTTCCCGGTTCTGACGGCAACGCTTGCGCTGCTTTCGCTTGACCGCTACGCCGGTACCAACTTCTTCACCAACGACCTTGGTGGCAATCCGATGATGTATGTGAACCTCATCTGGATCTGGGGTCACCCGGAAGTGTACATCCTGGTGCTGCCGGCTTTCGGTATCTTCTCGGAAGTCGTTGCAACCTTCTGCGGAAAGCGCCTCTTTGGTTATGCCTCGATGGTCTATGCGACCGTCGTCATTACCATCCTCTCCTACCTCGTGTGGCTGCACCACTTCTTCACGATGGGGTCGGGTGCAAGCGTCAACTCGTTCTTCGGCATCACCACGATGATCATTTCGATCCCCACGGGGGCGAAGATGTTCAACTGGCTGTTCACGATGTATCGCGGTCGTATCCGCTACGAAGTACCGATGCTGTGGACGATCGGCTTCATGGTCACCTTCGTCATCGGTGGCATGACCGGCGTTCTCCTTGCCGTTCCGCCGGCAGACTTCGTGCTGCACAACTCGCTGTTCCTGATCGCCCACTTCCACAACGTCATCATCGGCGGTGTGGTGTTCGGCCTCATGGCAGGCGTGACCTACTGGTTCCCGAAGGCGTTCGGCTACAAGCTCGATCCGTTCTGGGGCAAGATGTCCTTCTGGTTCTGGCTGATCGGCTTCTACTTCGCCTTCATGCCGCTCTACGTGCTCGGCCTGATGGGCGTGACCCGTCGCGTGTCGCAGTTCGAGGATCCTTCGTTGCAGATCTGGTTCATCATCGCTGCTTTCGGTGCAGTGCTGATTGCGATCGGTATTGCTTCGTTCCTGATCCAGCTCGTCGTCAGCTACCTCAAGCGCGATCAGCTGCGTGACACCACGGGCGACCCGTGGGATGCGCGTACGCTGGAATGGTCGACGTCTTCGCCGCCGCCGGACTACAACTTTGCCTTCACGCCGGTCGTGCATGACCACGACAGCTGGTATGACATGAAGGGACGCGGCTACGCCCGCCCGCTGGAAGGCTTCAAGCCGATCCACATGCCGAAGAACACCGGCACCGGTGTCATCCTCGGCGGCATCAGCGTGGTCTTCGCCTTCGCGATGATCTGGTACATGTGGTGGCTGGTGGTACTTTCGTTCGTCGCAATGATTGCGATCTCGATCGGCCATACGTTCAACTACAAGCGTGACTTCTACATCCCCGCGGAAGAGGTCATCGAAACGGAAGGCAAGCGCACGACGCTGCTTGCCGAGCAGGTGTAAGACCATGAGCGATATTGCAATCGACAAGGCCGACAAGCCTGAATTCTACATGACGGAAGAGCATCATCCTGAAGGCAGCACCATGCTGGGCTTCTGGCTCTACCTGATGAGCGACTGCCTGATCTTCGCGGTGCTGTTTGCAACCTACGCCGTCCTCGGTCGCAATTATGCGGCCGGGCCGTCGCCGGCGGATCTGTTCGATCTGCCGCTGGTGGCAATCAATACCTCGATGCTGCTTTTGTCCTCCATCACCTATGGCTTCGCCATGCTGCAGATGGAGCGTCAGAAAAAGGCAGAGACCCTGTTCTGGCTGGCTGTTACCGGTCTCTTCGGCGCGGCCTTCCTCGGACTGGAACTGTATGAGTTCTCGCATCTGATCCACGAAGGTGCAGGCCCGTCCCGCAGTGCGTTTTTGTCCTGCTTCTTCACGCTGGTGGGCACCCACGGACTGCACGTCACCTTCGGTATCATCTGGCTCATCACGTTGATGGTCCAGGTTTCGATGCACGGCCTGATCCCGGAAAACCGTCGTCGCCTGATGTGCCTGTCGATGTTCTGGCACTTCCTTGACGTTGTCTGGATCGGCGTCTTTTCCTTCGTCTATCTTATGGGAGTACTCGGATGAGTTCGCACGCACCCGCACATGAGGATGCTCACGAAGCCCATCATGGTCACAGCCACGGACACGAGGCTGCCCACGGCACGTTGAAGAGCTATGTCATCGGCTTCGTGCTGTCGGTTATCCTGACGGCCATCCCCTTCTGGATGGTCATGGCTGATGTCTTCGACAACCATGCGGTCACGGCCGCCTGGATCATGGGCCTCGGCGCCATCCAGATCGTCGTGCACATGGTCTTCTTCCTGCACATGAATCCGCGTTCGGAAGGCGGCTGGACGATGATGGCGTTGATCTTCACGCTTCTCCTCGTCGCAATCGCGCTTTCGGGTTCGCTCTGGGTCATGCATCATCTGAATACCAACATGATGCCGATGAGCCCGGAAATGATGAAGAACATGCCGTAATGGCAGAGGCGGGCGGCGGAAACGCCGCCCGCTACGGTTTTGGATATGACCAATCCCACCTCCCCAAAAGCACAACAACAGCATTCGATCATCGGCCTGGCACTGTTTTGCGGCCTGATGGCGCTATTGATCGCTGCCTTGCTCGGGTTGAGCTATTGGCAGGTGGAACGTCTATCCTGGAAAGAGGCGTTGATTGCGCGCGTCGACCAGCGAGTTCATGCAGAATCCGTCGATGCTCCCGCCCGCGCCCAATGGGACGGGGTCAACCGCGCCGACGACGAATATCGCCGCGTTGCCGCGCAGGGGACCTTCGCTCATGACAAGGAGACGCTGGTCTACGCGTCGACCACCCTTGGGCCCGGCTATTGGGTCCTGACGCCGCTGGTGCTCGCCGACGGAACGTCTATCCTGATCAACCGCGGCTTCGTTCCAACGGAAAAACGCGATCCGGCTTCGCGCGCTGAAGGCCAGGTCTCGGGTCCGGTCAGGATCACCGGCCTGCTTCGGATCACCGAGCCTAAAGGGACGCTGATCAAGTCGAACGATCCGGCCAATGACCGCTGGTACGCGCGTGATGTGGCAGCGATTGCAGAACAACGGCATGTTTCCGACGTCGCGCCCTATTTCATCGATGCCGATGCAACGCCCAATCCCGGTGGTCTGCCGGTGGGTGGCCTGACGCAGACCTCATTCCCGAACAACCACCTCGTCTATGCGATCACCTGGTTCATTCTCGCGATCATGGCGGCAGGCCTGCTGGCTTTCGTGGTTCGCAGCGAACGACGCTCGCGTCGCACCTGATCAGACCACCTTGCTTCTCGGGTAGAACCTTTTCTCCATCGCTTCGGCAACGGCGTAGGCCTGGCTGACGATCTCCGGGACGAGGTCGATGTCAGGCAGGCTGCCAAGACCAAGTGGGCCGATTGCAAAGATCCCGTCCGTGATCGAGCCTCCCTCGAGGCACAGTTCGCCACGTTGATTGACCGCAAGGCCGAGTGAAAGCTCATCGCGCGCCGCCAGCCCTTCAGCCAACAGGCTGCGCATCAGCAGCGAGTTCAGGTCGGGTGCCCGACACCGGCAGTCGACGATGCGCTCGGCGTGGATGACCTCCTCCGTTGAGGAGCCGGCCGGGCGGAAGAACATGCCGCTCAGTCCTCTTCTGCCCGCGGTGCCGCGTCGAAGAACGGTATTGCCGTCGGCGAGTTCGCTGCGCAGCCGCGCATACATGGCTTCCGGCAGGCGGTTGCGGTGGCTGTCGTAAATTGCGCGCAGGTGCCGGTTGAACTGGTGCTTCTGTCTGGCAGGCAGCGAGCGCCAGAGTGATCTTGCATGTTTGCGCAGGCCATTCATGACCGCCTGCCAGCTATGCCCATCCTCTTCCGCCCGGCGGCAGGCCGCGCGGATAAAGCGAACGATATCTGGCAGGTCCTGCGGCAGCTCGTCCGCGGGAAAGACCGGATCGGCCGAGTTGGGCGTGTGGCTCTGCGGCAGGAAGCCGTGCTTCGAAATGATGGTGATCTGCCCGGTATAGCCGGCATCGCGCAACTGCAGCAATTGATCGACGACCCGGATGCCGCTGCCGCAAAGCACGGTGTGCGGCCGGGCAACAAGACGCTGGGCCCTGATGGGCGATGGCTCGGGCTCAGGTATGTCGTTGGCCGGAAGGCCGTAGCCGGTCGCAAGGATCACAGTGTCGAACAGGGGATTTGCAGGGTTTGCGCTTTCGAGGAGAAACCGGTCGCCGTGGCTCCTGCGGATGGCTACGACAGGCTCGTGGCAGACCTGGACGGTAATGTCCTTGCGGGCCGACAGTGCATCGGCAAAGCGTCGATAGACGTAATCGCTGAAAAGCTGCTTGGGCACGAATATCTGGCGGAAGCCCGGGATCGCGGCAGGCACTGCAGCCCGGAATTCCGCGTTGGTACAGAGCCAATCGTTGAAATCATCGGCATTTCCTGTGGCCACCGACAGATCGCGCACACGGGTGTTGAGGATGGTGGAGGACCGGGTCGATGCCAGCGCCTCGCCGCCGCTGACCGACGAATTGGGATCGAACAGCTGCAGGTGAAATGGCGTGCGCACCGACTTCATCAATGCGATGGCCGCCATCATTCCCGAAAAGCCGCGACCGACGATGGCAATGCGCGGTAGGGAACTGATGCGTCCCGCCGCTTTCGACCTGGTAGAAAAAAGTCCCTGAACCGTCATCTCAACTCCCCTGCGGCTCATCCGCATCGTGTCTCGATCATGGGTTCAACGCGTCGCCATTCACGCGTCGAGAAAGTCTTCCGGCGCCTTAGCGCATCCTGCCGCTTGGCACTGTCGGAGCCTTGTCAGCCAACGCTCAACCTATTGGCGGCAGTTCAATCGACGCAAAGTCTATTGAAATGGTAGTGTATGAAAGCTCGAAATCGGCGGGTTGGCAAGGCTTTTGTTCGGAGGGACGCTTCCGACCCTTGTAGCCGGGGGCTCGGGAGCCGCCGCATACTCGTTCGCTCAGGCATCGGCGCGACACACTCACGATAAAATAACCAACTGGTGAATTGTTTACTTGAATGCCCGATTCGAATCGTCAAAAGTAAGTGCGCTAACCAATTGGTCCATGGATCTACTGCCGTTCAGGTCAGCGTCCGACCACACCTCTGTTTTGGAATCATACTGTGAGCAGCGATGCTTTAACACGCGTGACGAAGCCTTCGGCTTCGATGGCGAAAGCGACTGCGGCAGGCTGGGGCAAAGGCCTCTATACGCTTGTCCGCATCACGGTCATGGCTTTTCGCCACCCTTGGCAATCAGGTCTCGCCATCGGCGCGACCCTTATCGCATCCACCTTCCAGCTGATGATCCCCCGCCTGCTCGGACGCGCCGTGGACAACACGCAGGTCGCCATGGAAGGCGGCGCGGCTGGGCAGATCGCCCAGGACGCACTCTTGACGACGGCATTGCTGCTGCTTGGTGCAAGCGTGCTACGCGGCCTGTTCACGATGGTCCAGAACTACTACAGCGAGAGCGTCGGCCACCATATGGGCTATGAGCTGCGCCTTGCCTGTTACGAGAAAATCCAGCGCCTTTCCTTCAGCTTCCACGACAGCGTCCACTCCGGCGACCTGATTACGGTGGGGCTGCTCGACCTGGAAGGCGTGCGCATGTACTTCTCCACCGCGCTGGTCCGCATGATTTTGCTCACCATGCTGATCGGTATCGGCGCCTATATGCTCTTGTCGACCGACGTGGTGCTGGGCCTGCTTGCCTTGAGTTTCGTGCCTTTCGTCGCCTGGCGCTCCTCGATAACGCAGCTTCGGTTGCGCGCGACCTGGCTCGATCTGCAGGAACGGCTCTCGGTGCTGACCCGCATCATGGAAGAAAACCTTGGCGGCATCCGCGTCGTGCGCGCCTTTGCGGCGCAGGCCTATGAAATGATGAAGTTCGAAGCGGCTTCTAAGAACGCGTTGACGCTCGCCCACCAGCGCGTCGGCATCCGCGTGGTCAACACCAGTGCCATGACCTTCTCGTTCTTTGCAGCCATGGGGTTGGTGCTATGGGTCGGCGGCGGAAAGGTGATGTCGGGGCAGATTACGGTCGGCACGCTTGCCTCGTTCCTGACCTTCATGACGATCCTGCAGATGCCGGTGCGCCAGCTCGGCCTGATGGTCAACGCCTTTGCCCGCGCATCCACCTGCGGTACCCGGCTGTTCAATCTGCTCGATCTTGAGATTGCGGTCCGCGACGAACCCGGCGCAAAGGAATTGGCGCTGACCGAAGGCACGTTGCGCTTCGAAAACGTCGGATTTGCCTATCCGAGCTCGCCCACCCACGACGTGCTTCGCGGCATTTCGTTCGAAGCAAAGCGCGGCCAGACGATCGGTATCGTCGGTCCTCCGGGGAGCGGGAAATCGACGCTCGCGCATCTCATTCCGCGCTTTTATGACGTAACGGCTGGCCGGATCACCCTCGATGGCCAGGACATTCGCAAGGCGACACTCCAGTCGCTGCGTCGGGCGATTGCCGTCGTCCAGCAGGATTCCTTCCTGTTCACGACGACGATCGAGAACAACATTGCCTACGGCGACCCATGGGCGAAGGAGGGGCGGATCGAGCGCGCCAGCGAAAGCGCGCAGCTTCACAACTACGTCCTCGGCCTGCCGACGGGCTACGGCACTGTCGTCGGCGAGCGCGGCGTGTCGCTGTCCGGCGGCCAGCGTCAACGCCTGTCGATAGCGCGCGCGTTGATGTTGAAGCCGGCCGTCATGGTGTTCGACGATTCGACCGCGGCCATCGATGCCGCGACGGAGCAGCGCATTCGCGCCGCCATGCGCAAATACGCGGCCGACCGCGTCACCATAATCGTCGCTCATCGCCTGAGCTCGCTGATGCACGCCGACCAGATCTTCTTCTTCGAGAACGGCGAGATCGTCGAGCGCGGCACCCACGAACAGCTTTTGGCCGCTGGGGGGCGGTACAAGGCACTTTATGATCTGCAGGTGCGACCGGGCGACGACGCCCTCAGCGCCTAGGGAGGAATGGAATGGCCGAGGAACTTGAGACCGAACGCTCCGACGTTCGCGACGATGGACGCCGCCCGCCGCGCGCGGTCGTCGGCTCGCAGCGCATCGAGGAGGAGATGTTCGGCAAGGCCTTTGATGGCAACATTATCAAACGCATATGGGCATTCGTTCATCCCTATAAGCGCCAGATCATGTGGTCGGTGGTGGCGGTGCTGACTTTTACCGCGATGCAGCTTCTGATCCCGTTGATCATTCGCTATGCCATCGACCATGGCATGCAGCGCGGTGGGAGCCATGCGGCGCTGACCTGGTCCATCATCCTTTTCCTCGTCGCCATTCTTATCAACTACGCGGCCAGCTACGCGCAGGAAACGCTGGTCGGGGGTGTCGCGGAAAACGTTCTGTTCGACATGCGCAAGGCGATGTTTTCGCATCTCCAGCGGGTGTCGCTCTCCTTCATGGACAAGACCGAAGTCGGCCGGTTGATGTCGCGCCTTCAGGGCGATGTCAATTCGATGCAGGAATTCCTTGAGACGTCCGTGCTGTCGGTCGGCGACATCGCGCTGTTGTTCGGCATCGTCTTCGTCATGCTTTCCCTGGATTTCAAGCTCGGTCTGCTGACCCTTTCGGCCTTGCCGATCCTGTTCATCGTGCGCCTCTTCTGGCTACCACTGGCGCGAAAGTCCTTCATGGCGGCGCACGAGACGAACTCGGTTGCGAACGGTGCCTTGGCCGAAGCGATCCATGGCGTGCGTGCAGTGCAGGGAATGGACCGGCAGCGGATCAACTTCACGCTCTACGATGACAAGGCGAAGGCCAATCTTCAGACCCATCTGACGGCGGCGCGCTATGCGCAGGTGATGGTTCCGATCGTCGATTCCCTCACGGGCATCGCCATGGCGCTGGTTATCGTCGTTGGCGGGGCCCGTGTGCTCAATCAGGCGCTCGACGTCGGTGTCCTCGTTGCCTTCCTGTTCTACATTCAGCGCTTCTTCGACCCGATCCGTTCGCTGACACTGCAGTACTCCGTGATGCAGCGCGCAATGGCGTCCGGCCAGCGGCTGACCGAGGTGCTCGATGTTCCGGTGAACATCAAGGATGCGCCCGACGCCGTCACGCTCTCGAAGGACATGGATGGGTCGGTCGAATTCAAGGATGTGGTCTTCGGCTACAATCCGCAGCACCCGGTGCTGAAGCACGTCAGCTTCAAGGTCAAGCCGGGGGAAACCGTGGCTCTTGTCGGCCCGACCGGTTCCGGCAAGTCGAGCTGCATGTCGCTGATCCACCGCTTCTATGATGTTCAGCAGGGACAGGTTTTGGTTGGTGGCCACGACGTTCGTAGGCTGACGCAGGATTCACTTGGTGACCAGATCGCCATGGTGCTGCAGGAACCCTTCCTGTTCACTGGCACCGTGTTCGAGAACATCCGCTATCACAAGCTCGACGCAACGCGCGAGCAGGTGATCGAGGCCGCCAAGGCGGTGGGCGCGCATGAGTTCATCATGCGCTTGCCGGAGGGCTATGACAGCATGCTTGGAGAGCGCGGCGGCAATCTCTCGCTCGGGCAGAGACAGTTGCTGTCCTTTGCTCGCGCGCTGGTGGCCGACGCAAAGATCCTGGTGTTGGACGAAGCAACCGCCAATATCGATAGCTATACCGAGATGCTGATCCAGAAAGCACTGGTGAAGCTCCTGGAAAATCGCACCGGCCTGGTGATTGCCCACCGGCTGGCGACGATCCGCGAGGCCGATCGCATCATCGTGCTGCAGAATGGGGAACTGATCGAGAGCGGCAACCATCAGCAGCTGATGACGAACCGCAAGCTCTATTCCCGCCTTTACCATCTCAATTACGCTTCGTTCGACGATATTCCGGATGAGGTTCTGGAGGAAACGACGACGAGTGGATCCGCGACCTGACGCTCAGCGTTGAGGGATGGTCGCAAGCTAGGAGGATGTTTCATGGATTATCGCAAGCTCGGCCCCAGCGGGGCAGTGGTTACGTCGTTTTGCCTGGGCACGATGACATTTGGCGCGGAGGCAAGCGAAGAGGACTCGCATAAGATCCTCGACGCCTATTTCGCCTGGGGCGGCAATTTCATCGATACCGCCGACGTTTATAGCGCCGGTGTATCGGAGGAGATCATCGGCCGCTGGCTGAAGGCGCGTCCGACGGAGGCGCGACAGGCGGTGATCGCCACCAAGGGGCGGTTTCCGATGGGGTCGGGACCCAACGATATCGGTCTGTCGCGGCGGCATCTCAACCAGGCGCTCGATGACTCGCTGAAGCGGCTCGGTGTCGATCACATCGATCTCTATCAGATGCATGCCTGGGATGCGCTAACCCCGATCGAGGAAACGTTGCGCTTCCTCGATGACGCGGTCTCGGCAGGAAAGATCGGCTATTACGGCTTCTCCAACTACGTCGGTTGGCATATCGCCAAGGCAGTCGAGATTGCCAAGGCGCGGAATTATACACGCCCCGTGACCTTGCAGCCGCAATACAGCTTGCTCGTACGCGATATCGAGCTGGAGATTGTGGCTGCTTGCCAGGATGCCAGAATGGGACTCTTGCCGTGGTCGCCTCTGGGCGGCGGCTGGCTGACCGGAAAATACAAGCGCGACCAGATGCCGAAGGGAGCGACGCGTCTCGGCGAAAATCCCAGCCGCGGTATGGAATCCTATGCCCAGCGCAATGCGCAGGAGCGGACCTGGGCGATCATCGAAGCGGTGGAAGAGATCGCCGAGTCACGCGGCGTCAGCATGGCGCAGGTGGCGCTTGCGTGGACGCTGGCTCGCCCGGCTGTCACGTCGGTTATCCTGGGCGCGCGCACGACGGAGCAGCTGGCAGACAACCTCGGCGCCGGCAAGCTTGCGCTTTCCGAGGAGGAAATGTCGAAACTCACGGACATCAGCGCGCCACATCCCTTTGACTACCCTTATGGCGCGGGGGGCATCAATCAGCGCCACCGGAAAATCGAAGGCGGACGCTGAGCTCTTGCAATGCGGCGGCCCGGTTTAGGAGCCGCCGCTCGCTTTACACTAGATGCGGATGCCGCTCGTCTCGTCGAAGAGATGGAGCTGGGCGGCATTGACGCTGATCCCGATGGTCTCGCCGGCGCGCGCATTGCCGCGCCCGGTCTCGACGATCGTCAATTCGGGGGTCGTTTCCGCCGTCACAAAGGTCGAGGATCCAGTCGATTCCACGACGCCGACCGGAACATCGAATGTCCCCTGCCCCGGCGAGGTGATGGTGATGTGCTCCGGGCGAACGCCGAGCGTGACCTTGCGACCCGGCTGCAGCTGGTGATCGACCGACAAGGTGTGTTTTACCGTGCCGAGATCGATCGTGACGCTGCTACCATCTTCGGCAACAACCGCCGGAATGAAATTCATGGCCGGCGAGCCGATGAAGCCGGCGACGAACTTGTTGGCGGGCGTGTCATAAAGATCAAGCGGGCGGCCCTGCTGCTCGATGATGCCTTCGCGCATGACGACGACGTGATCGGCCATGGTCATGGCCTCGATCTGGTCATGGGTGACGTAGACCGAGGTTGCATTCAGGCGGTCGTGCAGGGCGCGGATTTCCTTGCGCATGTGGACACGCAGGGCGGCGTCGAGGTTCGACAGCGGCTCATCGAAGAGAAACGCCTTGGGATGACGGATGATGGCACGGCTCATGGCGACACGCTGGCGCTGGCCGCCCGAGAGTTCGCGCGGGTAGCGCTTCAACAGGTGCGACAGGCCGGTGGTCGCCGCGACCTCTTCCGCTGCCTTCTTGGCTTCCGCCTTGGCGACACCGCGGATGCGCAGGCTGTAGGTCAGGTTCTGCTCGACCGTCATGTGCGGGTAAAGGGCATAGGACTGGAAGACCATGGCGACGTCGCGCTTGCGCGGCGGCACGTTGGTCATCAGTTCGCCTGCAATCTTCAGCTCGCCTGCGGAAATGCTTTCAAGGCCTGCGAGAGAGCGCAGCAGGGTGGACTTGCCACAGCCTGACGGTCCGACGAGAGCGACGAACGTGCCCTTGGCGATGGAGAGGTTGATGTTCTTGAGAGCATGGAAGGCGCCGTAGTGCTTGTTAACGCCGCTGAGCTCGATCTGATTGGTCATTTGAGGGCTCCAGAGGTGAGGCCGGATACGATGCGGCGCTGCAAGAGAACGAAGATGGCAAGGATCGGTGTCACGTACATCGTGGCGTAGGCCATGATGTTGTTCCACTCGTTGGTATTCGGTCCCATGAAGGAATTGAGACCGACGCTCGCCGGCTGAAGCTCGGCCGCCTGGATCATCGACTTCGAATAGACGAATTCGCCGAAGGCCTGCATGAAGATGAGGATGGCGCTGACGAGGATGCCGTTTCGGGCAAGCGGCAGCACGATGCTGAAGAAGGCGCCGACGCGAGAGTTGCCGTCGACCAGGGCTGCTTCCTCGAGTTCCATTGGCACCGCCATGAAGGTGGCGCGAACGAGGACGACGAAGAAGGGCATACTCTTTGCCGCGATCGCGATGATGACGGCGATGCGCGGATAGTTCAGCATGCCGAACTGCGAGAAGCCCACGAAGATAGGCGTGACCATGAGTGACGCCGGCAGGACCTGCAGCATAAGGATCAGGAACAGGCCGATATCCACCCAGACATTCCGATAGCGCGCCAGCACGTAGGCGCAGCCGACGCCGAGAACGGTAATGAGCGTCACCGAGCCGATCGCGATGACCAGGGAGTTCCACATGTAGCGAGCCATGCCGCGGCTTTCCCAGACTTCGCCGTAGGTACCCCACTGCGGCTGGTTCGGCCAGAAGCTCGGCGGCGTCGCAAACATCTCCGAACCGCTCTTCAGGGCCGTGATGTACATCCAGTAGAGCGGGAAGAGGTAGACCGCCGCCATGATGATGGCGATCACAAGCATCAGGCGATTGCGTGTCGTCTCGGTCATCCGCGCACCTCATGGCGTGTCGAACGGACATAGACGACCGAGGCGAACATGACGAAGACGATCATGATGACGGAGATCGTCGCACCCTTGGCGAAATCATATTGGCGGAAAGACAAATCCCAGGCCCAGTATTGCGTGACGTTGGATGAGTTGTTCGGCCCGCCCGAGGTAATCGCGGCGAATAGGTCGAACTGCTGAAGCGTGAAGATCAGGCCGAGGGCGACGATGGCACCGATGGTCGAGCGCATCATCGGCAGCGTGATCGTCCAGAAGCGCTGCCATGCGTTGGCACCGTCGAGTTCTGCCGCTTCATACAGATCGCCCGGGATGCCGGACAGGCCGACCGAGAGCAGGATCATGTTGAAGGCCGTGCCGAGCCAGACGTTTGCGATAATGACGGCATAGAGCGAGAAATGCGGATCCGAGCGCCAGAAGATGTTGCTGCTGATGATGCCGCTCTCCTTCAGGATGAAGTTGAGGACACCAAAGTCGCCCGACAGGATCCAGTTCCAGATGGCGCCGACGACGAGGCCGGGCATGACCCAGGACACCAGGAACAGGCCGCGCAGCCATGAGGCGCCTGGAAAATTGACCCAGAAGAACAGCGCAAGACCAAAGCCGATCAGGAACTGGCCTGCAATCGAACCGACGACGAAGATCACCGTGTTGCGGAAGATCGGCCAGGTTTCAGGCTGTGCGAAAAGGTCGGTATAATTTCTAAAGCCGACGAAGGGACGCGAGAAGGTTCCAAGGCTGAACATGTCAACCTCCTGGAAGCTCATCACGACGTTGTAGATGAGCGGCAGACCTGCCATCACGAAGAGAAACAGGAGTGGAAAGGTAACAAGCGCGATGTCGAAACCGCGGCCGTCCCTGACGCTGGAAAGAATCCTTTTCATCGGTCCTCCGATACTCCGAACGGGGCTGCCCTGCGCTCTCGCTTCAAGACAGCCCCTGCCGGGAGGAAATGGTGGGATGGCCCAAGGGCCATCCGGTTATGCGGGGAGAGATTAGCCGAGCACGGCCTTGATCTTGTCAGCAGCCTGATCGAGCGCGTCCTTCGGGCTCATCTGGCCGGTCAGGGCAGCCTGAATAGCGTCCTGGATTGCCTTGGAGATCTTCGGCCACTGCGGATGCGGACCACGCGGCTTGGCGTACTTCAGCTGTTCGATGAACACCTGCAGCGCCTCGTCCTTAAGCTTTTCGCCGGTCGCCGGGATGGTGATGTCGGAACGGGCCGGCAGCTGGCCAAAGTTCTTGAACATCTTGTCGTCCTGCGAGGCGAAGAACTCGAGCGCCTTGAAGGCTTCCGCCGGGTGCTTGGTGCTGGAGAAGATCGCCCAGTTGAAATCACCCATTGCCGACGAGCGTTCTGCGCCTTCGTGCGGAACCGGAAGCAGGGCGACGCCCCAATCAAACTTGGCTTCTTTCATCATGCGGTCGAGTTCCCACGGACCGGAGATGGCCATCGCGGCATTGCCGGAGTTGAAGGTGCCGGTCGAATCCCACTGACCGCGGGTCAGCGTATCCGGGGAGGCAAGCTTCTCGTCCATGATGGTCTTCCAGGTTGTCAGCGCCTTGACTGCACCATCGGAGTTGATGTGCTCATAGCCGCCGCCGCCCATCTGCGCCCAGGGAAGGAACTGGAAGGTGCCTTCTTCGTTCGCCTTGGCAGAGAAGGCTAGGCCGTAGACGTTCTTGGCAGGATCCGTCAGCTTGCGCGCATCCTCGACGAGTTCGTCCCAGGTCTGCGGCGGCTTGTTCGGGTCGAGACCCTTCGCCTTGAACATGTCCTTGTTATAGTAGAGGGCGATCGTGTTGGTCGCCTTCGGGATGCCGTAGTACTTGCCGTCCCACTCGACCGACTTCAGCGGGCCGGGGAAGTAGTTTTCAGGCTTGATGACCGACGATGCCTTGATCATGTCCGTCAGGTCGAGGAAGGCGCCGCGCGACGAAAACAGCGCGTGTTCAGGATTGTCGACCGCGATGATGTCGGGAGCCTGGCCAGTGGCATAGGCGCGCATCGCTTCAGTGACGACGTCATCGAACTGGATCAGGCGGTATTCGATCTTGATGCCGTTGTTCTGGGCATTGAATTCCTTGACGAGGTTCGGTGCTGGCTGGATGTCCTTGTCCAGCGACCAGACGGTCAAGGTGACGTCTTCGGCCCTCGCTGCGAGACCGAAGAGCGAGACGCCTGCGAGCGCCAAGGCGCCGATCATTGCAAACTTGCGGATACCCATAGTTCTCCTCCTTTGTGGTTATCCCTGTCGAAGGCCGGCGATTCCTCCTCGCCGGCCGCGATACTATCAGACCGGATCGACGACGAAATCGCCGCCCCGGGCATGCTTCAAGTAATTCAGTGCATGAACCTGACCGGTCATTTCAAGCGCATCGCGGTAGACCGGATCATGCCAGCCCTCGATGTCGATGGAACCGGACCAGCCGGCAAGGCGCAGTTCGGAAATGATGTCGGTCCAGTTGCTGTCGCCGAAGCCCGGGGTCCGCATGAAAACGAACTTTTCCTTGCCGAAGATGCCATGCTCCTTGATGACATCCCAGCGGATCGTCGCGTCCTTGCCATGGACGTGGAAAATCTTCGACGCCCATTTGCGGATCTGCGGCAGCGGGTCGATCAGATAGACCATCTGGTGGCAGGGTTCCCACTCGATGCCGATATTGTCATCCGGCGTCTCGTTGAACATCAGTTCCCAGGCGTCGGGGTTGTGAGCGATGTTCCAGTCGCCGGTTGCCCAGTTGCCGTCCATCGCGCAGTTCTCGAAGGCGATCTTCACGCCCTTGTCGGCAGCGCGCTTGGCAAGCTCGCTCCAGATTTCCTTGTAGCGCGGCAGGCTGTCCGTCAGCGGCTTGTTGCGGATACGGCCGGTAAAGCCGGCCACGCAGGTGGCGCCGAAGTGATGCGCGTTGTCGATGCAGTCTTTCCAGCCCTGCAGCGTGTCCAGATCGATTGCCGTGGTCTCCAGCGGATTGCCGAACATGCCGAGCGTGGAAATGGTGATGTCGCGATCACCGATCGCCTCAAGCGAACGCTTGCCGAGCTCTGCGAGATCCTGGCCGTTGGTGGTCTGCCAGAAGAAGGGTTCGAAGCTTTCAAAGCCCAGGTCGGCGATCTGGCCGATGCGCTTATCGGCGCCGCCCTTGGAGGCGCTGACCATGGTGCCGACACGAATGGACTTGGCGGGGTTGCTCACAATCTCGATCCTTATGCTGAAATTTCGATGCGCTTGCCGGTCTTGGCGCTTTCGATCGCGCCGAAGACCATGGCCAGGCTTCGGATGTTGTCTGAACTGACGGTTTCCGGCGTCTTGCCGGTCTTGATAGCTGCCACGAAGTCGGCAATGACGCTGGCATGGCCGTGCGTCTCTTCATCATGTGCGGGTGCCGGAACGTCAACTGGCGTGAAGCCGTGCAACAGGCCCGGTTCCGTGCCAGCAACGGCAGCGCGGAAGGTCTCTTCACCGTCCCAGCTTAGCATTCCCTTGGAGCCGACGAGACGCCATTGGCTCTCCCAGCTCGTGCGCTCGCCTTCGGCGCACCAGGAGCCGCGGTAGGTGAAGACCACGTCGTCGGCAAATTCGAAGGTCGCGTTGGCCGATGCACCATGCTGGTACCACGACCCCTTCGGATTGCGCTCGACGCAGTAGACCGCAAGCGGCTTCTTGTCGGCGACGTAGCGAGCCGCGTCGAAGGTGTGGATCGCCATATCGAGCAGCAGCACATTCTGCATCTCCTCGCGGAAACCGCCGAAATGCGGCGCGAGGAAGAAGTCGCAATGGATGGCGGTGATGTCACCGATCGCACCGCTCTCGACGAAGCGGCGCATGCGGCGCACGCCGGAGATGAAGCGGCGGTTCTGGATGATCGCGTGGATCTTGCCGGTCTCGGCAGCAAGGTCGATCAGCGCGGCGCCATCGGCGAGCGATGTGGCCATCGGCTTTTCGCTGAGCACATGGCAACCCGCCTTCAGCGCGGTCGAAACGACGTTGAAGCGCGCGGTCGGGATGACCACGTCGAAGACGATATCGGCCTTGGATTTGGCAATGACGTCGGCAAGGTCGGTGCCGATCACGGCATCGGTCAGTCCGAATTCCTCGGCAAGCTTGTCAGCTGCCGCCGGGTTGACGTCAACGAGGCCCTTGACCTCGATTTCGGCTGCGAGAGCCGGGGTTTCCTTGATGGCGCGCAACCAGCCCTTGGACATGGCTCCGCAACCGCAGAGAACGGCATTCAATGTCACGATTTCCTCCGGTGGACAGTTTCCGGTTTTCCTCCCGAAACGTGTCCCGTAAACGTTTACGATACTAAGCGGAAACGTTTCTTGATGTCAATAGTGCGATATGGCGGCATGAATGCTGCGGAAAACACGTGGAAATGCGGGCATTTAGGCTGGGTGTTATCGCAGCGCAGCATGAAAAAATATAGGCGCGATTGAAGTCGAGAATGGCGCACTTCTCACATAGGCGGGCGCGCCAAGCCGGAATCGACAACTGAGGAGGTCAGACGATCAATATGGCGCGGAAGTCGTTGACGTTGGTGCCCGTCGGACCGGTCTCGAAAAGATCACCGATCGCCGCAAAGCCGCTATAGCTGTCGTTGCCATCAAGTAGGCGTCTGGGATCAAGGCCAGCGTCGCGAAGACGCGTGACGGTCTGCCCGTCCGCGAACGCGCCCGCATTATCTTCGGAGCCGTCAATGCCGTCGGTATCGGCAGCGAGGAGGTGGAGATCGTGCCCATCGATCGCCAGGGCCATGGCAAGCGCAAACTCTCCGTTGCGGCCTCCCCTGCCCCCCTTGCCTCGCAGGGTGACCGTCGTTTCTCCACCAGACAGGATGACGGCGGGCTTTGCAAATGGCCTGTCCTTGCCGAGGACTTCCCTGGCGATCGCGGCATGAACCAGCGCGACATCGCGCGCCTCGCCCTCGATCGAATCGGACAGGATGGCGGGCGTTATGCCGTGCGATCGCGCGACTGCGGCAGCCGCTTCGAGCGAGACACTGGCAGAGGCGATGACGTGGTGCTCGTTTCGGATAAAGCGAGGGTCATCGGGACGCGGAGCATTCGCCGCTGGCGATGACAGATGCGCGACGGCCGCTTGCGGCAGGGCGAGCTTGTACTGGTTGACGATCGCCAGCGCGTCGTGGCGGGTCGAGCCGTCCGGCACCGTCGGGCCCGATGCGACATAGGCGGGATTGTCGCCCGGAATGTCGGACACAATGAGGCTGACGACGCGGGCCTTGGTTGCCGCGGCGAGCCGCCCACCCTTGATGGTGGACAGATGTTTTCGCACGACATTCATACTCGAGATCGGCGCGCCGGAGGCGAGGAGCGCCTCGTTGACCGCGATCTCGTCCTCCAGCGTCATACCCTCTGGGGGTGCGGGCAGTAGCGCCGAGCCGCCACCGCAGATCAAGGCAATGACGAGGTCGTCGGCGGTAAGGTCACTGACGGCAGCGACCAGGCGCCGGGCGGCGACCAGCCCTGCGTCGTCGGGAACCGGGTGCGACGCCTCGATGATTTTTATGTGTTTCGTCTCACAACCATAGCCGTATCGCGTCACCACAATCCCCTCGATGGGGCCGTCCCAGACGGTCTCGAGTGCCCCGGCCATCTGCGCCGCGCCCTTGCCGGCACCAATGACGACGGTTTTTCCCTGTGGCTTTGCGGGAAGGTGAGCCTTTATCCCGGTCAGGGGATCGGCTGCCTGGACTGCGGCCGAAAACATGCTCTTCAAGAGATCGCGGGGCTGCATGGGCAGAACTTTCACGCTTTGAGTATGAACGCGTCGCTTTCGCCGGGAACGAGTTCGAGCGGCCAGATGGTATTGCGGGCACTTGCCGGATAGTGCGCGGCATAGGCCGGCATGGTCGCGAGAAGTGTTTCGGCAAGTTCGACCCCGAGATCGGCGAGCGACATGCGAAAGCGGGTCAGACTGGGCTGAAGAAACTTGGCACGCGGTTCCTCACGGAAACCGATGACGGCCACGTCCCGCCCGGGAAAGATCCCTTCCTCCACCATGCGCCGGTAGAAGCCGATGGCCATCAGTTCGTAGATCAGGATGATCGCCGTTGGCCGGTCCTCCAGGCGAAGCATCGTCTCGGCGGCATGATAGCCGCCATTCTCGCTCGATTGAACGCGGATCACTCGAGAGGGGTCGTATTCGATCCCGTGTCGCTCCAGTGCGCGACGGTAGGCATCGACAAAGATATAGCCGAGGTTGATGTCGCTCGACGGAGCGGCGACCGCGATGCGCCTGTGCCCCTTGGAGACAAGCCGATCGACGGCTTTCGTCGCCACGCCCTCGAAGTCCAGGTCGATCCAATTGTAGTCGCCGCCTGACGAACTGCGGCCCAATGCGACGAACGGGATCTGCGCCTTCACCAGTAGGTCGATACGCTTGTCGATCCGCTGCGTCGCCGAAATGATCATCGCATCGACAACCTGCCGCGCAACCATGCGCTTCATGTATTCGTATGGGTCTTCATCATTGGGGCACGGCAGCATGAACAGGTCGAGATTGTGCCGCGAGAGCACGCTTTGCACGCCACCCGTCACACCCAGGAAGAAGTTGTCGCTGTTTTCGACCGTTTCCTTGCTGGATTCCACCATCATGCCGATGGCGTTGGTCGTGCCTTGTCGCAGGCTGCGACCGGATTGGTTGGCCACGTAGCCCAGCTCTTCAGCTGCGGCAAGCACGCGCTTGCGCGTCTCCTCGTTGACATCCGGCTTGCCATTCAGCGCGCGCGAAACTGTCCCGATGGAAATATCGAGGTGCTTGGCGAGTTGGCGAATTCCCCTCATCTGCGGCAATCTTCCTCCTCGATTGCAATAGCCTTATCCCTACTACTTGCCACATCAAAACGTTTCCGGAAAGCGTTTAGCGTGTGTGGCGAGGTCGTTGTGGGTCCAGATGGCAGATCTGCAATCTGGAGGAAGAGGGCCGGAAGGAACTTAGTCGAAAAGATCTGCCGCTTCGAGCGTTGGTGCGACCGCATCCTTTTGTGAAAGAACCGGCGATATGTCGCCAGGCCAACGAATGCCAAGGGTCGGGTCGTTCCAGATCAGCGCACGCTCGTGCTCGGGCGAGTAGAAGTCCGTTGTCTTGTAGAGGAATTGTGCCGTCTCCGAGAGCACCAGAAAGCCATGCGCGAAGCCCTCGGGGACCCAAAGCTGGCGCTTGTTCTCGGCCGAAAGCAATGCGCTTGCCCACCTGCCGAAGGTGGGTGAGGATTTGCGGAGATCGACAGCGACATCGAAGACCTCGCCTTCAACCACGCGGACCAGTTTCCCTTGTGGCTGCCCGATCTGGTAGTGCAGACCGCGCAGAACGCCCTTGGAGGATTTCGAGTGATTGTCCTGCACGAAGGTAACGTTTCTGCCGACGGCTGCATCGAAGCGCGCCTGATTGAAGCTCTCGAAGAAGAAGCCTCTTTCGTCGCCATGGACGGTCGGCTCCACGAGCAACACGTCGGCAATATCCAGCGCTGTGACCTTCATCGACTACCTGCCTCCGCGAGCAGCTGCAGCAGGTATTTTCCGTAGCCACTTTTTGCAAGCGGGGTTGCAAGGCGTTCGAGTTGTGCCGCGTCGATCCAGCGGTTGCGGAAGGCAATTTCTTCAGGGCACGAGACCTTGAGACCCTGCCGGCGCTCGAGCGTGGAGATGAACTGGCCCGCATCGAGAAGGGAATCGTGGGTTCCCGTGTCCAGCCACGCATAGCCGCGGCCCATGATCTCAACGGTCAGGCTCCCATCGTCGAGATAGCAACGGTTGAGATCGGTGATCTCCAGCTCGCCGCGCGGCGAAGGCCGCAGTTGCTTGGCAAACTCCACCGCGCGCCCGTCATAGAAATAGAGCCCTGTTACCGCGTAGTTCGACTTCGGCTTGGCAGGCTTTTCCTCGATGGATAGAACCCGTGCGTCGCCGTTGAACTCGACGACACCATAACGCTCCGGATCCTGCACGTGGTAGGCAAAGACAGTGGCACCTGTCTCCCGCGCCATGCCGCTCTTTAGGAGTGGCGGAAGATCGTGGCCGTAAAAGATGTTGTCGCCCAATACGAGGGCCGATGGCGCGCCGTCGAGAAATTGTTCGCCAATGACGAAAGCCTGTGCCAGGCCGTCCGGCGATGGTTGCGCGGCATAGGAGAAATTGATCCCCCAATCATGACCGCTGCCAAGCAGCTGCTCGAAGCGCGGGATGTCCTGCGGCGTCGAGATAACCAGAATGTCCCTGATACCCGCCAGCATCAACGTGCTGAGAGGGTAATAGATCATGGGCTTGTCGAAGACTGGGAGCAATTGCTTGCTGATGGCAAGAGTCGCCGGGTGCAGGCGGGTGCCGGAACCTCCGGCCAGGATGATGCCTTTTCTTGTCACGCTTGGAGTTCCCGTTTTCGCAATTGATCGAGTATCCGGTCCACATGCAAGGTCCAGTCGGGCAGTGAGATGCCGAGGGCCGAACGCAGTGCGCCCGTATCGAGGCAGGAGTTCCTCGGTCGTGTCGCGGGACGTGGAAATTCCTCTGTCGTAACCGGCTCGATGTCGTCGGGGCCTGCCTTCAGGACGAAGCCGAGCTCTCCTGCGCGCCGGACAACATGACGCGCCAGTTCAAACCAGCTTGTCTTTCCGCTGGACGTCAGATGGTAGATCCCACCTGCCAACGCGCCCCTGGAATCGCCTGCGACGGCAAGAGCCGTAACGTCGGCAATCAGCTCGGCTGCTGTCGGTGCGCCGAACTGGTCGGCAACGACCCGCAGGCTCGATCGTTCGGCGGCAAGTCGCAGCATTGTCTTGATGAAATTCGTTCCATCGGCGGAAAAGACCCAGCTCGTGCGAAACACGAGGTGGCGGCAGCCGGATGCCTCGATGGCGGCCTCGCCTGCCCGTTTCGACCGGCCGTAGACGTTCAGCGGATGTGTCTCGTCCGTTTCAACGTAGGCACCGTCTTTCTGGCCATCGAAGACATAATCCGTCGAATAGTGCACGAGCAGCGCGCCATGATCGCGGGCGTAATCCGCCATGACCTTGACGGCTGCCTCGTTGACGCGGAATGCGGCGTCAACTTCGGTTTCCGCCAAGTCGACCTGGGTGTAGGCTGCGGCGTTGACAATAACGTCGGGGTTGAGCCGGTCGAGTTGTCCGGCAAGGCTGTCTATGGCCCCGATGTCGACAGAATCTCGGCCGCAGGCGATCACCTCGCCTAACGGCTGTAGCGACTGCTGAAGTGCCAAGCCAACCTGTCCGTTCTTCCCGAGAAGCAGCAACCTCATGCGTATTGCTTCTCGATCCAGTGGCGATAATTGCCTGACGTGACATCCTTCACCCAGGCTTGATTTTCGAGATACCACTCGACGGTCTTGCGAATGCCGCTGTCGAATGTTTCGGCAGGGCGCCAGCCGAGCTGTTCCTGGATCTTGCGAGCATCGATGGCGTATCGCCGGTCATGCCCCGGCCGGTCGGTGACGTAGGTGATCTGGCTGCTATAGGACGTCCCGTCTGCCCTCGGTCGGCGTTCGTCGAGGATGTCGCAAAGCAAGGTCACGACCTCCAGGTTGGTACGCTCGTTGAGGCCGCCGATATTGTATGTCTGGCCGGGCTCGCCCGCTTCCAGCACGCGCCGAACGGCGCTGCAATGGTCCCGGACATAGAGCCAGTCCCGGATTTGCTGCCCATCGCCATAGATCGGCAAAGGGCGCCTTTGAAGCGCGTTATGGATCACCAAGGGGATGAGCTTCTCAGGGAAGTGATAGGGTCCATAGTTGTTCGAGCAGTTGGTCGTAAGGACCGGCATCCCGTAGGTGTGGTGGTAGGCGCGCACCAGGTGGTCACTTGCCGCCTTGCTGGCCGAATACGGACTGTTGGGTTGGTATGGCGTCTGTTCGTCGAAAGCCGGATCTGCGGGAGAGAGCGTCCCGAAGACCTCGTCGGTGGATATGTGCAGGAACCGGAAAGCATTGCCTTTCGGGAGGCTGGACCAATGGGCCCTGGCGGCCTCCAGCAGTCGAAATGTCCCAAGGATGTTCGTTTGAATAAAATCCTCCGGGCCGTGGATCGAGCGATCAACATGGCTCTCGGCGGCGAAATTGATAATGGCCGTGGGGGCATGCCTCGACAGCAGGCCGGCCACCAACGAGGCGTCGGCAATATTGCCGTGGACGAAGGTGTAGCGCGGATCGCCCTTGAGCGATGCCAGATTGTGCAGGTTTCCTGCATAGGTCAGGGCATCGAGGTTCAAGACCGGTTCGTCATTATGCGACAGCCAGTCCAGGATGAAGTTCGACCCGATAAAGCCGGCTCCGCCGGTTACAAGTATCATCGTCTACGCACCTTCTCATACCAACGCGAACACAAGGATAACGATGAGTCTTTAGTAAACGTCACTCCGATCTTTCAGTCCAAGTGCCGTTGACAGAACTATTCTGAGGTCGAGCCAGAGCGACCAGTTGTTTATATACCAGATGTCGTGACGCACCCGGTCGGCCATTTTCTCGATGGTCGGCGTTTCGCCTCGATGGCCGTTGATCTGTGCCCAACCGGTGAGGCCAGGCTTCACATGCCGGCGCGAAGCGTACTGGGCGATCAGGGCTCCGTAAAGATTGTCATGAGCCAATGCATGCGGACGGGGTCCGACGACGGACATGTCTCCCTTCAGCACATTCCAGAACTGCGGCAGCTCGTCGATGCTCGACGAACGAATGAACGCCCCTACTCTGGTTACGCGTGGGTCATTGCGTGTTGCCTGCCGGATATCAGCGGCATCTTCCATGACCGACATGCTGCGGAACTTCACGATGCGGAAGGAACGGCCGCTATACCCCTTGCGCGACTGCAGGAAGAAGACCGGTCCGGGGCTGTCCAGCTTGATCGCGATCGCGACGATGAGGCAAATCGGCAGCATCGCCGTCAATGCCGTGACAGAGAAAACGACATCGAAGGCTCGCTTGAGACCGCGCTCATAGAGGCCCAAAGGGGGTCTGTGCGTCTGAAAGCTGCGGCTCTCTCCGACAGCTTGCGGGAAGCCTTCGACGATGTCGCCCACCAAGCCGCCAAACATGACGCTGACAGGAACGCAGAACTGTCTCAACGCGGAAAGGCATTCTTCCAGGGCCGGAAGGTTGCCATAGTCGCCCCAGACAATGAGGACTTCGTCGACGTCATCAATCCCATGCTTTTCGTAGGCATCAACCAACGCACTGCGTGTCGTCCCGGTCTCACCGATATGCATTGTGTGCTTGATCGATAGTCCACCAAGGGCGGATTTCCTGATGATCGGTTCCATGGGCGTTGCATCAGGGCAGATCAGCAATGCGCGGCGCGTTGGAAACGACGCGCGGGCGATCGCCTTCTTGAGATAAGCGGACCACAACAGGCGTGAAGATACGAGGCCGGCGACAGAGAGCAGCGCCGTTGACAGGATCGCGCCACGCGAAATCGTTTCACCTATCTTCAGGAAGAAGACGATTGCCAGCATGAAGATGATAACTGCCGGCAGGACGGTGCAGATCGCGACCATCTGATTGCGGAGGGAGAAAACCTCCGAGGGACGATAGGCATGCATTCCGCCCATCGCCAATACGAAGACCGTTGCAACGAGAAGGCCTATGCCAACGTATAGCGATGCGTCGGCGTAAGTCCCGAACGCTATTTTCTCGTAGATCGTGTGTCCCGCAGCGCTCGCCGCAAGCAAGATCAGGAAATCAAGCGTTGCCGCAACATAGGTTATTGCAACACTATTGAAGCCGAACCATTTGCGATTGTCTCTGATCGCACGGTAGGCGTTCCAGCTTTGTTCGACCGGCATGGCCATCATAAAAATCCTCAACCCGCCAGTCTAGTTAACATGGGATTAACGTGAGCAACAATTGCCCGAACGTACTCCTTATTAAGTAAATATTAAGTACGCCTCGAATGCATCGACCTTTAACGCGAAGTATAGCCGGAAAGTATTTGAAACAATCGTGGAGCGTGTACGCTCCTCGGGCGGTCCAAGCGGGCCCCGCTGCTGTGCGCTCAAGCTTTTCCAAAGTGGTATGGTTCGCCCTGGCGAGCGTTCGCTGCCTGGGGCGGAGGAGCTGCAGCTCTATGGCTGTATGGTGACGAAGGGCGGATGCCGCGTCGAACAGTGCTTGTATGCCTGGGGCGGCATAGAGCGTCCGGCGTCGGGCCGGCGGAAAGCTAGCGAGTATTCTTCTCGTTTTCGGAGTGATTGCTCACGCCATCAAGCATCTTCTGATGCGCCCGCGCACTCGCTACGGTCCTCACCAGCAGCACCCAATTCTGGATATGGTCCAGGCTCGACCCTCTTTGCAGCGGCATGAGCAAGGCCATGCAAGCGAAGACGTGCGCGCCAGAGCCGTTTAGGTCAAAACCCGCGACGTGCCCGCGTGGCACGCGCTTGCGAAATGTGAAACTTCGCTTCCGATCATTCCGCCACGCCATCGCCTCGACCCCCTGATTTGATGCTACGCCTACGTGATCGAATATTTGCGAGACGCCAGGGCGGATGAGCCGCCTGGCGTCGCTGGGGCGTTCCAATCAATTTCGATAACCAATGCATTTGCGCTGGCCTTGGAGCTCTCGGCGTGAACGGCTCGGCTCTGTATCTTTTGTATTTTCATACTGATTACGCCCGTTCCGAAGACCTTGAGATGCGCACAGTTCACCCGACTGGGGAGTGTGCCGCCAGCTTAAACATCCTTATTCGATGGAAACACATAACCAGATGATGGGTCACGTACGTCTTTGTTTCCGAATTCAAATATGCTAAGCGCAAATATTCGAGTATGCAATAGTCAAAAATAGCGTGAAGCAAGGTTGTGTTCGACTGAGTGGCAGAATGCGTAATATATAATTCAATGCGTCAAAGTCATTTTAGATTAAATCCATTCTTGTGTTGGTTTGTTGTTTTTTCATGTAATCGAAAAATATTTGGAGCGTTTGTTTCGTGCAATAATGCTGAGGTTTGCATTTGCTATTTTCTGTACGTATTCCAGCGTAAGATGAAGGCTCGATCAAGATCAAACTCTGCCCTTGCCTTGATCGCTTGCCTCCACGCTTCCGCTTACTTGTATTCGATAATGGTCTGCAAACGACCAATCAGCATGTTGAGATAGAACTTCGCGATCCCTTGCATTTCCGGGAATTTCGCCAGTCCATCGAACAGCGCGTTTCGCCAGCTCTCCGCCTTCCAGAAGCCATCGCGCAACGCCAACCGCAGAATCTGCAGGGGGTAGAGCGCGAGCATGCTTGGGCTGTCGAAAACGACGATGATCAGCGGCAGGATAGCCGCCCAGAACACCGTTCGTGTCACATCGTGCTTCCAGATCGTAAAAGGCGAATTGCGATGGATAAAGGAGACCTCTGCGAAGGCGTAACCGCCACGCAATGCACGGCGCCACCATTGACGAAAACTCAGCATGTTGGCGTCGTGGCGGGACATGTCACCGGCAATGCGCCAGATGCTCCACCCTTTTTCGCGTAGCCGGACGCAGAATTCCGGTTCTTCGCCCGCGATCACGGCGTCGGAGTAGCCCTCGGCCTCCCGAAATGCCGATACCCGCATCATGACATCGCCGCCACAACCGTCGACTTCACCCGGCCAGCCGCTCCAGTCGCGATCGCATAACGCGTTGAAGACCGTTCGATCCGGGAAGCGTTCGCGACGGTCGCCAAAGACGGCTGCGACCTTCTCGTTTTCAACGAGAAACGACCGCGCGCGTTCCAGCCATCCCTCATGGAGTTGGCAGTCGCCGTCGATGAATTGAACAAATCTGACATCGGGCCAACGCGCCGTCAGCGTCGCAAAACCCGTGTTTCGCCCGCGCGCGGCGGTGAAGGGAAGGCTATTGTCCAGTGCCACCGACACGACGCCGAGAGACGTGGCGTGCTCGAGGCTGCCGTCCTTCGATCCTGAATCGACATAGACGACGCGTGCGGTTTGCGCTTTGACGGAAAGAAGGCAGTCGATAAGCCGCTGACCCTCGTTTCGGCCAATCACAACGATCCCGACGTCGGTGTTCGGGCTGCCCTCGCGCTCTGCCACAAGCTCAAGAGCGGTGGTGTCGTATCCATTCTCGGAGGGCTGCGCACCACCAGACAGCGTGCGATCACGACTAGTGCTCATCAGACCCAACGATGTTGAGTCCTCCCAATGAGGGCGATTGGACTGTTCCGGGCACGCCGTTGGAGTGGCCGTCGTTGATGCTCTTGCAATAGCCCGTCGGTACAACCTAAATTCCTCCAGGGTCAAAGTATAGTTTCAGTATAATATTTATCCCAGTCGACAGTTACACCGCCTTTAGGGTGGTGCAATCTTACCCTTTTTGTATAGATTAGAATTGCCAGACGCGTTTGATATAGGTGCCTGTCTGGATCCTGTATTTTTAGAGTGGCCGGCGAGCAATTCATGAAGATTGCCTATTTCACGAACCAGTATCCCGCTCCGAGCCACACATTCATTCGTCGCGAAATTTCAGCGCTGGAAGAGCGCGGACATACCGTTCGTAGGTATGCCATACGGCCTTATTCTGCCGAACTTCGCGACGCAGATGATCTGGCTGAGTTTCAGAAAACCACTCACATCACGCGGTTCGGGGTTGTTCGCGTCCTGCTCGGCTGCTTGGCGACGATGGTGCGGCGGCCACTGGGAAGCTGCAGAGCATTGCGGCTGGCGTCTCGTTTCGCTTCAACCGCTCGTGGCGATTACATCCTTCACACGATCTATGCGGTCGAAGCGATGTTGCTCGCAAACTGGTGCCGGAAAGATGAAGTCGAGCATCTTCATGTCCACTTCGGGACGAACTCTGCCACCGTCGCTGCTATTGCACACGAGATCTGCGGAATTCCCTACAGTATAACAGTTCACGGCCCGGAGGAGTTCGATCGTGCTTCGCTGCTGGGTCTTGGTCTCAAGGCAGGCACAGCCTCGTTTGTCGTGGCGGTCAGTTCGTTCGGTCGTAGCCAACTCATGCGATGGACCGATCCAGCGGACTGGCACAAGCTGCACGTCGTGCGTTGTGGAGTGGACGGTAGCTATCGCTCTGCCCCGGCGTTCGGCGTGTCGTCCGAGAAGCGCCTGGTTTGCGTCGCGCGTCTCGGTGAGCAGAAGGGGCATCTGGTGCTCCTGCAGGCAGCAGCGAAACTTGCCCGCCAAGGCGTGGATTTTGAACTGGTGCTTGCGGGAGATGGGCCGCTCCGTGCCCAGATCGAGGCGGAGATCGAGCGTCTTTCGCTTCAACGGGTCGTGTCGCTCATCGGCAGTGTCTCCCAGGAGCGAGTGATGGCCGAGATCAAGCGCGCACGTGCCATGGTTCTTGCCAGTTTTGCCGAAGGGCTACCGGTGGTGCTGATGGAGAGCATGGCCCTCCGACGCCCGGTCATTTCGACATATATTGCGGGTATCCCTGAATTGGTGACCGCAGATACCGGCTGGCTCGTTCCTGCTGGTGACGCCGACGCGCTTGCCGAGGCAATGCGGGCGGCTCTGTGCGAAAGCGCGGCACACCTTGAGGCGATGGGGGAAAAGGCGCGCCAGCGCGCGCTGGCTCTGCACGACGTTTCCCAGTCGGCCGCCTTGCTGGAGGCATTGATTTTGCGGGGCGCTGGCGCAAAGCACGCCATTGCGTCATTGAGCATTGACGGTAGCGGAGCGACGGAATGCTCCTGACGGACCGATCCCGCGCAGCGCATGTTTGACGAAATCTCGCAGCAGATATGGCGGGTCGAAGTTCGGTTCGCGCTTCACTGCTCTGCGTACACGACCGAGCACGTGTCCCGCGACCCACGAGCAATTCGCTATCGCGGTGTAGAAACTGCCGTGGTTCTTTATGTAATAGCGCTGGCGTGATTCAAACCAGTAGGCGGGAAGACGTTTGGGTCTGCCAGGAGCGCCGAGGCCGGTTGCCTGGCCGACCAGGTGCACCACGCGGCTTTCTGGCATATACCAGCACTCCCAGCCCGCGCGTGTCGCGCGCAGGCAAAGATCCACCTCTTCGTGGTAGAGGAAATAACCTTCGTCCAGACTGCCGACGTCGTCGATAACCCTGTCACGGATGATCATACTGGCACCACAGACCCAATCGGCGAGAGCGGGCGCTTCGGCAAGCTTGGGCACGCCCGCCCATCGACCGAGGAGTTTGGTGAGCAATCCGAACTGTATGCCGGTTTCGAACTCGCCAATCACCGAAGGGAAGCGAAAGACGCAGGCCTGACGGGTGCCGTCAGGGTCTTCGAGCTGGCTTCCGGCGATGCCGCATCGCGGGTGTCTTTCCATGAACTCGACAAGCGATGTGATGCTGCCGGCCCTGGCAATCGTATCAGGGTTCAGGAGATGTACATATTTCGGCTTTCCGTAGCGTTCTGCCAGAAATTCGATGCCGCGGTTGTTCCCATAGGAGAAGCCGCCGTTCACACCGAGTGCGAGAAAATCGACTCTCTCCTGCCAGCCGTTGCTGACAATCGCTGCCGGCAGCTTGACCGCTGAGCCGTCACCGGATGCTCCGTCTACCACAACAACACGTGTTCCCTCAGGGAGCATGTTCGGCTGCATCAACGAGGCCACGCTATCGAGCGCCAGCTCCGCCGTGCGGTAGTTGACGATGACGATATGGAGGAGGTCCGCACGTCTCATTGTGCCGCATCCTCAAAAAAACGCCGCTCCAGTATCCCCTGATGCATGAAGGGCTTCTCGTCGGGCGCGAAGAGCCCGTGGCGCTTGCGATCTTCCAGAACACGCTTGACGATACTGGAGCTGACACGCTGCTTCATTTTGGCAAAGGCGTAGACGAGGCATCGATCAGCCAGAACATTGATCTGACGCGGGATGCCTTTCGAAGCCTCGTAGATCATGGTTTTCGCTGCCGGCGAAAACAATTGCTCCTGCCCACCTGCGACACGCACACGATGATCGATGTAGGAACGCGCCTCGGATCGCTGTAGCTCGGGCAATTGGAAGTCTGATGAAACGCGTTGCGCAAACTGCCTGAGTTCGGGCAGACGCAACGTTGTCCTCAATTCATCCTGGCCTACGAGGATCAACTGCATCAACATGGATTTGGTGTTGATGTTGGACAGCATCCTCAATTCTTCCAGACGGTCGGGCGCGAGATTCTGCGCCTCGTCGATGATGAGAACAACGCGTCCGCGGCGCTTCACCTCATTCTCGACGAATTCGCAGAAACGCTTGTAGAGCCGCGGATAAGAGGCGTCTTCGAACCCCTGCTCGAACGCCATCAAAATCCACTCGAGCAGGTTGCCGCCAGCGCGTGTGGTGTGCGTAATCATTCCCACGCGGGTCGATTCCGGCATGCTGTTAAGGAAGTGCTGAACCAGCGTTGTTTTTCCCGAGCCCACCGCCCCCGTGATGACTGTGAAACCGGCTTGGTTCACCAAGCCGTATTCCAGCATCGAGAACGCCATGGAATGAGAGGGGCCGAAGTAGAGAAATTTCGGATCAGGCAGAATCGAGAACGGCTTTTCTGCTAGCCCGTAGTATTTTTCGTACATTCACGAACTCCATACGCTCAGTGTTTGCTTCGGTCGATGGCTTGGCTCGCCTAGGGCGATTGGCGCTTTTCAGGCGGTCACAATCCATGCGCGCGGCATTTGTTCAGCACCACCTGGATATTGGCCTTTGCGCCCAGATAGGACTTACAAATCTCAAGCTCGGACAATTTGGATTGTCCGACCGACAACAACAACACGACAGCGTCGGCATTCGACGCAAGGGAAGCAGCCTCATCGGCGATCAACATTGGCGGCAGGTCGATGATGGTAACCGACGGACTTAGCGACCGCCGGATCGCATCCATTTGCCGCGAGAACTCGGTAACATCGAGCTTGCTCGGTGCTCTTCCGATGCGGTCTGTGGGGCAGAACACATGAAACTGTATCCCCGCGACATCTGCGAGCGCGAGTTCTTGGGCTACATCCGTGTTCGACGTTGCTGTGGGCAGTCCGAGCATCGTGTGGATGCGGGGAGCTCGCAAGTTTGCATCAACCAGCAATACGCTGGTGCCGCGGACACGGCTGAAGCTCAGAGCCAGATTGATAGCCGCTGTTGTAGTGCCACAGCCCGCAGTGGGCGCAGCAACCGCAATCAGGCTCGACCTGGTATCCTGAGTGATCGTTTGTAGCTGATTGCGCAGGACGTCATAGGATCGGGTCGTTCTATGATTGCTGTCATAAGCAACAACCCGCTTGGACAACAGGTCCCGCGGGGAAAGCTCGACCGTCATATCCTCGTCGATCGCGCCTGGGCCGTCGCGCAGCATCACGCTCCGGTCATTCGGCACTTCTTGAAACGAGGCGCGTGCCACATTGATTGGCGGTACCGACCTCGCTCGCTGCAAAGCTCTGGCAATGATTTCCATGACACTACCTCGTGTTTGGTTCGCTCACGCTTGGGACGTGTGTTACGCAGTCGATTTCTTTCCGAAGGAGATGCCCGCGAACATCCTTCTGAAAATTGCGCCCACCTTTGCCGGCAACGATTCGTGCGTGGCGTCAGTGGGTGACCACTCCGGGATCACCACAAGGGTCTGGCCCCTGAGCGCCTCAGCGAGGTCAAAAGTTCCCCGTATGGTCGGGGTCAGAATATCGGAAGCTACCGCCGCAGCCGCGCCGGCGGCGAGCGCCAGACCGATGACGACCATCAGAAACAGTTTGCGCGACTGTGTCGGGTACTGAGGTACGACCGGCGTTTCGATAACCTGTATCTGCATTGCGGACTGGTCGTTCTCAAGGCGCTCGCCGATCCTTGCGGTTTCGAGCTTCACCTTCATGTCATCAAGGCTGCGTTGAAGGCTTGCGCGCTCGGTTTCGATCGCACTCACCTGAGCCTCGATATCGGGGCCGCGCCCAATCGCCGTCTTGAGGGTCGTGATCCTTGCCCGCATCTGGTCCCGCTGCTGCAGGAGAGACGTCTGGCGGCTCTTGGCGATCGTGATGCGCTGGGAAATCAGTGCGAGATCCGGCGTCAGATTGGCCGGAACGGCTGTTGTCGCTGCGGTGCTGTCGGCCGTTGCTGCGCTCGCGGCTTGCGCCGTCAGCAGGTCTATTTTTTGCCGAAGAGCCCTGATCTGCGGATGTGAGTCCGAGTAGATCAGCCGCGCTTCATCCATCTGGTTTTGCAACTGGTCAAGCTGAGCCCTGCGACGTCCGGCGTCAGCCGAATTTTCAACGCCGAGGCGCAACTGAGCCTCCAGCAAACTCACGTCTTCATTCTGCGAGGCGATCACCGTTTCGAGTGCCGACAGGTCCCGTTCCTTTTCCTGCAGCTCCGTGTTCAGCTGAGGAATGCGGCTTGGCATCGAGTCCTTGTTTTCTTCGACGAAACGGTCCCGGAATGTTTCCTTTTCGCGCAGCTTTGCTTCGATATCATTTGCCTCGCGTGTCAGGAATTGCGCGGTCTCTGTGGCTCGCGACACCCGAAGGCGCTTCGTTTCGTTCATAAGCATGTCAACGAGCCCCGAAGTCACGGCCGCGGCGACATTCGGGTCTGAGTATTTGAAGCCGACATGGACAATGGAACTGGCCGCGGTCGCGTCCATTCCTTCAGGCGTTACAGCGGTAAACGTAATGCCGAGGCGAACCTGCGACGCTATCACGTCGTTGCTGACAACGCCGCGTAGGGCGGGATAGAGGTCGTAGCGCTGGGCCAGATCGATAAGACTGTCTCTTGCCAGCACGCGCTGTTCGAGCAGCTGCAACCTTTCATTGGTCACTGTCGCTGGTACGAGAGTAGAGGGAATCTGTTGCCCTTCGACGATGAGCAACGCTTCAGCATAGTAGCTTCGCGGCTGGCTGAAGACCAATATCGACCCGATAACCATTATAGCCAGCGACGGAATCAAGAAATAGATTTTCTGACGCCAAAGCAGCTGCAAATAATACTGGATATTCTGGACGATGAAATCTCTATTCACGGCCGCCCCCTTTTGGTGCGCTTACTCTGAAAAAACCGTCGGGTGGTTTGCAGCCCTGCTCTTAACGAACTGCGGATGCATCTGAACTAGCTATATTGCTGGCAGGTTGCGCTTCGGTATGAAGGCTCAGCTCAGCACCGGTATCCATTGTTTGATACATGACGCGGACCAGATCGCCGGGTTCCAACGGCGTCATTTCGTTGGCCTCGATCTCCTGCGGTTCGCCGTCGACGGTCCGGATGATCGTGAACACGGTCGTCCGCTGGTTGCTCTGCCGTGCCGCGGTCATGCCGTTTTCGTAGACTTGCATGACCTTTTGCGCGTCGGCGAGGCTTTCACGTGTAGCCTGCTGGTCGCGCTCAAGGTCCACGATATCCGAAAGCAGCTTCTCGCGTTGCGTCCGCAGGGCGGTGTCTATCACGGCGATCTCAGTATTCATCGCTCGCTGGACAGTGGTCATTTCGGAATCGAGCTGACTTCTGCCGCTCTGCAATTCAGCCAGTTCGTTTTCGCGGTCAAACTGCTGACCCGCCTGAAGGGCACCCTTTTCGACCAGAGCCGCAGTTGCGTCCCGCCGCTGTGTCGCGAAGACGATGCGCCGTCCAAGAATGGCCATCTGCTCCTTGATGGAGTCGAGGTTGCGAGCGCCCATGGCTTCGGCCTCGTGCCGGGCGGCCGTCTGTGCCGTCAAGCTCTGCCGGTAGGCGTCCAGCAATGTCTGTTCCTGTGCGATAAAACGATTGTTCTTGTCGTTTACCTCGACCGTTGCGCCGCCATTCAATTCGGCCTGGAAGCGCGCGTAGCGTGCTGCCAGCTGTTCCAGCTTGCTCTGAGCGGCTTCGATGGAGCGTTTGACCACGATCGATCGGTCCTGATCCGCAGCGAGCATCTCGCTACGATGAAGACCACCAGCAACGCTCACGCCGTGCAGGACAGTCATGCCCTTTCGATAGGGAAACGATCCAGGGGTCGTGACCTCCCCCGCCATGAATACGTTCGGCTGATGCAGCGGATCGGGGCGCAGCATGATCGTGAGGTTCGGGTTCTCCTTGAAGAAGGGGCGCAGCTTTTCGCTGAGCGCGGCCTCGACCTGGGTAACCGTCAGGCCTTCGGCCTTGAGGTGACCTGCCAATGGGAAGGAGACCCAACCATCCGGTTCGACGACGACATTGCGACGAAGGTCGTCTTCTTGAGCCACCCAAACTTCCAGGCTGTCGCCGGGCTGCAGCAGATACTTTTCCTCGCCATGGGCGCTGCCCAGAAGCATGAGGTACAATAGTCCGGCTATGCCATATCTCATTCGCATGCTTCGCTCCAAGAGTTGGATCTTTCTCAAAGCGTCACCCCACTAGGCAACATTTCGCTGCATCTTACTGGCTACGAGTGGTGGTGAGAATAACGCACAATGGAGTAAGTCTACGGGCTGGAAATTCTGTCTCCTGTGTCATCGGAGACAAAAATCTGACGAAGACGTAAAGATAGAAATCGGAGATGCTTGGCATTCGCCGTGGTGTAGGGTGCCACGATTTCAATTCGAAAAGTATAGAATGTGATTTTCAGCGAAAGTATAAATATATACTTTAGAAATTTCCTTGAGTTTATTAAGTGATTGATTGTAAATGATTGTTTCTAATTCTCTCGCGTAGACAGTTGGCTCTTCCCTTTTGCTAAATCGATATTCTTGTCGGGACAGTCCCAAAATACCCCGCTTAAGCATGTATAGTTAATATGTATATCGAAAGAATATCGAGCACTATGGCCGGGGGGAGGCCGCACGCTTCAAGGAAGTCAAGCTTCTTTTGGCTGTATCGAGATCATCCATTTGGATTACGATCTCAATGGCCTAACATACACCCGCGATTGCTGGTCACGCCATGAGGCGTCTTGCGGCGAGGACCTGGCGACGCTCCCACCAGACTAACGCGAGGCTCGATGTGACAATCAGCACGGCGCCGACGATCACGTTGATCGTGGGGACCTCATTCCAGATCACAAAGCCGTAGAGAAACGCCCAGACGAGGCCGCTATATTCCATAGGAGCCAATGTCGAGGCGGGGGCGTATCGGAAGCCCTCATAGAGCAGATATTGCCCTGCGGCCGCGATCAAGCCCAAGCTGATCATCAAGATCCAGCCAAATAGGTCAGGCGCCTTCCATAGCCAAGGCAGCGTCACGCCACAGGCGATGACAAAGAGGAAGCTGGTGGCCATCATCTGGTTCGGGGTGCTTTCCGTGCGGCTGACGATTCGGATAAGCACCGTGCTCAAAGCCCAGCAGAACCCGGCAAATAGAACCATGCCCGCCGGCACTAGGCTGGGCGCTTGCGTCGGATTGGCTGCCAGCAGGACGCCGAGAAACCCGGCGATGCAGGCGAGCCACCGGATCGGTCCCACGTTCTCCTTCAAGATCAGAATGGAGAGGAACAGGACCATAACCGGCGCGGAGAAGTACATGGTGGTGATTTCGGCAAGGCCGAGCTGCCGTGCCGCCGAATAAAAGGACATCCATGCCGCGAACATCAGGCCAGCCCGCAGCAATAGCGAATTGCGGTGCGGGCTTTTGAAGATCGATGGATGCCGCAGCCGTCGAACGACAATACTCGCGATGACGGTAACCATGATGCTGCGCATGAAGAGGATCTGCGGAACCGAATAGTCGGCCACAAGCCATTTGACGATTGCGTCCTGGATGGCAAACAACGAGTAGCCGGAACAGGCAAGGCCAATTCCTGCAAGCGGACCTGGTTCGGCATGGGGAGATCGACTGAGCATTGTGGCCTGCGGCGGGAACAGAAGTAGATGCTGGGGGACTAGCAAGAAGGCCTGGCCAAGACAATTGCTAGATTTTGGATCGGACGGCCGATCACGATCCCGTTGTCGGCCTCTGCCGAACCACGGTTTGGCTTGTTTCTCGGCGTCAACTGAAGTCTATCATGGCACAAACCGCAACTTCTCGAGGGGTGGCCGATGCGTGACGAGGAAAGATCGCCTCTGTATAAAACGCTCGCCTGGGTTCTTTGGCCGGGGCTTTTCGTCGCGGGCCTCACGGGTGCAGGTTTTGCATTCGAGACCAAAGCGCCCCTCCTGTGGTTCAATGTCGTCTACCTCGGCACGGTCGCCGTCATAGCAACGTTCGAACGTTTCATGCCCTATGAGCGGCAGTGGCTCGCCCGCGATGGCGAAACATTCAACGATATAGCGCACACGCTGCTCAATAAGGGCGGGGTTCAGATCGTTGCGGCAATCGGGGTTTCAGCCCCCATGGCGGTCGCCACTGTCGTGCAGCCGGCGGTACGGACGCCGTGGCAGGTATGGCCCGACGGCTGGCCACTCATGCTTCAAGTCGCTTTGGGTTTGGTCATCGCGGAGTTCGGTCTTTATGTCGCGCATAGGGCGGCACACGAGATCTTGTCGCTTTGGCGTTTCCACGCCTTGCATCATAGCGTCGAGCGGCTTTGGGTCGTGAATACGGGCCGGTTCCACGTCGTCGACTCGCTTTTCAAGATCGCGCTGAGCCAGGCTCCTCTTTATCTGATCGGAGCGCCCTTGCCTGTATTCCTATGGATCAGCGCGGTGACGGCCTTCATCGGGCTGTTGACCCACTGCAACATCGATGTACGGACCGGGCCTCTTGATCTGATATTCAGCACCCCTCGCCTGCATCGATGGCATCATTCCAGGGTGCTGGCTGAAGGAAACACCAATTATGGTGAGAACCTGGTTCTGTGGGATCAGGTCTTCGGTACGTACTTCAATCCCGATCGTCGCCCGCCCGCCGATATCGGCATAAGCGGTCGTGTCGCCGAAGGGTTTCTGGCGCAGCTGTTGCAGCCGTTTACGAAAAGAGGGTTTCGCCAGATACTTGGCCGGAAGGCCGTTAGCGAGAAGATTTCGGCGGAGTCAAGTAAATCGACCTAAGGAGCGCTGACCCACAGCGCTCCTAAATCAAGTAAAGATGGTGGAATTACTCGGCTGGGATGTTCCATCTGGAATCGCTCTGGAATATATCGTTCAGCTTGTAAGCAACTTCGGTGCGATTGGTTGCCTTCAGCTTCTTCATGATATTCCGGATGTGAACCTTCACCGTGCTTTCGCGCAGATTGAGTTCATAAGCGATGATCTTGTTTGCCTTGCCTTTGCGGAGGGCCTGAACGACTTCCGCCTGACGCAAGGTAAACATGCGGGCCAGTTCACGAGCTTTCGGGTTGCGATCCATGGGGGCCGGTGCCGAGAAGCTGTTGCTGGCAAGAATGAATGTTCCCCCCGCAATCGCAAGCGCGATCGCTTCTACGCAGACTTCGATACCGACGGACGTCGGAATGAAGCCACGAGCGCCATACTCGAGAACTTTCAACGTCTGGCTGAGGTCGTCGCCATCTGCAAGTATTACGACTGGAGCTGGCGCAAACTCGGCACTAATTGCAGCGATTTCGTCGGACAAAGCGCCATCATTGGCCTTTCGCCCGGCAATATTCAACAAAATGGCACTTACACGCTGCGTATTGTCTTTCCGGCGCTTCCATTCAGCGATCGATCCCACGGCGAACGCTTCCATGCCGAGGCCGTTTCTCGTCAATGTGGTCGCGAGGCACTCGCGTTCCAATGTCCGGCTGTCGATGATGAGCAAGCAGCGCTCCTCATCGAGGGTATCACGGTTATGCGCAAGGTCGCCGACTATCCGGGGCGACATTGCTGTGGCTCTAAGGTTACCAACTGGTTTTCCAGTGCTTTCAAATTCCGAAGGTACGTAATTCATACTAGCCTCATACTCAGTAGTGTTAGAGGTGACCATTCGCAACGAAATGCAATACTCTGTAGGCATCCATTGTTAGTGCGTAACTAAGTAGTTTCTTCGTCTTGCATCAGCGGTAAAAATTGAGACGTTTGGTTTCTACTTGATTTAGAACCTACATACATAGGTACTAATAATCAATATAAAATATTTTTGTAAATATAAAGAAAAACTGCTCAGTATATAAAAATATACCAGCCAAGTCCGAAATGGGAAATTTATTTGCACTTGATTCGGAAAATGGCAGAAATGTGGGGCCGCTTCCGCAATATGGCGAAATAATGTTCCTTAACGATAATGCGAATCAGTTGAGTTTCAGTCGATTTTACTGCTTTGAGCCGTATTATTTTGGGAAGATGCGTCAAGGGTTGTATTTACAGCGAACACCTCAAAAGAACAGGCGTATGGCAAAACTGCTGTACCAATGTGGACGTAGTCACACTCTATTCTTTGCCCCTGAAGCGGCGCTGGTAGACGGGATCGTAAAGCGAGCTCTCGCGGAAATCATGGGCATGCAGCGATCGCCCGACGAAGATGATGGCTGTTCGCTCGACCGGCTCGGCGGCCACCTTTGCCTCGATATCGGCAAGCGTGCCGCGCAGGATCCGTTCGTCCGGCCATGATGCCTTCACAACGATCGCGACGGGGCAGTCGGCGCCGTAGAGCGGCGTCAGTTCATCGACCACCTGGTTCAAGGCGTGGATCGCCAGATGGATCGCGAGCGTTGAGCCCGTCGCGCCGAACTTTGTCAGGGTCTCGTCGTTGGGCATCGGCGATGCGCGACCGGAGACTCGTGTCAGAACAAGGCTCTGAGCAACGGCCGGAATGGTGAGTTCGCGTCCGAGCGCCGAGGCGGCGGCAGCGAAGGCCGGAACGCCTGGTGTCATCGTATAGTCGATCCCAAGCCGTTCGAGCCGGCGGATCTGCTCGGCAACCGCGCTCCAGACGGCAAGATCGCCCGAATGCAGTCTTGCGACATCTTCGCCGGCGTTTGCGGCGCGAAGATATTCCGCCTCGATTTCATCGAGAGACATTGGCGCCGTGTCGATGATGCGGGCACCGGGCGGGCAATATTGAAGCAGTTCCGGTGACACGATCGAGCCTGCGTAGAGACAGACCGGGCATCTCGCGATCAGCTCGCGTCCGCGTACGGTAATCAGGTCTGCGGCGCCCGGCCCCGCGCCAATGAAATGAACGGTCATCTCTATACCTTTAATTCTTTGTCCAGCGCCATTGCGTGACCGGCATTGCCGGTCGCCAGCCGGTCATGCCGCCAATCGGGGCCGCCCGGCTGATCTCAATGCGTGTCAGCGTTCCGCCGAGCTCAGCCTGAGTGGCAATGAGCTTTGCTTCCATTTCGAGAGTAACGGCGTTTGCAACAATCCGCCCTCCATTCCTTAAGGCGCCGATCGCCGCATTCAGCACGCCGGCTTCGCTGCCGCCACCGCCGACGAAGATGACGTCCGGAGTGGCGAGGTGCTGAAGCGCTGCGGGCGCACATCCCTCCACGACGGCGAGGCCGGGCACGCCAAAAGCCGCCGCGTTGCGTGCGATGCGTTGCGCGCGTTCTTCTGACTGCTCGACCGCAATCGCGCGGAGGGAGGGATCGCAAAGCATCCACTCAATGCCGATCGAGCCGGATCCGGCGCCGATGTCCCAGAGCAGTTCTCCGTGGCGTGGCGCCAATGCGGACAGCGTGACGGCACGGATCTCCTGTTTGGTGATCTGCCCGTCATGTTCGAACAATGTGTCTTCCAGCCCGGGGGAAAAGGCCAAGGTTCGGGCTCCACCCGCCGCCACGACGTCGATGGCACAGACATTCAGGGGGTCGATGTCTGCAAGATCGAAGTGATCAGCTTTGCAACGGCGAAACTGTTCGCGTGTGCCGCCAAGGGTCTCCAGGACGCAAAGCTCGGATTGCCCGAAACCCGAGGCCGACAGGAGATCGGCAAGCTGGCGGGGTGTGTCGGCATCAGACGTCAGTGCGATGATCCGCCGGCCATTGTGAAGATGCGGCCGGATCAGATCGATCGGGCGGCCATGCAGCGATATCGTCGTGGCGTCCTGGAGTGGCCAACCGAGGCGCGAAGCGGCAAGGCTGAAGGAGGACGGGGCGGGAATGGTGTGCATCTCATCGGCATTCACATGCCGGGAGAGGGTCGCGCCGACACCATAAAGGAACGGGTCTCCCGATGCGAGGACGACGACAGGAGAGCCGCGACGGGCGACAATCGCGGCGATGGATCGATCGAAGGGGCTTTCCCACGTCAGGCATTCTCCGATCGCGATCGGTGCGACCAGCGCATGGTGCCGTCTGCCGCCGAAGACAACGGGTGCGGTGACGATCAGACGTTTTGCCTCCTCTCCGAGGCCATCTGGACCATCCTCACCGATGCCGATAATAGTCAGCCAGCGTTTGTTGGAGGCGGAAGAGATATCAGCCATGGGCAAGATCCGCATTCTGATGCTTGGCGGGACGACGGAGGCGCGGTCCCTCGCGCAAGCCTTGTCTGCCGACAACCTCTATGACGTCCTGCTTTCGCTGGCCGGACGTACGGAAAAGCCCTCCGCGCAGCCCGTGCCAGCGAGAACCGGTGGGTTTGGCGGTCGGCAAGGCCTTGCTGCTTTTCTGCGTGACGGGGGCTTCGATCTGTTGATCGACGCGACGCATCCCTTCGCGGCGAGGATTTCGCAGAATGCCCATGACGCCGCTGTCGATGTCGGCATACCGGCGTTCGTGCTGCGCCGGGAGCAATGGAAGGCTGAGCCGGGTGACCACTGGAAGCATGTTGCCAACATTCCGGAGGCGATAGCGGCGCTCGGCACCTCGCCGCGGCGCGTGTTTCTGGCAATCGGACGGCAGGAAGCCCATTGTGCGCTGGCCGCCCCGCAGCATTTCTATCTCATTCGCAGCGTCGACCCCGTAGAGCCGCCTCTCATGCTGCCGAACGCAGTGTGCATTCTCGATCGCGGTCCGTTCGAGATCGAACGCGAGGTCGCGCTGCTTGCCGCGCACGACATCAATGTCGTGATCGCAAAGAACAGCGGCGGTTCCGCGACCTATGCGAAGATTGCCGCCGCCAGGCGCCTCGGTCTCGAGGTCGTGATGGTCACGCGCGCCCCAGCACCGGCCATGCAGACGGTCGCAACGGTCGAGGAGGCGCTGGCGGCAATCGCTCACCTGTTTCCCCCTGCGATGAAGCGCGGCGTGTAAACGAGATCAGGCTGGCCTTGCCTGGTAATAATTTTCGTTTCGGCTGACCCGATGATGACGCATGTCGCCATGTCAGCAATGGTCGCGTCTGCGTCGCCGAGTTGCTGTACGGTCATGCGCTCGTCGGGCCGTCCGGCCGCTCGCCCGAAGATAACCGGCGTCGTTGGTGGCAAATGCCCACGCAGCAATTCGAACGCCTTGCCCAATTGCCAGGGCCTTGCCTTGCTGATCGGATTATAGAGCGCGATCACGAAACCGGCGGATGCTGCCGCCTGCAGGCGCGCTTCTATTATGTCCCAAGGTTTCAGATTGTCCGAGAGCGATATGGCACAAAAGTCATGGCCGAGTGGCGCGCCGATGCGCGCAGCAACGGCAAGCATGGCTGTGATACCTGGCAGCACGACGAGGTCGATATCGCGCCATTCGTCGGGTCCATTGTCGATCGCCTCGCAAACTGCCGCAGCCATCGCAAATACGCCCGGGTCGCCGCCGGAAACGACACACACGATTGATCCTGCGGATGCCGCCTTCAGCGCCGCCGCTGCTCGGTCAAGTTCCTCCCTGTTATCGGAGGCCTGCCGCCGCTGGTCTTCCCTCAGGTTGAGCCGGTCGAGATAAGGCCCGTAGCCAAAGAAATCCGTGGCCTGTGATACCGCGGCGAGCGCCTGTGGGGTCATCTGATCCGGGTTGCCGGGACCGGTCCCGATCACGAAGAGCTTGCCTGTCATCGGTTGCTCTCCCAACCCGGCACAAGCACGAGGGAGAAATAGGGAGCGTCGCCATCGGGCCGATCGGCGAGCTTGACCATGGCGGCATTCGCCATGGTGCCGCGTTCGACGTAGACCGCTTCGGAGAGGCGTCCGGAGGCCGCCAGTGCCCGGCGGATTTTCGGAAGGTTGCGGCCGACCTTCATGATCACGGCCGCTTGCGTATCGACCAGTCTGCGCTGCAATTCCGCTTCCGCCATGGTGCCGGGAAGGACAGACAGGACATCGTCTCCCTGAACGATCGGAATGCCGGCCACCGACCAGCATCCGGACATTGCGGTGATCCCAGGGATGACTTGGGTCGGATAACGATCGGCGAGCCTCACATGCAGGTGCATATAGGAGCCGTAGAACAGCGGGTCGCCTTCGCTGAGGACCGCGACGCTTCTGCCGGCATCCAGATGGCCCGCGACGATCGCTGCCGACTGGTCGTAGAAGGCGGTTATCTGGCTGCGATACGCGGCCTCATTCTTGTCGATCTCGGTGGTAACGGGATAATAGAGCGGTAGCAGCGTGGTATCGCTGGTGAGCAGATGCTCGACGATCGCCTTTCCGTTTCCTCCCCGGCCCTGCTTTGCGAAATAGGCAACCACATCGGCGGTTTCGATCGTCTTGACCGCCTTGACCGTCAGGAGTTCGGGGTCACCGGGGCCGGTGCCAACTCCGATCAGCTTGCCGCTGCCACTCATAGGCCCGGCCTCGCCAATGCATTCACCGCCGCTGCGGTCATGGCGCTGCCACCGAGGCGGCCGCGGACGATCGCGAAGGGGACGCCATAGGAGTTTTCCGCCAGCGCGTCCTTGGATTCGGCGGCGCCGACGAAGCCCACAGGCATGCCGATAATGGCGGCGGGCTTCGGTGCACCGTCACGCAACAGTTCGAGCAGATGGAAGAGTGCCGTCGGCGCATTGCCGATCGCAACAACGCTGCCGGCAAGACGATCCAGCCACAGGTGGAGCGCCGCTGCCGAGCGTGTGTTGCCGGTCTGCTTGGCAAGTTCTGCCGTGCGGGGATCGTGGAGTGTACAGATCACGTCGTTCTTCGCCGGCAGGCGGGTGCGCGTCACCCCATGAGAGACCATTTCCGCGTCGCAGAAGATCGGAGCGCCCGCATGCAGCGCCGAACGGGCCGCGCTGACGAAGTGTGGTGCAAAGACGAAATGTTCGGCCGCCTCTACCAATCCACAGGCATGGATCATGCGAACTGCGACATCGGCTTCCTCCGAGGAAAACCGGGACAGGTCGGCCTCGCTGCGGATGATCGCAAAGGACCGTTCATAAATCGCGTCGCCGCTGTGGATGTAGTCGTATTCTGGCATTCCTATTCCTGTCGCAGTGCCCGCGTGGCGGTTCCTTTGCCCAGCCGTCTAAGGCAGGCACCAGCCGATTCGCCAGCGTGTCTCTCGGTTTTGATGAGGCGGGCGAGCCTCTGTATAGCGGAATCGATATCGCCGCTAGCGATCTGTGCGTCTGGCAGGCTCGAAGCGGCGCCATCGACGATGAGATGGTAGCCGTCGGCTGTACCGGCCAGCGTCAATGCGGCTGGCCGTGGATGGGCGCAGCCCTTGATGCAACCTGAAAGGTGAATATCCAGCGAGCCGTCCAGCAACTCGGGAGCAGCAGTGGCAATCGTCTCGGCCAGCGTCTTGGTGGGATAAAAAGCGGATGCGCACGCCCCCGCTCCGGCACAAACCGCGATGGAGCCATAAGGATCCTCGTGATCTGCGAACATATTGTAGGCAATGGCTGCGTTCTTGAGAGTGATCGCGGCTGTCTGGGTCAGCCCGGTCACGATAAAGCAGCGGCCTGGCGCAGGCCTGACCTCCTGTGCGCCGGCGCGTTCTGCGAGGCCAAGGAAGTCAATGACATCCGATGCAAGTAATTGCCCAAACCGAGGTCTGAGCCCGACAACGGCGGCATGCGCGGAAATCGCGTGAACGCCCGGCGCCGCAGTCTCCCCCCCAGGCAAGCTCCCGGGCGCGGTGGGGGTCGCAGGCAAGTGTGCCGCGGACAAGTGTTCAGCCGTGATATCCCGGGCCCGCTTGTGCCGCCCCATGGAAAGCAGGAGTTCCAGAACCGCGCCAACGGTGCGAATTGCCTCGGCGCTGCTTCCTGTCGCGACAGTACGGGCGGACTGCGCATCCCCATCGATTGCGACGTGCCAAACGTCTGACGAGACGGCACAGAGGCGAATGTCGGCGCTGACCGCGGCAAGCCCCCGGCGACCACCGCCATCGATGACGATCGAAAGCTTCGGTGCGAGCAAGGGCGATCCGAAGAGCAATGCGAGGTCGCGGCGAAGCTCCCGCTCCATCACGGCCGCGTCGGCCATTTCGTCGGGAAAGATGCCGTGCAGTGGAGGTAACTCGATCACCGGTGCCGGAGGAATGACGATCCCCGCCGCGTCGATGTTCGAGGCCAGCATCGGCGCCGTGTCCGCCGTCAGGCCGCGTATCTGCACGCTCCCGCGCGCGGTAATCTCGATGATGCCATTTCCGTGGCGCTGCGCCGCCTGTGCCAATTGCTTGAATTGGCCAATCGTGAAGATACCGTGTTCGGGGCGCAATCGGGCGAGCAATCCGTCGCCGGTTCGCATCGGTTCCATCAGGGTCGGACAGGCGCCACGTTGCGTTGCCGGTAGAGGGGCTCTCGTATTCTCAGGTGCGATCTGCTCGGCGCGCGTCATTGTCCCAATTCCTTCATTCATGTCTTTATAGGATTGGGGGCTGTTGGGCAAAATGATGCTTGTCAAAGGTCGTCGAAGTCGTGGCCCTTGCGGAGCAGATAGATGTCCATGATCCAGCCGTGGCGAGCGCGAGCCTCCGCGCGTGTCCTTACTATATCGTCCGCTACGTCACCCAATCGTCCCGAGCGGACGATTTCGTCTTCGGTTCCGAGGTAAGCGCCCCAGAAGATTTCGGCATCGGGGTCGTCGATCTTCGCAAATGCCTGTTCGCCGTCCAGCATGACGATCGTGGTCTCTGCTCGGTTGCCATGTTCGGCGAGCCGGCGACCCGTGGTCACTTCCAGAGGCTTGCCGACGAGATTAATCGGGATGCGATGGCTGGCCGCGAGTGCCTGGACGCTCGTGATCCCGGGGATGACGCTATAATCGAAGGCTGCCCTTCCGATCTGCTTTGCCCTCTCGATAATACGGATGGTGCTGTCATAGAGACTTGGATCGCCCCAGACCAGAAAGGCACCGATCCCATCGTCCGGCAGGTCGTCGATCAGGTGTACATAGGTTGTCGCGAGCTTGGCGTGCCACTCGTCGACACTTTCCACATATGTGCGATCTTGCATCGCCCGGGTGGGGACCGCGAACTCGATCAGGGATGTCTTCGGGTTCGTGACGTAGCGCTGGCAGATATCACGACGCACCGCAGCAAGGCCTTCCTTGCTCGCTCCCTTGGTCGGGATGAAAATAGCGGTCGCCGCATTCATGGCATTGATCGCCTGAATGGTGACATGCTCGGGATTTCCGGTTCCAATGCCGATGATGTAGATATGGCGCACGCGCTTGCCTCGATCAGTTCCGGCCGTTTCTGGCGCAGACCAAAGGGTTTCGCAAGGCCCTGTCTCAGGCCGAATAGGCCAGACGGTGTTTTCGCGTGCGGTAGCGCGAACCGATCGCCTGCCTTTCTGCTCGCGAACGGATGAGGCGGCGGCTCAGTGTCCCCGTAGTTGTGGCCGCTGAGCGAAAGCAGCGATCAGTCGCGATACTCCGGCTCCTGCCGGTCGAGGACGCGCCGGATGCTTTCCAGATGCATCCGGGCACTTTCCGGGTCCCCTTCCCTCATCTGCTTGGCCGCCTGGGCGGCGACTTCTGGCAAGACGGGGAGGAGCTTGCGACCGGAGCCCATCGCCTTCAACTGTACCTCGGCAGCTCGCTCCAGATAGTAGAGATCATCCCAGGCCTCGGCGATATTCGGCGCGCACACCATTACGCCGTGGTTCCTCATGAACAATATGTCCTTGTCACCGAGAACCGAGGCGATCCGGTCGCCCTCGGTTTCATCCAGTGCGAGACCATTATAGTTTTCATCGACGGCTACGCGGCCGTAGAATTTGAGCGCCGTCTGCCCTGCCCAGACCAGCGGTTTGCCTTCTACCATGCTAAGCGCGGTGGCGTTGGGCATATGAGTATGAAAAGCGGCTCCCACCCGCGGGGCCATCTTATGCAGGCGTGCATGAATGAAGAATGCCGTCGCTTCCGGTACGCCTTCGCCTGCAACGACGTTGCCTTCGAAGTCGCAGATCAGCAGTGATGAGGCGGTTGCTTCCTGAAAGGCCCAACCCAGACGGTTGACGATAAACAGATCCGGATGGCCGGGGACGACAGCCGAAAAGTGGTTGCAGATGCCCTCTTCAAGTCCATGGCGCGCCGCTGTTCGAAGGCAGGCGGCGAGATCAATCCTCGCCTGCCATATCTCATCGGTATCCAATGAAATACTGCGCCGAACACTATGCTGCGCTTTCGAAATATTGAGTTCGTGGGCCATGCTCTCTCCTTCGAGACACTACTTCCATTCTGTCGCCGCAAGCACCGCGGGTACCTTGTCGAGCGCCGCGACAATCTCATTCGGGCGATAGTCCGGTAGCGGTTGTCGGCCCGTGCCGCGATCAACCCAGATCGTACGAAATCGAAGTTCACGCGCCGCCGCAAGGTCGAGATGCGGGCTGGCACAGATATGCACTAGATCGTTGATCCCGATGCCAAGGCTTTTCCAGGCGTGATGGAAAATCTGGGAAGACGGCTTGTACGCCCCCGCTTGTTCCGCGGTGATGACACGATCGACATATCCACCAAGCTGGGCGACATTTCCGGCGATGATGGCATCATCGGTATTCGAGATGATCGCCAGGCGAAAACCGGTAGCCTTCAGAGCTTCGAGCGTTGCGACCACCTCTGGAAAGGGCGGCATCTTGCCGATCGACGATGTCACGATTTCGGCATCCGCAGGGTCGAAGGGCAGTCCGAAATCGACCATCGCCCGCTCCAGGGCTAGAGCGCTGACCTGCGCGAAGGTGCGATGGGGACGCTCTTCCTCCAGCGCATGTTCGTGACGGTCGTAGACCGCAATGAAGCTGCGCTGATCGATGTCGCCGCCCTTTGCGGACAGTATTTGTCCCATCGCGGCAAGCAGCCCTTCGTCCCATTGGATCAGGGTTCCATAGCAATCAAAAGTCAGCCACGTCGGCTTAGGTCCGGCAAGTGTCATCGGCTTTGTCTCCTTGAGCATGCCGAGGTTGACAGGAATACAAGATATTGAGAAATTAAATCTCCATATGCTGGACATTGGAAAATCAAATGAGCTTTGGCTTTGATCTCGATCTGCTGAAAACCTTCGCGGCAGTTGTCGATTGCGGCGGGTTTACGAAGGCGGCAGAGCGGGTTCACCTAACCCAATCAACGGTGAGCCAGCAGATAAAGAAGCTGGAGGCCAATCTAGGCACTGCGCTGTTACGTCGGGACAGATCAGCGGGGACCGTCGAAACGACGGAGGCTGGCGAACTGCTGCTCAGCTATACGCGCAGGATACTCGCGACGGCGGCGGAGGCGGCAGAGGTGATGCGCAGGCCTTCGGCGCCAAGGACGGTCCGCCTCGGCGTGCCCGAGGACTTTGCCGGGCGGCGGCTCATCGATCTGCTGTCGGGATTTTCCGCGGCATCTCCCCACATACGGCTCGACACGGTGAGCGGTTGGAGCACCGAGCTGCGCCGACTGCTTGATGCAGGCGAGATCGACCTAGCCTTGATAAAGCGGGAGCCGGGGGACGGCGCATGTCTTGCGAGCTGGGCCGAGAAGCTTGTCTGGGTAGCGAGCGCCGCGCGGGCTGTCGACGCGGATCCCGTTCCGTTAGCGGTCTTTCCCGTGGGCTGCATCTATCGAGATCGCGCCATACAGGCGATCGAGCAAAGCGGGCGCCGCTGGAGGATCGCTTATACCAGCCAGGGCCTGATGGGAGTGCAGGCGGCGGTCGCCTCCGGTCTCGGCATCAGTCTCCTCCCGTCAGATGCAGTTCTTCCCGAACATCAAGAACTTGGCGCAGCAGAGGGCTTTGACGATCAGCCCGCATCGGAAATGGCCTTGGTCAAAGGCAGGGCAAGCCTATCGGCGGAGGGGAAATCCCTTGGGCTTTTCCTAGCCGATAATCTGCATCCTTGATCCGTCAGGGTAACCAAGTCTCGACAGTGATATCACCCGTCTCGACCAATTGCGTGCAGACGAAATGGGAGAGCTTGTCTTGCCGGATCACGGCGGCGCTGAGGCGGCCGGTTCGGTAAGCAGCCGTATCGACCGCGATGCGGTTGTCGTAAATTTCAGGACGCAAGGAGCTTGTGATCGTATGGCCATGGACGACAACATGGTCGAACGCATCCGCATGGTCCAGAAAGCCTGCCCGGATCCATCGCAGGTCGTAGTCGGTCTGTGCCGTGAGCGGAAGCCCTGGGCGGATCCCCGCGTGAACGAAGCAGAAGCTTCCGATCTCCTTGTACGTCAGAGCGTTATCCAGCAAGGCGGAATGGTGTGGGAAGGCGTTGCGGATATCTGCGGCGATGCCCTTGAAGTCGGGAACCGGTCGATCGGAATAGGCACTTACCGTTGCGACCCCGCCCCAATCCATCCAGTTGACGGCATCTTCGTATGTGAGCTCCTCGCGAAGCAGGGCGCGCAGATAGAAGTCGTGGTTGCCCAGCACCAGTTGCGAACCCGGATAGAGATTGAGGGTCGACGCCACCAGGTCGAGTACCTGCGGACTACGTGGTCCGCGATCGATCAGATCGCCCAGAAAGATCACGGTCGGCGGCGATCGGCGCTCGCTCGAGGCGGCTGCGATATGATCCAGCATGGCTTGTAGGAGATCGGCGCGTCCGTGAATGTCGGCGATTGCATAGATGTCGGACGGCACGTCGTCGGTCATATCTGTCATTCTCCTGCAGGCAGCATCGCGCCCGGCATCACTCTTGAGCGGATCTAGGGTTTACGTCAGCTATTGGTCTGTCCGCAAGGTGTCGCCAGCGCGCAGTTGAAGGAAGAAGAACGAAGCGGGTGGCCGTTGATCGGGATGCGGCGAGTTCCTAACTGACAGAAAGCGTGTATCAAACAGCGGGAAAGCTCGAACATGACAAAGCAGCGTCAAATGCATCTTGGAGCATTCATGCGTCCCGTGAGTCTCCATACCGGCGCGTGGCGCTATCCCCGCTCCTTTCCGGACGCCAACTTCAATTTCTCGCATCTCAAATCGTTCATCCAGAAATTGGAAGCTGCGAAGTTCGACGCTTTCTTCATGGCCGATCACCTCGCCGTCTTGAACATGCCGATCGAGGCCCTCAAGCGAAGCCAGACGGTAACGTCCTTTGAACCCTTTACGCTTCTGTCCGCGCTCGCCGCTGTCACGGAAAGGATAGGTTTGGCAGCCACCGCGTCGACAACGTTCGATGCCCCATACCACGTTGCACGCCGCTTCGCGTCGCTCGACCACATCAGCAACGGCAGGGCTGCCTGGAACATCGTCACTACGGCAAATCCGGATGCCGCCCTGAACTTCGGCTTCGACGAGCATGTCGAACATGGCGAACGCTACAAGCGGGCGCGTGAGTTCTATGATGTGGTGACGGGCCTGTGGGACAGCTTTGCCGACGATGCGTTCATCCAAGACCAGGAAAGCGGCATCTTCGTCGACCCGGAGAAAATGCATGTGCTCGATCACAAGGGAGAGGAGCTAAGTGTTCGCGGCCCATTGAACATCGCTCGACCCGTGCAAGGCTGGCCGGTGATCGTGCAGGCCGGTCAGTCGGAGCCGGGGCGACAGCTGGCGGCGGAAACGGCCGAGGTCGTTTTCTGTGCTCCAAGGGACATCGATGCGGCAAAGGCACTCTATTCGGACATCAAGGGACGCATGAGCGATTTCGGCCGAAGTCGCGACCATCTGAAGATGCTGCCGGCAGCGTTTGTCGTGTTGGGAGATAGCATTGAGGAGGCCAAGGCCAAGCGGGCTAGACTCGACAGCTTTGTCCACTACGACAGCGCGATCGCGTCTCTCTCGATTGCTCTTGGCCACGATGCGTCGGCTTTCGATCCTGATAAGCCGCTGCCCGACATACCGGAGACGAACGCCAGTAAGTCCGGTCAGGCGCAGGTGCTGAAACTGGCAAGGGAGGAGAATCTCACCGTCCGGCAACTTGCGCAGCGGTACGGCGGATATGCCGGGCTCGCATTTGTCGGGAAGCCGGCGTCTGTCGCCGATGAGATGGAGCGATGGATCGACGAGGAGGCTTCCGATGGCTTCAACATCGTATTCCCCTACCTGCCCCAGGGACTCGATGACGTCGTGAACCTTCTTGTACCTGAGCTGCAGCGACGCGGCCGGTTCCGGAAAGAATACGACGGCGAGACATTGCGCGAGCACCTTGGACTACCCCGGCCGGTCAACCGCTTCTTTGAATAAGTGCGTTGGGTCGGCAAGCGGCCCATTTGATGATGCCAAGCCGCTCTTGTTGTGTGACGACAGGAGTACATATCTGCCTGAAGTCAATGCGAGCATTTCCACATGCGACCGAGGTTTGGCGTCACACTGGTTATCACCCTGCTCGCCACCGACGCGATGAGCGCCGACGCGGTGGTGGGGACCTGGAAGACGGAAGATGGCAAGATCTCCGTTGTCGAGCGTTGCGGCGCGAGTTACTGCATTTTCGCCAAGTCTGGCGAGTATGCGGGACAGAAGATCGGCACCTTTTCCGGTGCTGCCGACAGCTATTCAGGACGGATCACGGATCCGAGGAACAAGACCACCTACAGCGGAAAGCTGACGGTTCTCGGTGACAGTTTGAAACTTCGAGGCTGTGCCACCGATGTTCTTTGCAAGACACAGACATGGACCCGCGCGGACTAGAGCTCCCGGAAGGTGAGGCTCAGTCCATCCGCACTGGCGCTCATACCCAGTTTCGCTTTTCCGTTGCGCCATCGTCATTCTCAGGGGAAGCAACGCTGACAGGATCGTCCGGTGCAGGCACAACTTGATCCGTATCCGGCAGACCGCCACAAGCCTGGGGTCTGGCTAGGCTTCATTGCCATGTGCGTTGGCATGTTCATGGCAATCCTCGACGTGCAGGTCGTGGCGACGTCACTGCCGACAATCCAGTCAGCTCTGGATATCGATCCCGATCAGATGAGTTGGATCCAGACGGTCTATTTGATCGCCGAAGTCGTTGCGATCCCGCTAACGGGCTTCCTGACGCGCGTTTTGACGATGCGTTGGCTATTCGTGACGTCGCTATCCATGTTTGTGCTCGCTTCGGCAGGATGCGCGGCGAGCACCAGCTTCCCTCAACTGCTCTGTTGGCGGGTATTGCAGGGGTTCTCAGGCGGTACGCTCATACCGTCTGTCTTCTCGGCCGTCTTCCTGCTGTTCCCCGAAAGGCGTCAGGCGCTTGCCACGACCATTGCCGGTGTCCTGGCGGTGCTTGCGCCAACTGTCGGGCCGATCGTCGGTGGCTGGCTGACGAGTAGCTATTCCTGGCACTGGCTCTTCTTGATCAACGTCGTCCCTGGATCTCTTGCCGCATTGGTGGCGGCGCGGTCGCTTCCCCGTGAACAGGTCTCTCTGTTGCAACTACGCCGTATCGATGCAGTGGGGCTGGTCTCCATGGCTCTGTCCCTCATCTGCCTGGAGATTGGACTGAAGGGCGCGCCGACCAGCGGATGGCTGTCGATCGACAGCCTTGCCCTGTTTGGTGTTTTCGCCCTTTCGGGGGCGCTTTTCATCAGGAGAACGCTTTCTATTGCGAGCCCCCTGGTAAACCTTCGTAATTTTCAGGATTGGAACTTTCTCATTGGTTCGACCCTGAGTTTTGTTCTTGGCATCGGGCTGTTCGGCTCGGTCTACATGATGCCGGTTTTCCTGGCATTCGTGCGGGGGCATAACGCCCTGGAGATCGGATTGACGATGCTTGTCACGGGCATCGCGCAACTGTGCACGGCGCCGATTGCGGTTGCCCTCGAAAAAAGAACGGATCCTCGGCTATTGTCGGCGGCCGGCTTTATATTGTTCGCTGCCGGAATGGCCATGAGCGCTTGGCAGGATCCCCGGTCGGATTATGACGCGATGTTCTGGCCGCAGATTATCAGAGGCATCGCAATCATGTTTTGCCTCCTGCCCCCTACCCGGCTGGCCCTTGGCAATCTCTCGCCTGAACGTGTTCCTGACGCCAGTGGCCTCTTCAATCTCATGCGAAACCTGGGCGGCGCGATCGGCATAGCGCTGATCGACACGATCATCTACACGCGATCCGAACCGTTGACCCAACAGCTCTGGCAAAGCCTGCAAGACGGCAATCTCAAAACGGCCGAGTTCGTCGGGGCGCCTCTGGCAACGATAGAAGACCACACCGGCCCCTTCGATCCCCAGACGGTGGCGAGCCTTGATGGCCTAGTTCAAACCGCGGCGACCGTGCAAGCGCTTAACGAAGCGTGGATGATCGTCGCAATCATCACCTTCGTGGCCGTCATATGCCTGCCGTTCGCGAAGCCGGCACCGCAGAACTCAGTCGCAGGCACACTCAGCTAAAGACACGTTGGAGCATCTCGTCCGTTTTTCCGAAAACACGGACGCAATGACGGCCGGCATTCTTTGCATCATAGAGAGCGAGATCTGCCTCCTGCAGCAACCGGGTAACGCCGTCGGCCGATCGGCTGCCGGCGCAAACAGTGATACCCATGCTCGCCGTTACGATCGCGTGCTCACTTTTTGCATGCTTGATCCCCATGCCAATCACCTTGGATTGGAGGTGCTCGGCAAAATCCATGGCGGCTGCCGCGTCCGTGTCCGGCAACACGACCATGAACTCCTCGCCGCCGAAGCGTGCCATCATCTGATCCGGTCGCTGCCGGGCCTGGATGAGGCAGTGGGCCACCTGCTTGAGGCAATCATCTCCCATCAGGTGGCCATAGTGATCGTTGTACGCCTTGAACCGATCGACATCGATCATGATGATCGAAAGCGGCCTTGCGGCCGTTGCCCTGTCCAGTTCTGCGGCAAGCGCTTCGTCCAATGCACGACGATTGGCGAGCCCGGTGAGGCCGTCGGTCTCTGCCAGAAGCTGAAGTCTCTCTGCGAGAGAACGGAACGCGAGTTCCGATTGCTTCAGTGCGGTCGTTTCCGTGACGACTGCAAGGGCCATGCGATTGCAGGTGACGCGCGTTCTTATTTGCAGCCGACGTCCTGCGTCCGTCTGGATATCTTGGTCATGGTCGGCGAAGAGCCCACGTGCGATGTCCTCTATCCAGGTCGCTTTATCGAGAGGAAGATTGGTCTGCTCCTTGGAGGCGACCACGCCCTCGAGAATCGTGCGGATATGCGTGCCGGGAACGCGCAGATGGGCAGTTGCGGGAAAGAATTCACGATAGCGATCGTTGCAGAAGAGCAGAACGCCCGTCTCGCTGAATAGGGCCAACCCATCTGACATGTCGCGCATCACCTGCTTCAACAGGTCCCGACTCTGCACGATCTCTGTTTCCAGGTGCTTGCGCTCGGTTATATCGCGGGTGATCCCGGCGAGCCCGATCACATCACCTTCGCTATCGTGGACGGCAACTTTTGAGGTCAGGAACCAGCGTTCGCCGTTCTCCCCAGCGAGACATTCTTCGCGGTTAACCAGGGCACCTCCGGTCGCCATGATATGGCGTTCTTCATCGAAGAGTGCCGCCGCTCGCGACGTTTCCGCAATGTCAAAATCCGAAAGGCCGATCATGGCTGCCGGATCATTGATTTTGTTGAAACGCGCCACGGCTTCGTTGGCAAAGCGGAACCGGCTCTTGGTGTCTTTCACATAGTAGAAGTCTGGCGACTGCGCCAAAGCTGCCCTGAGAAGATCACGCTCCATGGTTATGCGACGGAGTTTCAGGATAATGAAACCGGACGCCAGAATGCAGACGAAATTCAATCCGACAGCACCGCCCGCGACGGCAGTGCCGAGGTGGCGCAGAGGAGAAACTGAACTGTTTCCGATGAGGTAGGCAGCGCCACTCTGGAGAACCGCCAGAACTGCGACGTGCCGGAACAGAATTTTTGATCCGGCCGCCTCGCGCATCAGGAGCGATAAGACTGTGGCGGCAACAATTCCGGCAACGCCGATTGTTGCGCCGGCGCCCGCCATCCAAAGCCTGAATATAACCGCCATGACGGTGGCGAAAACGGCTGCTACCGGCCCGCCGAAGAGTGCGGCCGACACCACCAATCCGGCGCGAAGGTCGAAATAGATGCCGGGTTTTATCTCGGCCGACATCGCCATCGAAATTACGGCGCCGCCGCCCATCGCCATGCCGAAGAAAGCTTCGCGCGATAGGCCGAAACGTGGCCGGATGGATGGCGAAAGAAGCGCCCACGCTGTCATCATCAGCGCAACGGTCGCGAGATTGCCGAGAAGTGTCTGCCAGATATGTGCCATAGTCGATGCCGTGAGATCAGTGCCGGCACTCCTAACGCTATGTAGTAAGAGTTTAATTAAGCGATTGCCGATTCGAACGCGTCGCGCCGATCTCGGCCATCGCTTTATTCGGTGATCTCACAAGGTCTGGGCACTACTCTATCTGGGCATCAGCTGTTATCCGCACTAGACAAGTCTCGTGTATGAAGGCGGAGAAGATATAGTGTTTCGGTTCCAGCAAACTTCTGAGACTTTCCTGGGTATCCCAACGGCGGCGGATGCGGCGGGCGCAGATGTTGCGATCTTTGGCGCAGTCCATGGGACGGCCTATCCTCACGCCTCCTCGGCAACCGAAGAGACGATCGCGCCGGATGCTGTTCGCCGTGCGATTACTGCTGCGTCCGTCAACATCGACCACTGGGATTTCGATTTCGGTGGGCCGCTGCTGAACGATGGTGCCTTGACCGTCGTCGATCTCGGAAACGTGCCCACCGCATTTAATGCCAATGAGAAGAACCGCGAGGCGATCGGCGAGGCAACACGCAGCGTTCGAGCGCGGGGGGCTCTGCCGATCCTCATCGGCGGGGACGATTCGACAGCGATACCATTCATTCGCTCGCTATCGGACCTGCCGGCTTTGCACATCCTGCAGATCGATGCCCACATCGACTGGCGCGATCGGATCGGGGACGAGCCTTTGGGGTACTCAAGCACGATGCGCCGCGCCTCGGAGGTTCCGTCTGTTCGCTCGATAACGCAGGTTGGGATCCGCGCAGTCGGTAGCGCACGTCGCGAAGAAGTAGACGCGGCGGTGTCATGGGGTGCACGAATTTTCACCGTTCAGCAGACACGCCGGAGTGGGATGGCGGCCATCGCGGATACCATTCCACGGGAGGGCGCGTTGTTGATCCACATTGATCTCGATGCACTGGACCCGTCGATCTGCCCCGGCGTCAACGCGCTGTCACCCGGCGGCCTGCGTCTCGACGAAGTCACCGAACTGATAGCCGAAGCAATGCGGGGCCGAACGCTGGCAGGCTTTTCGATCGTGGAGCTCAACCCGGCGGCGGACGTGAACGGAATGACGGCTACGGTTGCCGGGCGGCTGATCTGCCATGTGCTCGGTCACCTCGCACGCCGCGGACCATAATTCGTCAGATCTTGATCGGACGAAAACGAACCGATATGGCAGTAGGATCAAGGTGTAAGCAGTGTCGGAGACCTTGACCTCGGAGGGTCCAGCTTGACGTTTCTCTATTGCTATATGGCCGCTGTCTTTATCGTGCTGTTCCTTGCCGCGTGCATGGAGTGCCAAGCCTTGAAGAACGGGATTTCGGGGGCGAATGGCTTTGTCTGGGTGATGCTCAGCATGGTCATGTGCGCCGCCCTGTTTCCGGTAACGCTGCTTGCCTGGATCTTCGAGGATAGCAGGACGGCTTTTGCCACCTTTATCTGCGGCGCTGGTTGGCTTGCGCTCGTGTTCACGCTGTCAAAGAAGATGATCCTCGCGACGGAGAGACAGAAATGACATGGATCTTCGGGTTTCTTCGCATCGTCTTGCTGGCTGTTGTCCTGTCGTTGTGTCTCGCCTGGCTCAGGACGGGGGACGGTGATCTGGCGCTGACGCTCTCCTGGACCTTGTACCCCGTGAGCGGGGGGATGGTCGCAGCGCGAAGTCTGCTGGATTGGGAGGCGACGCGCCGGGACGCCCAGCTGTTGGCCGGAGTTCTTCGGGTCGCGGCGTTCTTTGCGGTCGTGGCCGTGGCGCAATGGGGATTTCCCGGCTCGCTCGCGGCGGTCAGCGTGGCTTTTGTCACCACCTTGACGCTCGCCTGCTACAGGGCTGAGGCCTAGCCGCCGGACGCATGAAAAAACAAAGCGCCCGTCATGAATGGACGAGCGCTCAAAAGCAGTCTGCGTATAGCTGCAGTCTTACAGAGCAGCGGCCTTCGCGATCCGTTCGATATCACCGCGGGCAATGCCGAGGTCGTTAAGTTCTCGGGTGCTCATGCGGCCGAGCTCGGAGACCGTCTGACGGTACTTGCGCCAATTGTTGAAAGTGCGTGCTACGTTCATGATAATCCCCTTTCCTTGGGCTTTCGAAAGGTAGCTGCCAGTCCTTGGCGCTTCGTTCCTTTCGATGACGCTGATATAAGCGGGGACGGCGTGACTGTGTAGCGCCAAGACGTGATCCCAGCCATGCCGCCGATGCATATCGCGTGGCCTAACCGTGTGCGACACTCCGCATGGCAGTCGGGCATGGCACCAAATCATCTCGGTCTTTGCCACTGGCCGGACGTGTGATGTTGCCTACCTGTTTTGTGAGAGCAGAGGTTTTCGACCACTGCGACAAGGGAGGGCTACTCGTTGCAGCGAAGGCTGGCAGCCATCTTGGTCGCCGACGTTGTCGGTTACTCGGGCCTCGTCGAAGCGGACGAAGGCAAGACGCTTTCGACGCTGATGAACCTGCAGACGTCGGTGTTCCGGCCGCTGATTGAGAAACATTCAGGGCGGCTGGTCAAATTGATGGGCGACGGCTTGATTGCCGAGTTCACATCGGTCGTGGAGGCCGTGTCCTGTGCGATCGCCATGCAAACCGCTCTTTCGAGCGAGCGGAATTATCCTGCCGCAGTCAGCGGAATCGTCCTGCGCATGGGCATCAATCTCGGCGACGTCGTTGTCGAGGGCGATGATCTCCTGGGCGATGGTGTGAACGTCGCGGCACGCCTGGAGCAGCTGTGCCCGCCGGGCGATGTGCTGATTTCCGGCTCGGCTCACGAGCAGTTGGCCGGGAAAATCGATGCCCGCTTTGAATATGCAGGTGAACAGAACCTCAAGAACATCGCAAGGCCGATCAGAGCCTATCATCTGCCTCTCACCGGCTCATCCTTCGTCGCGACCAAAGCGCCGAAGCTGGCCGGGCCGGCGATCGCAATCCTCCCATTCGAGAACATGTCGGCTGATCCGGAGCAGAGCTATTTCAGCGACGGTATCACCGAGGATATCATCACCGAGCTGGCTCGTTTTAGCGAACTGATGGTAATCGCAAGAACCTCGTCGTTTGCGCTGCGCGGTCGGATGCTCGATTCACGCGAGATTGGCCGTATTCTCAATGCGGGTTACGTTGTCGAGGGAAGCGTCAGGCGAGCCGGCAATCGCGTCCGTATCAGTGTGCAGCTCATCGAGACGACGGGCGGAACACATCTTTGGGCAGACCGATACGACCGGTCCCTGGAGGACATCTTTTCCACCCAGGAAGAGATAGCGCAGAACATCGTCGCGATGGTCGCGCAGCGGGTCATCGACAACAACGAGCTGACGTCGCGAAGACGCCGACCGGAAGACGTGCGCGCCTACGATCTCTTCCTGCAAGGCAACCGCCTCTCCGATGATTTTGCCGCCGGAGCGCAGGAAAGGGCAGAGGCACTGTTCGAGCAGGCGGCCAAGACCGACCCCACGTTTGCGCGCGCCCACACCGGCCTCGCTTATATCTATCTCAACCGAGCTTCCGATGGCGGCATCGGCATTCCAAGGCAACAGGACGAGAACCGAATCAAGGCATTGCGTTCGGCGGAAAGAGCGTTTGCGCTCGACCCGAGCGATCCGAGGGTGCAGTGCACGCTGGGCTATATCTGCATGACTTGGCGCGACTTCAAAAGAGCGGAGCATCATCTCGGCCTGGCGAAGTCCATGAACCCCAACGATGCCACGATCCTGATCCTGTGGGCATGGATGCAGGGAGCGCTTGGGCGACCTGAACAGGGCTTGGCTGGAGCAGAGGTCGCATATCGGCTGAACCCGCTGCATCCCGCTTGGTACAATTACTACAAGTCGCGACTGCTGTTTCAGGCAGGGCGATATGGCGAAGCCGCAATTCTGCTTGAACAGCGAACCTTCGACACGCCGGAACGGGAACCGCGAGATATGGCGTGGCGAGCCGCTGCCTATGCTCATCTGGGCCGGATCGAGGAGGCCGAAAAGTGCGGAAAGGTCTTTCTCGATGCCGTCAGCAGACGCTGGCAGGGGGCCTCGTCGGCAGGCCCGCCGGACTACGTGGCTTGGCTGATCGACGTTTCGTATCTCAGAGAAGACAGAGACGTCGAGCGCCTGCGCGATGGGCTGAGGCTTGCGGGCCTACCTGCATGAGGGAAGCGGTGCTTCGGAACCTCCAGGAGTGCTAGGCGGATATTGCGGTAGCCCGTCGTGGCGCTGCTCTCGCGATGAAACTTTCTGATTTTGAAGGCGTTATGCGCCTTATGTGGGACCTGAGGAAGAAGTCCGGATCGCTCGACGATACCCGGGATTGTAACGACAAGTCGGACCATGAAAGCCAGCCTCCCGCCGAGGCCAAGCCGCCACCCTTTGATGAATCCGAAGACATGACGCCCGAGGAAATCGAGCAGGCTCGCAAAGCGTATCTTCTCAAGCGGTTCTGGATCAGCGCACGCGGCTATTGGGGGCGCAGTGGCGACAGGCTTTCCTGGCCGCTCTCCATAGGGCTGCTCATCCTGATCGGGATAAATGTAGGCTTCCAGTACGGGATCAACATCTGGAATCGTGGCATCTTTGATGCCATCGAGCAGCGCAATGCGCCGAACGTATATTTCCTTGGCGCCCTGTTTCCGCCGCTGGTGTTTGGAAGCGTCGCGCTCGTTACCATCCAGGTGTATGTCCGCATGAAGATGCAGCGACGGTGGCGTTCATGGTTGACGACCGCGCTCATCGGCCGCTGGCTTGCAAATGGCCGTTACTATCAGCTGAACCTCATCGGAGGAGATCACAAGAACCCCGAGGCTCGCCTCTCCGAGGACATGCGGATCGCAACCGAGTCCCCGGTTGACTTTGTCGCTGGCGTGATATCGGCATTCGTATCGGCTTCGACCTTCATCGTCGTGCTCTGGATGATCGGCGGTGCTCTTCAGCTTCCGATCGGTGGAGCAGTCATTACTATTCCCGGCTTTCTTGTCGTGACGGCTGTCCTCTACGCGATCATAACGTCCAGCTCGATAGCATTCATCGGGCGCCATTTCGTCCAGGTCTCCGAGGTCAAGAACCAGGTCGAAGCCGAGTTCCGCTATACTCTGACGCGCGTGCGAGAAAACGGCGAAAGCATAGCCCTGCTCGGCGGTGAGGAGGAGGAACGCAACGACCTCGACAAGACCTTCGGAAATGTTCTGCACCAATGGGCGTTGCTCGCGCGTCAATACATGCGAACCACATTGGTCTCGCATGGTTCGATGCTGATCGCACCTGTCGTCCCGGTTCTGCTTTGCGCGCCGAAATTCCTTGATGGCAGCATGACGTTGGGCCAAGTCATGCAGGCAGCGTCCGCATTCACGATCGTCCAGAGTGCGTTTGGGTGGTTGGTCGACAACTACCCACGCCTGGCCGACTGGAATGCCTGCGCCAGGCGCGTCGCCTCGCTGATGATGTCGATCGACGGCTTGGAGCGCGCCGAACAGAGTGACTCGCTTGGACGCATCAAGCGGGGCGAGACGCAAGGCGATACCGTGCTCAGCCTGAATGATCTCTCGATCTCGCTTGGTGATGGCACGGCCGTGGTCAAGGAAACCCAGGTCGAAATCCAGCCGGGCGAACGCGTGCTTGTGGCGGGAGAATCCGGTTCTGGAAAAAGCACGCTGGTCCGGGCGATCGCGGGCCTTTGGCCGTGGGGCAATGGCAGCGTCAACTTTCACGCTGATCGGCGGCTGTTCATGCTGCCGCAGCGACCATACATTCCGTCAGGAACGCTGCGCCGCGCCGTCACCTATCCCGCCGGCGCCGATAGCTGGGCGCCCGATGAGATCAAAGCCGCGCTCGAGAAAGTTGGCCTTGGCCATCTGAAGGAGCAGATCGACGAAGAGGCGCCCTGGGACCAAACCCTGTCTGGCGGCGAAAAGCAGCGGCTCGCATTCGCACGGCTTCTGCTGCACAACCCGGATATTATTGTCCTCGATGAAGCAACCTCCGCGCTCGATGAGAAAAGCCAGGACTACATCATGGAGATGCTCATACGCGAACTGCCGAAAGCCACCATCGTCAGCGTTGGGCACAGAGCTGAATTGGAGGCATTTCACAGCCGCAAGATCACATTGGAACGCCGACAAGGGGGCGCGAGATTGGTGAGCGATGTCGATCTGGTCCCACATAAGAGGACGCGAAACATCCTGGCGCGCCTGACAAAGCACCGGCATCGATCGTCGTCCGGCTCTGCGATGTCGCCAGGAACTAGAGACTCAAGCAGCTAACCATCAACACAGAACGCGCACGCGTTTGTTTGGGTCAAGGCATGACGCCCGAGCGGCTCGCCGGGTTGTTCTTGGAATGCGCTCGCGGCTCGCGCCACATCGTAAACAGCCCGGCACCCACGACAATTGCGGCGCCCAACAGCATGTTCCAAGTGAGGGTTTCGTCAAAAACAAGCACGGCGATGACCGCACCCACCACGAGCTGGAGATAGGTCAACGGCTGCACGTCCGACGCTTGCAGCGAGTCATAAGCGCGGATCAGGCAATAGTGGCTAACCGCACCGCAGATCGCCAGCGCGGCGACGAACGGCCAATCCGACCGCGCGATGGGCATCCAGTAAAAGGGACCCAGCAACGAAATGGCAACCGCACCGCCGACAGCCGTGTAGAACAGGCTCGTGAATGCCGCGTCCTGGCGGCTGACCGCTCTCGTTGCCACGCTGTAAATGGCGAACATGAAAGCACAGCTCAACGGCAGCAGGAGATAGGCGTTAAACTCATGGCCCACGGGGTTGATGATCAGCAGCACTCCAAACAAGCCTGCCACGACGGCGAGCCACCGTCTCCAGCCGACATGCTCGCCGAGAAACGGGATCGACAGGACCGTGACGATCAGCGGTGAGGCCTGAAAGATCGCCTGGGTGACGGCAAGGCCCGTATGGGCCAGTCCGTAAACGAACACGGCAATCTCGGCGACCAGAAGGACGCCACGCAGGATCTGGAGCGCGGCATGTTTCGTAGCGGCAACCGCACGCAAGCCGCCCGGTCGTCTGGAAGACAGCAGGATAACGAACGCTGCAAAGACCCAGTAGCGGATCATCGTGATAAAGATGGGAGAATACCGCTCGCCAAGGTATTTGGAGAAGCTGTCCTGTATCGCGAAAATAACGACCGCAAGCAGGGTGAATGCGTATCCGCTTGCCACTTTGCTGTTCTTGAAGATCGACCTATCCTCCAGATCGCCATCGCGAGATCACGACGACCTGGGAGGACCTAGTTCAGCCGATTGACCCGCTCAAGCCCACAGAGCCGCGAAGCTGTACGCTTGGCGTGTTTTTTAGGGTGAATGCAGAGAACCAATTTGGACGCCGGGCGCAACAACCGTTCGCGACTGAATGGCACCGATATTCTCAATGTTTCGCATCGGATTGGTTAGGATTTTCGGGCACACAAGGCCTCCCGATATGCACTCCTGAAGGGAATTTTCTTCCGTCGAACAAATCTGCGGGCATCGAGCATACGTCTTTGGTTGGCGCTCAACGGTTGCGAGTTGTCGTGGTTGCGGCACGGTTTCGGGCGCAGGTGTCATGCATTTCATGGTCTTACCGAAGTCGGTGGTTTCTCCACGGCATATGCGACCCTAAGCACGCCCGAGAGGCATCCTTTTTGCCGACAGAGTGATCGGGATATGCTATGTTACGCTACTGGCGCTGGACTGGCATTGTGACGTTAACAATCATCGCCGGTCCAGCAGCAACCCGCCGCGATCGACCGTCACGGCGGGTTTTCATATTTGGTATCCTGGCCCGGATTCGGATTTTCTGAGCGCACGCCAAGTGACTGAAAGCGCTCGTCGCATCGCTGCCTTGCGCAAGAGGTGAATCAACCCAAAGTTGGCCTGAGTGGCCGTCGGAAATGAATGCTAGGAGGTGGCGCCGCATCTGTTGGTGGCAACCACCTCTAAGGCTCGCCCGTTGGCGAGCCTCTTTTGTTCGGGCCAAGCAATGGAATTGAGTAAGCGGCAAAGTTGCCGCTGCCTTTGCCTTTAACGGCCGCAGCTCGTTCTTTGCTAGACGCTACTTATTGCCCCTCAGATCGTTGGGAAGTGACAAGCCACCTTCCGGTCCCCGGCGTAGGAGGTCGGCTGCGGGCGCTCCGTGCGGCAGCGGTCCTGGGCGATTGGACAGCGGGGGTGGAAGCGACAGCCGGAGGGCGGGTTGAGTGGGCTTGGGACATCGCCGGTCAAAAGGATTCGCTTGCGCGTTCCGCCCGGTATCGTCTCGACCACGGGCACCGCGGAGATCAGCGCCTGGCTGTAGGGGTGGGCCGGTGCGGCAAACACCTCTTCCGCCGGCCCCTCCTCGACGACCGAACCGAGATACATGACGGCGATGCGGGTCGAGACCTGACGGACGACCGAAAGGTCATGGGCGATGAAGACATAGGTAAGATTGAGCTTTTCCTGGAGGTCGGCGAGCAGGTTGACGATCTGCGCCTGCACTGACACGTCGAGGGCGGAGACGGGCTCGTCGAGCACGACGAGGTCGGGGTTCAGCGCAATTGCGCGCGCGATGCCGACGCGCTGGCGCTGTCCGCCGGAGAATTCGTGAGGGTAGCGCCCGACATGATCCGGCAAGAGGCCAACGATTTCGAAGAGTTCGGCGACACGCCGGTTGATGTCGGCGGCGGAAAGCTTGGTGTGAATGCGCAGCGGTTCGGCGACCAGGTCGCCCACGCGCCGCCGCGGGTTAAGGGAGGCTGACGGATCCTGGAAGACCATCTGCAGACGGCGACGCAATGGCCGCAGCTGGTTCAGCGACTTGGCGGTGATATCCTCGCCTTCGAAAATCAGTTCGCCTTCGCTGACGTCGTAGAGCCGCACCAGACAGCGAGCGAGCGTGGATTTGCCGCAGCCGGATTCGCCGACCAACCCGAGCGTCTCTCCCCGTCTGACTGTGAGCGAGACGTTGTCAACCGCGTGGACCGTCCGCTTGCCTTCCGCCGAAAAGCGGGTGCCAATCGAGAAGCGTTTTCCGAGCGAGCGGGTTTCGAGAATAGGCTGATCTGTCTGTGTCATCGCTTCGCTCATGCTTGCACCTCTCGAAGACAGGCGGCTGCGTGTCCGCCGGTGCCGAGGGCTGGCTTCTGGCTGGTGCATGGTTCATAACGCACGGGACAGCGCGGCCCGAAGGCACAGCCTGGCGGCAGCCGCAGCAGTGATGGCGGCGACCCCGGGATGGCTGGCAGGCGCGCTGGGTTTGCGCCGGTCAGAGGCGGGATCGAGCCCAGCAGGGCGCGGGTATAAGGGTGACGCGGATCGGAGAAGAGCTCCGCTCGGCTGCCGCGCTCCACGACACCGCCCGCATACATCACCATCACCCGATCCGCGAGTTCGGAGACGACGCCCATGTCGTGGGTGATGAAGACGATCGCCGAGTTATGGGTGGCGCGCAGCTTGCGAACGAGATCGAGAATGCCGGCCTGGACTGTCACGTCGAGCGCCGTCGTCGGTTCGTCGGCAACAAGTAGAGCCGGATTGCAGGACAATGCCATGGCGATAACGGCACGCTGGCGCATGCCGCCCGAGAGCTGGTGCGGATAGCGTGACATTGCCTCGCGCGGATTGGGGAAGTTGACCTCGGCCAATAGCTCCTCGACCCGTTCAAGCGCCTTCTTCCTGCTGATCTTCTGGTGTGCGAGGATCTGTTCGGCGATCTGCCAGCCGATCGTATAGACGGGCGTCAGCGCGGTCATCGGATCCTGGAAGATCATGGCAATTTCGTTGCCGCGCAGGCGTCGCAGTTCGCGCGCCGGCAGGCCGAGGAGCTCGCGGCCCTTATAGCGGATAGAGCCTTCGATAATGGCGTTGGGATCGGTGATGAGGCCCATGACCGCGAGTAGTGAGACAGTCTTGCCGGAGCCGGATTCACCGACGACGCCGAGGATCTCGCCCTGGTCGAGATCGAAGGAGATGCCGTCGATGGCTCTGACCAGGCCATCTTCGGTGCGGAACGATACCCGCAGGTCGCGCACGGAGAGCATCATGAGGTCCTCACTCGCGGATCAAGAAGGATATAGACAAAATCGACCACCGCGTTGGCGATGACCACGAACATCGAGGCATACATGACCGTTGCCATGATCATCGGCAGATCGAGGTTCTGCATGGCGTCGTAGGTGAGCTTGCCAATGCCGTTCAGGCCGAAGACCACCTCGGTCAACAATGCGGAGCCACCAACCAGCGCACCGAAATCGAGGCCGAAGAGCGTCACGAAGGCGATGAGCGAGGTCCGCAGACCGTGGCGCAGCAGGATACGGGTTTCCGACAGGCCCTTGGCCCTCGCCGTGCGCACGAAATCTTCCTGCATCGACTCGATGATGGCGGCGCGCAGCACGCGCGCGTAGATGCCGATATAGAGGACGGCAAGCGTGATCCAGGGGATGACGAGTGTGAGGAACCATCCCTTGGGATCGCTCATCAGCGGCTTGTAGCCGAGCGGCGGCACCCAGGAGAACAGCCAGGTGTCGTGATAGCGGCTCTGGGTGAACAGATTCATGACCTCGCCGAGCCAATAGACCGGCATAGAGATGCCGAGCAGGCCAAGCGCCATCAGAAATTTATCCAGCCAGCTGTCGCGGGTCGCCGCTGCGACAACGCCGATGATCACGGACATCACAACCCACAGGACAGCCGCGCCGAAGACGAGCGACAGCGTAACGGGGATTGCGTCGAGGACGGCCGGAACCACCTTCCAGCCACGATTGACGAAGGAGGTGAGATCGCCGGTTATGAAGATCTTGTTGATCATCAGCGCGTATTGCACATAGAGCGGGCGGTCGAAGCCGAAGCTGTGACGGACCGCCTCAAGCACTTCGGGAGACGCATTGCGGCCTGCAATGCGGGCCGCTGGGTCTGAGCCCGGCGTGGCGAAGAAGATTAGGAAGACGATGACGGATATGCCGAACATCACGAACAGCATCTGACCGAAGCGGCGGAGGATGGCATAAATCATCAGCTTCGCCCCAGTTGAACCTTCGAACGCGGATCGAGCGCGTCGCGCAAACCATCGCCGAAAACGTTGAGCGCCATCACGGAGAGGGCAATGGCCAACCCCGGCGCGAGCGCGACGACCGGGCGCGTGTAGAGCAGCGCCTGCCCGTCCTGAATGATCGTGCCCCAGCTGGCCGCCGGTGGCTGTACGCCGATCGACAGGAAAGAAAGAGCCGATTCCGTCAGCATGTTCAGTGCCATCATCAGGGGCACGAAGACGATGAGCGTCGTGGTGATGTTCGGTTGGATATCGCGCAGGAGAATGCGCCAGCCCGGCACGCCGAGATTGATGGCGGCGAGCACGAATTCACTGTTGCGAAGCGACAGTACCTGACCACGGATCGGACGAGCCACGTACGGCACGTAGACGATGCCGATAATAATGACGGGCAGCCAGAGACTGCCGGATTCGATCTGGATCGGTCCGATCGCGATGCCCTTGGCGATCATCACGATGGAAAGCGAGATCGCCAGCAGATAGATCGGAAACGCCCACAGGACGTCGAGAAAACGAGAGAGCAGCGTATCGGTGACGCCGCCGAAATAGCCTGCTGTCAGCCCTGCCGCGGTGCCGAAGAACAGCGTGAAGATGGTGGCCGCGCCGGCGATCAGCAGCGAGTTGAGCCCGCCATAGAGCAGGCGTGCCATGACGTCCCTGCCTTGACTGTCTGCGCCGAGGAAATAGTTGCCGAGCTCCCAGGTCGGGCCGATCGGCGTATAGCCAAGTCCAAGTCCCTCCGTCGAGGGCTCCATGACCGGGACCTCAGTGCCCCCGACCTGAATGACGGCATCGAGGGTCGATGTGAAAGGATCGACGCCGGCCCAGCGCGCATAAAGCGGCGCGCTGAGACAGGCCAGTACGATGATGAGGAAGATCGACAGGGACGCCATGGCGGCCCTGTTTCGTTTCAGCCTCACAAATGCGAGGGCCCATGGCCCTCGCGCCGCGCGTTGCGTTGCAACGGCTTCAGTTGACACGCTCATGTCTCCGCCTGGATATCACTGTACCCACGCCTGGGTAATCATCCAGTTGAACTGGCGGTTGAACATGAAGTTGCCGAGGCGCTTGCTGGTGAAGTCCAGGCGCTTGGGCGTGAACAGGCCAACAGCCGGAGCCTGATCGGTGACCTCGCGGTCGATCTCGGCCCACAATGCGTCCGCTGCCTTCTGGTCGGTCACGCCGAGATCAAGCGCCTTCTGCATCTTGGCGTCGATGCCTGCGTCGCAGAAACCGGAGATGTTGATCGAGGCGTCCGAGCCTTCACGGAAGGATGCGCAGCCGAACAGGATATGCAGGAAGTCGGAAGCCGCCGGATAATCCTTGTACCACTGGCTGACGGACATCTGCACCTTGTTGTTGGTGTTCTGGATGTAGGTGAACTGGATGTTGGTCGAGATCGGCTTGACGTCGGCAACATAGCCGATGCTGGTAAGCACGCTCTGGAGGTAGACACCGATCGAACGCGACACAGCGGTGTCTTCGACGATGATCGTCACTTTCTGGCCCTTGGTTCCAGATTCCTCGACGAGCTGCTTGGCCTTGTCGAGATCAGGAGCCGACCACTTTGCACCCGGGTTCTTGGTATAGGGGCAATAATCTTCGTGGCCGGGGAAATCCGGCGGCAGGACCTGGCATACCGGCGAAGCCAGCACCTTGCCGCCAAACAGCTTGACCAGCGTGTTGCGATCGACGGCGAAGGCGACAGCCTGACGCGCCTTCACATTGTCGAACGGTGCAAGGCGCGTGTTGAGCGGCGCGTACCACCAGGCGGACAGCGGCGAGATGTGGAGCTGTTCCTTGAACTTGGTGCCGAGTTCGGCCAGGCGATCGCTCGGCAGCGCATCGAACATCCAGTCGGCTTCGCCGTTCTGGATCGCCGTGACGGCCGCCTCTTCGGAAAGACCGAAGTCGTATTGGACAACGTCGGGATAGCCGTCCGGCTGGGCTTCCTCGCTCCACTGCTTGAAGTGCGGATTACGGGAGACGGTCATGCCCTTGTTCGGGTCGAATGCCGAGATCATGTAGGGACCAGTGCTCGGGATCGGAACCGAGCCCATGTCTTCGGCCGCGGTATCGGCCGGCAGGACGACGGCGTGCGGCAAGGCGAGCTTGTAGAGGAACTCGGCATCCGGCTTGGCGAGATTGATGGTGATCGTGCCGGCTGCTTCGTCACCCACTACGCCGCCCTCAAGCGTGCAGCTCTTGGCATCGGCAAGGCATTTGTCGGCGCCGTTGATGCCGGCATAGAAGGTTCCCGATGTCGGGCCGGAAACCTTGAAGATCCGCTGGAACGAGGCGACCACGTCCTTGACGCCCACGTCTTGGCCGGTCGAGAACTTGATGCCCTTGCGAAGCTTGAAGGTGAAGGTCGTGCCATTGTTGCTGACTTCAGGCAGCGCCTCGGCCAGATCCGGTACGATGGTGAAACCATCGACGCCCTCTGCCTTGCGGAAGGCGACGAGGCCGTCGTAGATCGGCTGATACATCTGCCAGCCCTGATCGGTGTAGTTGATATGCGGATCGAGCGTTCCGGCCGCGGAGCGCGCCAGGAGGCGCATGGTGCCACCGCGATGTTCCGGATTATAACCGGCCTGCGCCGGAGCCAGCCATCCGCCGCTGAGGAGCGCTACGGCCGTTGCCGTCATAAGCAGTTTCTTCATTCTCGATCCCCTTTTTTCTATTGATCGTATTGATTGAGAAAAGTTCCCACAACCCGCATGCAGGCTTCCTGCTCTTCGACATGCGGCATGTGGCTCGAATGCTCGAAAATCTCCCAGCGCGCGCCCTTGATGCCGTCCATGAAGGGCTGCACGGTCGCCGGCGTGGCCTCGTCGTATCGTCCAGAAACGATCAGCGTCGGCACATTGATGGCCGGCAGGCGGTCGATGATGCTCCAGGTCTTCAGCGTTCCGATGACATGGAATTCGTTCGGCCCGTTCATCAGGGTATAGACCGTCGGGTTGCGTGCCGCCTGCTCGAAGCTTGCGGTTACCTCGGGCGGGAACGGCACGACGCGGCAGACATGGCGTTCGTAGAAGGCCATCGTCGCCTGTTGGTAATCTTCATGATCCGTCGTGCCTGCGTTCTCATGGCGCGTCAGCGTATCCTGGATGTCTTGCGGGAGATCGGCGCGCAGCCGGTTGGCCTCCTCGACCCACAACGTCATGGAGGCTGGTGAATTGGCGATGGTCAGCGACACAAGCCCTTTTGGGCGCTGCACCGCATATTCCGCGCCGAGCATCCCGCCCCAGCTCTGTCCCAGCACGTGGAATCCGTCGCGGATCCCGAGGTGGTCTACCAAGTTCTCCAGCTCGTCGATGAACAGCTGCGGCGTCCAGAAGTCCGCGCCTTTTTCCGGGAGCAGCGTGGAGTTGCCGCATCCCAGCTGATCGTAGTGAATGACGGTCCGACCGTCGTTGGCAAGCAGCTTGTAGGCATCGACGTAATTGTGCGCGACGCCCGGCCCGCCGTGCAGGATCACCAGCGGAAGCTTGTCGCCACCGAGTTCACCGCTGATGCGATACCAGGTTTCGTAGCCCCTGAACGGTGCCCGGCCTTCTGTGCTGCTGATGGAAACTGACATATCCGCTTCTCCCGCAATTGAAGGCGCCTAGGCGCCCTTCCGGTTCGTCTGCACCCATTCCTCCAGCATCTGCACGCCGAAAGCCGTGGCGCCTTCCCGGCCAAGCGGACGATCCTCGGGGGCCAGTTCCTTGCCGGCGATGTCGAGATGCACCCACGGGCGATCCTCGGTGAAGTGACGAAGGAAGGCCGCGGCATAAGGGGAATCGCCATCCTCCATGTCCTTCGCATGGTGGCGCAGGTCCGCGAGAGGCGATTTCAGCCCTTCGTCATAGGCCCGGTCGAGCGGCAGGCGCCAGAAGCGTTCGCCGACCTTTTCCCCGGCGGCGATCATTTCGGTTGCAATCGCGTCGTCCGTGCTGAACAGGCCCGCGAAGATCGATCCGAGGCCGCGCATCACCGAATAGGTCAGTGTTGCCAGGTCGACGATTACCGATGGTTCAAAGCGTGTCGCCGTATAGTGCAGGCAGTCGGCAAGGATCAGCCGGCCTTCCGCGTCGGTATCGAACACCTCGACCGTCTGGCCGGACGCGGTGGTGACGATGTCACGGGGCTTGAGGGAGGTGCCGGAAGGGAGGTTTTCGGCAATGCCAAGCACGCCGACGGCATGCACGGGGCTCTTTTGACGTGCCAGCGACAGGAGGAGACCGACAACTGCCGCCGCCCCGGCCATGTCCGCCTTCATGTCGAACATCTGCATGCCGCCCTTGATGCAAAGGCCGCCGGAATCGAAACAGACGCCCTTGCCGACGAAGGCAAGGGGCTGTTCGCCCGAACCTTCGCCGCGATAGCGCAGAACGGCCAGTCGCGGCGGACGTACAGATCCTGCGCCGACAGCCAACAGGGCATTCATGCCGAGGTCCTTGAGTTCGGCGGCCTCGAGCACTTGCACCTCGATGCCGGCTTCCCGCAGCGGCGCGAGATGGGCCGCGAAACTATCGGGATGGAGGTAGTTCGGCGGCAGGTTGACCAGCGTACGGGCGTACTCGACCCCCTCGGCAACGGCGTTGGTGCGAGTAAGCGCCACGTCGAGCGCATGCTTGTCAGCGCCAACCAGTTGCAGGTGCCAAGCTTTGTCGGCTTCAGCCACGGGGCGCTTGTTGCGCAGGTCAAAACGATAGCGACGCAGCCGGCTGCCGAGCGCCACGCGCGCCAGGATCTCAGCCTGCGAAAGGTTTGCTTCGGCAACGGAATCGAGAACGAGCGTGGCTTCTGTCTCGCCCAGATCCTCCAGGTGAGCTGCAAGGCTCCCGCCTGCTCGCGCAAGCGACAGCGCAGTTAACGCTTCCGGTTTCCCGAGGGACAGGATGATAACGCGGCGCGTCGATATCGCCTGCGGCGGCACGAGGTCGATGCAGGCGCCGCTTTCGGCGAGCTTTTCGGAGGAGCAGGCCCTGGTGATAATCCCGCTCATTGCGGCATCCAGTTCAGCGGCGCGAGGGCCAAGAGCCTGTCCGGCGAGCCGGAGGATCACGATGATCAACGCTTCGGCGGAGATTGCATCCACCGCTTGAAGGACCGGAACGGGCGATTGGGGCATGAAGGTATGCTTCCTGTTCAGCAACGCGGAGGTGGCTGCCGCAGGCATGGGGCATCGATCCGGAGAACGGCATTTGCCGCCCGTCGAAGCGATGCTTCGTGCCGGAAGCCATCACCGATGGATGGATGCGTGCCAGAGACCGAATAATCGTTTTCTCATGGCGACTTAGAGGCTCGTCACAAATCGGTAACGCCGAACGGGACAGGCGTTCAAGCGCCAATTTCGCTCATATCGATTGACAAAAACTCAAGTGATAATTCATGGTCTACGCATGGCTTTACCTTCACTCAACGGCATGCGCGCTTTCGAGGCGGCCGCACGCCTCGGCAGCATCAAAGACGCGGCAGAAGAGTTGCATCTGACGCCTTCTGCGGTCAGCAGGCACATCCGCACGCTCGAGAAAACCCTGGGCCAAGATCTGTTTGAACGCGGGTTCCGCCAGGTGACCCCGACGATGCGTGGATCCTACTATGCGCGCAGCCTTTCGGAGGCATTCGAGGCGCTCTGGCGCGCGACGGAAGATGTCAGCCTTTACGAGAAGCCGCGCGGCGACAAGGCGCAACGGGTCAAGCTCATGTGCGAGCCGACCTTCCTCAACCTCTGGCTGGCTGATCGGCTGCCGAGCTTCCGTCGCCAGCATCCAACCGTCGATCTCGAAATATCGACATCAGGCAAGCGGGCCAGCGTCGATCTGGCGATCGTCGACGAGTTCGCCTACAAGGCCGGTCCGGCGCTGACGATGATGGTTCCGCTTCTGCTCACGCCGGTTTGCGCCCCTTCCCTGCTGGAGGGCCCGATACCGCTCCGCTCACCCGCGGACCTCGTTCGGCATCACCTTATCCACGAATGCGAGACGACGCGTTGGAAGCAATGGTTGGAGCGTGAGTCCATTGCGTACGTGCCATCGCGCTCCAGCTCTATTCTTCATGACTGCACCCTCATCATGCGTGAGGCGATGAACGGCGCGGGGATCGCCCTTGCCGACACCATCATGGCACAGGATCTCCTGCGTCAGGGCAAGCTCGTCGCGCCGTTCGCCAATCGCCATGCCTATCCCGCCGGCTACTATCTGCAGCAGCGTCGCAGCATCGGCAACAAGCCCGGGGCCGGCCTGTTTCAGGACTGGCTGCTGGCCGAGGTCGAGGAACACAAGAGAGCGATGGACATCGCCTAGTGGCAGGTGCAGGCGGGGATGGAGTAAGGTGCACGCGACGCCGCGGAGTCACGCAAGTGAGTCGCGAAAATCGGTGCATTTTGATGATGCATGGAGCGTTCTTGGCGGCGCATTCGCCCTGTTCGTTGTCTTGAGAAATTTTTCTCTCATGGTGGCCGTGACGAGGCCGATCAGGCGAAATAGCCTGTTCTGCTTGAGGTACGGGCGCTCAGAGTTGATTTGCCTTTAAGAACCAATAGGTTTGTCAGGAATTCGTTAACCTTAAAACGCTTGCGCCCGCGATAGAATCGGTTCTTATTCGTCGCGTGCGGAGTTTTGGCCTTTACCGGGCGTCTTCCGCATATGAGAGCTAACAGGCGAGAAGATGACGAAAACCGCAAAGGTCGCAACTGACCGAACATCACCACTCCGATCCAAAATCGCGGGGCATTCGGCATCTCTTTCAGCCAAGCTGCAGGAGCATCAGACCAATATTTTCCAGCCGCATGCTCGCAAGGGGATCCGTTCGTTCTCGCCGTCTGAGGCGGCCAAGCTTCTCGGCGTTGCCGAAGGTTATCTGCGCACCAGCGCCGTCGAGTTGGAGCGAAAGGCCGCAGAAGGCTCGGAACGCGAATTCAGCCCGGCACTCGCGGGTGGCCGGCGCATGTATTCCGTCCAGGATATCGCGGCGATGCGCGCCTATCTGGACAAGCCGGCGCGATCCAACGGCCGCTACCTGCCGCACCGTCGCCAGGGTGAAGAACTTCAGGTCATCTCGGTCATGAACTTCAAGGGCGGGTCAGGCAAGACGACGACGTCCGCGCACCTCGCCCAGTATCTCGCCTTGCGTGGCTACCGCGTGCTGGCCATCGACCTTGACCCGCAGGCAAGCCTTTCGTCGCTGTTCGGCAACCAGCCGGAACTCGATGTCGGTGTCAATGAAACGATCTATGGCGCCATTCGCTACGACGAGGAGCGCCGTCCGGTACAGGAGATCATTCGAGGGACCTACATTCCCGACCTCCACCTCATCCCGGGCAATCTTGAACTCATGGAGTTCGAGCACGACACACCGAAAGCTCTGCTCCAGCGCAAGCCCGACGACATGCTATTCTTTGCGCGGCTTCAGGCCGTTATCAGCGATGTCGAGGACGCTTACGACGTCGTCGTCATCGATTGCCCGCCCCAGCTCGGTTTCCTCACGCTGTCTGCGCTGACCGCAGCTACGTCAGTGCTGATCACCATTCATCCGCAGATGCTGGATGTCATGTCGATGAACCAGTTCCTCGCCATGACGAGCGCGCTTCTCGAAGAAATCGCAGAAGCGGGCGCTGAAGACCGCAACAACTGGATGCGGTATCTCGTCACCCGTTTCGAGCCGACCGATGGTCCCCAGAACCAGATGGTCGCCTTCCTCCGCTCGATGTTCGGCGAGGATGTGCTTGTCAATCCAATGCTGAAGAGCACGGCCGTTTCCGACGCGGGGATAACAAATCAGACGCTCTTCGAGGTTGAACGCAGCCAGTTCACGCGTTCGACCTACGACCGGGCGCTCGAGTCGATGAACAACGTCAACGCCGAGATCGAGTCCTTGATCAAGGCGACATGGGGTAGATCATGAGCCGAAAGAACCTTCTCTCCTTGCTGCACAGTGAGGGAAAGCAGGATCAGCTTCCTGCGGCCCCGCCGCCACCCATCCGCCCGCTTATGGATGCGTCGAAATCAAAGCCGATGGCGGCTGTCAGCAAATCGCTCGGGGATCTGAACGATCGCAGCCGTCGTGCCAACGAGATCGAACGCAAGCTGGCTGAAGGCCAGGCGGTAATCGAGCTGGATACGGCGAGCATCGAACCATCCTTCGTGCAGGATCGCATGGAAGGCGATATCGACGGCCTTCTCGCTTCGATCCGTGAGCAGGGCCAGCAGGTTCCGATCCTCGTGCGTCCTCACCCTGAGCAGCCAGGTCAATACCAGGTTGCCTTCGGCCATCGTCGTCTTCGCGCCATCACGGAGCTGGGGCGTCAGGTCAAGGCGATCGTGCGTGACCTGACCGACGAGCAGCTGGTGATCGCCCAGGGTCAGGAAAACAACGAACGCGAGGACTTGAGCTTCATCGAGAAAGCCCGGTTCGCAGCTCGACTGAAAGAACGTTTTTCGCGCGACGTGATCACGGCGGCAATGTCGGTCGATAAGAGCGATCTAACGCGGATGTTTAATATCGTCGATGCGTTGCCTGTGGAACTGATCGACGCGATCGGGCCGGCCCCGGGTGTCGGACGGCGGAGCTGGATCGAGTTGGTCGAGCTTCTCGAGAAGGCGCCGGCGCCACAGGAAGCCACCCAGTTCGCGCTTGGTCTTCGTGCCCTTGCCTCGCAGGATCGCTTCAAGGAAGTCGTTACTCACCTGAAACCGCGGCGTATTGTTGCGCGCGGCGTGCCCGACGTTCTCGCAGCGCCTGACGGCTCGCGGCTGGCGCAGGTCAAGCAGAGCAAGGCCAAGGTTGAAATCATGATTGACAGGAAGGCAACGCCAGACTTCGCGGCCTTCGTTCTGGAACAAGTGCCGGCGCTCTATGCGGAGTACCGGGCCAAGCATCGACAAAAGAAGGAAGCGTAACCCGCAAAAGAAAAGAGCCCCCAAAACGTCGCCGTCTCGGAAGCCCCTATCTGTCTAAGCACCAGTAGAATCGCATTTCCGGGAATCATCGTCAAGAGTCTTTGGCATCGTTTTGATGAGCGGATTTCTTTTGCCTGCTGAAAGGTGAAAGACGATGCAAACGGGAAGTGTGACGACGCCTTTCGGGCGGCGGCCGATATCGCTTGCCCTCATGCGGCGACAACAGGCGACCGCGGAGATCAAGGCGGGCAAATCGGCGGACAAATGGAAAGTCATGCGGGACACTTCGGCGGCCATGGAACCGCTCGGGCTGCAGTCGAACAGCCTCGCGGTTCTCGACGCATTGTTGAGCTTCTATCCGGAAAACGAACTGCGCCAGGACGCGCAACTGATCGTCTTCCCATCGAACGTGCAGCTGTCGCTCAGAGCTCACAGCATGCCGGGATCCACGCTTCGGCGCCACCTGGCATCACTGGTCGAAGCGGGATTGATCGTGCGAAAGGACAGCGCCAACGGCAAGCGCTTCGCCCGCAAGGATGACGCCGGCGATGTCGAGAGCGCTTTCGGCTTTGATCTTTCTCCGCTGCTTGCCCGTGCGGAAGAGCTGGCGGCGCTGGCTCAGCAGGTCGTCGCGGCCCGTGCGGCCTTCAGGAAGGCCAAGGAGAACCTGACAATTTGCCGTCGCGACGTTCGCAAGCTGATAACCGCAGCGATGGAGGAGGGGGCCGACGGTGACTGGCAGGCTGTCGAAGCCATTTATATCGCGCTGATCGCCCGTCTCCCGCGCGCACCATCGATCGACGACGTGATGAGAATTCTCGATGAAATGGAAATGTTGAAGCAAGAGATCCTCAACAGGCTGGAAATTCAGGAAAAAACAGAAAATACCAGCACCAATGATGCTCATATCGAGCGGCACATACAGAATTCAAACACCAACTTCTTAAATGAAATTGAACCAAGCTCTGAAAAAGAGCTAGGGGCGAAATCGAGCCAAATGGTCCGGCCGACCAGTGAGCCGCTGAAGGCTTTCCCTCTTGGGGTCGTGCTGAAGGCCTGCCCTCAGGTGGCTGATTACGGACCGGGCGGCGCAATTGCGAGTTGGCGCGATCTGATGTCGGCGGCCGTGGTGGTCCGATCGATGCTTGGGATCAGCCCGTCGGCCTATCAGGATGCTTGTGAAATCATGGGGCCGGAGAATGCGGCGGCGACCGTGGCCTGCATTCTGGAGCGGGCGAACATGATCAACTCTCCGGGTGCCTACCTCCGCGATCTGACCCGTCGGACGGAACGTGGCGAATTTTCGCTCGGGCCGATGATCATGGCGCTACTCAAGGCGAACGGAGAAAGAGGCCTGAAGGCAGGATAGCCGTGGGCGGATTGCGCACCGGCGAGGTGCTGAACGATGCCCTTTTCACAACGACTGCTTGCTGGGAGCGCAGTTCGCGAACCGGTCCGGTCGACGTTGGAATGATAGAGGAGTGGCTGTGTTATTTACCGGAAATAGCCGCCTCCCCAGAATGGAGAGGCGGCTCCCCCGCCCTTTTTCGCCTAGCGGCAAACGGTGCGGTATTTCGTTATCCGGTGATGGTGGTTCCACACATGGTACGGCTGTTTCCAGCAATGGTCATATCGCACGTGATGTCGGTCGTGATGATAGCGGTCCTGGTAATATCTGTGGTCACTCCGACCCTGCTCGCCAATGCGGATGGTAACGCTGTCAGCGTAAGAAGGGGCTGCGGTTGCAGCAAGCGATGACATAGCAAGAACGGTCGCGACGATAAGTCTCTTCATTACATTCTCCATTGATTTCAGAGACATAAACGTTCGAGTTTCCTATTGGTTTCATCCAATTTCGGTCGAGACCAGAACACCAGGCCGAATAGTCGGCGTCGTCGCGCTCTGACGACAGAGCATCGAGGATGGCGCGCGGGTACGCATTTCTCGACGGGAAATGCCTGCTGCGTCGGAGTGATTAGGGTCGGGAGAAGGGGAAGATTTCTATGAAAAGAGGTGCGCGAACCAAATCTGTAGACAGTTGCTGGGCGCTGCATTTGTAGTCGTCTCGAAGCAGAAAACCTTGCCACTTCGAGACGAGATTGTGAGTGGAGATCAGGCCGCCTTCACGGGCAGAGCGGCCGCTGTTCTAAATGCGATCAGGTCTTCGATCGTGATCAGATGAAGGCCGTGGCGTTCTGCAAAGATCTCAAGGTCGGGAAGGCGTGCCATCGTGCCATCGTCCTTTGCGACTTCGCAGATGACGCCGGAAGGGGAAAGGCCGGCCAGCCGTGCAAGATCAACGGCAGCTTCGGTGTGACCCGGGCGAGACAGGACCCCATTCGGATGGGCGCGCAGGGGAAAGATGTGACCAGGCCGAGCGAATTCCTCGGGACGGGTTCCTTCCCGCACAAGCGCGCGGACGGTCGCTGCCCGGTCGGCGGCTGAAATGCCGGTGGTCGTTTCCGGGATGTAGTCGACGGAGACGGTGAATGCCGTCTTCAGAACTTCGGTGTTGCGAGGAACCATCAGCGGAATGTCGAGCTCATCGAGCCGCTCGCCTTCCATGGCGACGCAGATGAGACCACGAGCGTGGTTCATCATGAATGCGATCGCCTCAGGCGTGATCGCTTCCGAAGCAATTACCAGATCGCCTTCGTTTTCGCGGTCCCGGTCATCGACGACCACAACGATCTCGCCACGGCCAATCGCGGCAACCGCATCTTCAATCTTCGAAATAGTCATTCATCGTGCCTTTCAAGGGTTAGCCGTTTGACCGGCGTGCATGGCCTTTAACAGCCATCATTATCCCTTGGGCGAACAAGCACACGACACGCCGCACCCAAGGCGGCGTTCGCTGCGTTGCTCTCTTCCATCCGGACTTTAACCGTCGGCTCCGGCATCTCACCGGATCTGCTGACCCTTCGTTTTCACGAAGGCGCTCGCGGGCTCCGAGTCTCCTCGATACCGCCGGTGGGGAATTGCACCCCGCCCTGAGAACAAATGTAACATAGACAATCGATAGCCGGTTCCGCAAGGGGGCTCGGCGCGTTCAACCGATGAGAACGAGGTTCCATTGGTGAACACACTGTTTCCCGTCGCCGAATAACGGTTACGACATGATCAGGCCGCCATCGACGTTGATGGTCTGGCCGGTGATGTAGGCCGCGTCGTCACTGGCAAGGAAGGTAACAAGGCCGGCGACGTCTTCGCCCGATCCTGCGCGCTTCATCGGAATTCCCTCGACCCATTCCTTCATGAGTTCGCCGGGAGCGTAATTGCCTAGAAGCTTGCCCCACGCCTGATCGTTATAGGCCCACATGTCCGTTTCGATGATGCCGGGGCAGAACGCGTTGACGGTGATCTTTTCCGTCGCGACTTCCTTGGCAAGGCTTTGGGTAATGCCGACAACACCCATCTTCGAAGCCGCGTAGTGCGGTGTGAAGATGAAGCCGTCGCGTGCCTGGCCGGAGGCGGTATTGATGATGCGGCCACCACGTCCGTGCTTTCGCATCCGCAAGATTGCTTCCTGCGCACAGAGGAAGACGCCCTTGGTGTTGACGGCCAGAACCTTGTCCCATTCGTTCTCGGTCATGTCCTCGATGCGGGCGATCGTGATCACGCCGGCATTCTGGATCGAGACGTCGACTGCACCGAATGCTGTCTCGGCGGCGTCGTAGAGAGCCTTGACGCTTGCCTTGTCGGTCACGTCGCCGACGAAGGAAATTGCCTTTCCGCCATCCGACTTGATCTGCTCGGCCACGGCGTGGACCGAATCTTCGTTTGCGGAGACGACCAGATTGGCGCCTTCCCTGGCAAAACGCTTGGCGATCGCCGCTCCAATCCCGCGGCTGGCACCCGTGATCACCACGGTCTTGTTGTCGAAGCGGCTCATGTTGTCATCCTTTCATGGTGTCAGCTAAGTTCAGCTGGCGGCTTGCGGAAGCCGCCAGCTTTCTGGTGGTGCCGGATCAGCCGGCCGCCGAGATGATGCCTGCGAAATCTGTTGCCTTGAGCGATGCTCCACCGACGAGGGCGCCGTCGACATTCCCGACGCTGAAAATCTCGCCTGCATTGCTGGCCTTCACCGATCCTCCGTAGAGGATACGAACGATCCGACCGTCCGAGCCCAATGCATCGACGAGGAGTTTGCGGATGGACGAGTGGACCTCGGCGATTTGTTCGAGCGTTGGAACGAGCCCGGTACCGATCGCCCAGACCGGTTCATAGGCGATCGCAGTGTTGCTTGAGGTGGCGCCGGCGGGAATTGAGCCACGCAACTGCTCGGCGACCACTTCGATCGCCCTTCCCTCGTTGCGTTCGCTTTGTGTCTCGCCCACGCAAACAATGGCGATGAGCCCGGCTTGATGCGCGGCGGCGGTCTTGGCCGCGACGATTTCATCGTCCTCGCCGTGAGCGAGACGTCGCTCCGAGTGTCCGACAATCACGTATCGGGCGCCAGCATCTGCCAGGATCTCGGCGGAGACGTCACCGGTGTAGGCGCCGGACACCTTCGCGTGGCAATCCTGCGCACCGATGATGATGTTCGTTTCCTCGACCTGGGTGACCGCCCGGTCGATCAGCGTGAAGGGCGGGCAGACGACGATATCGCACGCCGTACTGCCCGTTAGTCCCTTCAGCGCGACGATCTCAGCCAGGGAGGAAGCGAGACCGTTCATTTTCCAGTTGCCTGCGATCAGCTTTTTCATCGGATCACCAGCAGCAGAAGCCGCCATCGACGAGGAGGTCGACGCCCGTGACAAAACTTGCGGCGTTCGAGAGCAGGAACACGGCCGGTCCGACCATTTCATCGACTGATGCCATGCGCTGCATCGGTGTCTGCTCTTCGAAAAGTTTGGTCTGGTGAACCATTTCGGGCCGGGTGTTCATCGGCGTCGCGGTATATCCAGGCGAGATCGTGTTGACGCGGATGCCGCGGTCGACCCATTCCATCGCCATTGATTTTGACATGTGGATCACACCCGCTTTCGACGCGTTGTAATGCGCCTGGCTCAGTCCGCGGTTGACGATAACGCCGGACATCGATGCGATGTTGACGATTGCGCCGCGTCCATTCTTGAGCATGGCGCGTGCTTCGGCCTGGCAGGAAAGGAAGATGCCCTTAAGGTTGATATCCATCAACGTCTGATACTGGTCTTCTTCCATCTCTTCGGCGGGGTTGGCGTTTGCGATCCCGGCAGCGTTGACCGCGAGCGTCAGCGCGCCGAGGTCTGCCTCCGTCCGGGCGACCGCGTCGGCGAGCGAGGATTTGCTGGTGACGTCGGCGGCGATCTGGATCGAGCGGCGACCGGCGGCCGCGATGTGCTTGGCGGTGTTTGCCAGGCCATCGTCGGTGCGGCGATCAAGCAGTGCAACGTCCGCGCCACACTGGGCGAGACCGATTGCAATTCGTTGACCGATACCGCTTCCGGCGCCGGTCACCATGGCGACCTGGCCGCTGAGATCGAAAAGCTTCGGCGCGTTCAGAGTGATGTCGGACACCGCTCTTCCTTTCTTTGTTTTCCTAGATTGTTGCCAGTTCCATGACAGACACGTCGTTTGCCTCTTCACGGGACAAAATGCCTGCCTGCGTGCCTTGAGCGAGCACGAGAATTCTGTTTGAGACGCCGAGAACCTCTTCGAGATCGGAGCTGACGACGATAACCGCGACGCCTTGTCGGGCGAGATTGGCGATAATGTCGTAAATACCGGCTCGTGCACCGACATCGATCCCTCGCGTCGGCTCGTCGAGAACGACCACCTTGGGATCGCGCATCAGCCACTTGGCGATGACGACCTTTTGCTGGTTGCCACCCGAGAGATCCGATGCAAGTTGCTCCGCCCGTCCCTTGACGCCAAACTTGGCGACCGCTTTGTCGGCGAACGAGCGCTTGATGCCGGCTGTGATCCAGCCGCTGCCGAGCTTGTCGAGGTTCGCGTAGATGATGTTTTCGCCAATGCGATGCCCGACGACGAGCCCCTGTTCCTTTCGATCCTCGGGTACCATGACGATCCCCCTGGATATCGCGTCCGCCGGATCGCGAAGCTTGAGGTTCACGCCTTCGAGCTTGATCGATCCAGCGCTGACGGGATCCGCGCCTGCGATCGCGCGAACAAGTTCGGTGCGGCCGGCACCGACGAGGCCGGCAATGCCGAGGATTTCGCCGGCATGAACGTCGAACGTGACGTCACGGAACGAATCTTCCGGTGACGTAAGACCGGATACCTGAAGAACCGGCCGGCTGGACGGTTCTGGCAGAGGTGGAAACATGCGATCGAGCGAACGGCCCACCATGCTCTCGACGATTGTCCGGACGGGCGTCGCGCTGTCTGCAAATTCGTGAACACGCTCGCCATCGCGTAGGACCACGATCCGGTCGGTAATCTTCTTGATCTCTTCCATGCGGTGGGAAATGTAGATGATACCCACGCCTTCGGAACGAAGCTTTCTGACCTGTTCGAACAGCGCCTCGGTTTCGGCACCGCCCAGTGCGGCAGTTGGCTCATCGAGGATCAAAAGCTTGGCGTTGAGAGCAAGCGCCTTGGCGATTTCGATCAGCTGCTGGTTGGCGGTGGAAAGACCAGCGACCTTTCGGGTCGCTGGAATATGCAGATTCAGTCGGGCGAGCTGCTCCTGGGCGCGGCGGACCATCTGCGCCCGGTCGACTACGCCGTTCTTCATCGGCCAACGGCCGATGAAGACATTTTCGGCAATGGACAAGTGCGGCAGAAGCTGCAGTTCCTGGTGGATCAGGACGACCCCCTTGTCGATTGCGTCGCGCGGTGCGGTTGGGGCATAGGGCTGCCCCAACCATGTCATCGTGCCTTCGGATGGCGTGCGTGACCCGGCAATGATGCCCGAAAGCGTCGATTTGCCAGCGCCGTTCTCACCGAGAAGTGCGACCACTTCGCCGGGATAGACGTCCAGGTCCACGTTTTTCAGAACCTGGAGTAGTCCGTAGCGTTTGGATATGCCCCTCAGGGAAAGAACCGGCTCGGTCACAACACACCTCCTAGAGACTTAAGACTGTATTACGGATGGTTGGCGATAAAGCCTGCGACGTTTTCCTTGGTCGTCAAGGTTGCGTCCATGAGCTGCACCGGCGGTACCTTTTCGCCAGCAACGAGCTTGATGGCGTTTGCAACTGCATCGCGGCCCATCTTCTGTGTCTGCTGGGTTGCGGTGACGTCGAAGACGCCCTTGCTCAGAGCCTCGAGTGCAGCGGTGTCACCGTCAAAGCCGCCGACAACGATCTTCTGAGACGGGTTTGCAACCTTGATTGCCTGAGCGGCGCCGAGTGCGAGGGCGTCAGCCTGAGCAAAGACGATCGAGACATCAGGGTTTGCCTGCAGCATGTTCTGCATGATCTGGAAACCTTCGTCCTGACCCCAGATGTTGGAATACTGCTCAGCAACGATCTTCACATCAGGATAGGCCTTGAGAGATTCAGCGCAGCCTTTCGAGCGGTCCTGTTCAGGCGTCGTGCCCTTCTGGCCGTGGATGATGACCATCTTGCCCTTGCCGCCAGCTTCCTTGAGGATGTAGTCGCAAACTGCCTTGGCGGAAGCGACGGAATCCGTTGCAAGGAACGTGTCGCCCGGTGCGCCTTCGGCGTTGCGGTCGACGTTCACAACAGGAACGCCGGCGCTCTTTGCAAGCTTCACCGGAACAGTCGCGGCGGCAGCACCTGCCGGAATATAGATCAGGGCGTCGATTTTCTGCGTGAGCAGGTCCTGGATCTGGTTGACCTGGGTCGGGCCGTCGCCCTTTGCATCGACCGTAACGACTTCGATGCCGCGTTTCTTGGCTTCGTCTTCGACGGCCTGCTTGATCTGGTTGAAGAAGTTTGCCTGCAGGTTCGCGACGGCGAGGCCGAGCTTCTTCACTTCGGCTGCGTGGGCAGAACCGAGGGTCAGACCGAGAATGGCTGCGGAAGCGAGCAATGTGCGCGCAAAGTTCATGTTATTTCCTCCTTCGTTGATGAACCCTTGGGTATCCTCCCCCTCGGGCAGTAATCCGCTCCAAACCTTTCGGAGAGGAATTCTTGATGCCCGCCCATGCGGGCGGGCAGGCGGCTGCTATGCAGCCCGCCGCTTACGGATGGTCTCGGCGCCAACTGCCAGAACAATGACGATGCCGATGATCACCTGCTGCAGGAATGGCGAGACATTGAGCAGATTGAGACCGTTGCGCAGGACGCCGATGATCAGCACGCCGATCAGCGTTCCACCGATGCCCCCTGCCCCGCCGGATAGAGACGTTCCACCGATCACGACGGCTGCAATGGTATCCAGTTCGTAGCCAAAGCCGCTCGATGGCTGGACGGAGTCGAGCCTTGCCGCCAGAACGATGCCAGCGAGACCTGCCAGGACCGCACTGATCACGTAGACGCCGATGGTTACGAGCTGAACATTGATACCGGCGAGACGGGCGACTTCAGGATTGCCGCCGACCGCGTAGAGCATCCGGCCTTCCGAACGGAAATGCAGGAAGATCCAGGCCACTAGAACGACCGCAAGCATCAGGAAAACGGTTGCTGTCAGGATTCCGAAGTGCCGGTCGATGGCAAGCATCATGAACCAATCGGGAAAACCGACGATCTGCTGGCCATCGGTGATCATGTTCGCCACGCCACGTGCGGCAGACATCATTGCGAGCGTCGCGATAAAGGCGGGGACCCTGAACCAGGTCACAAGAATACCGACGATCAGTCCGCTCACGGCGGACGCCAAGAGGGCAAAGACGATCCCGACGGCAAGCGGCATGCCGGCGACGTTGGCTGTCCAACCCATCACCATCATCGAAAGCGCCAGAACCGATCCGACCGACAGATCAATGCCGCCGATCAGGATGACGAAGGTCATGCCGACGGCCATGATGCCGAGCACCGTGATCTGGTCGAGGATGTTTAGACCGTTCCGAAGCGAGAGAAACGCATCGGTGCTGAAGGTCAGGAATATGCACAGGGCGAGGAGTCCGATCAGGGGGCCCGTGGCTCCCGTGAGCTTTCTGACCCATGCGCCAGACGGACGGCTCTGCTCATTTACGTCGATCGCCACCATCATTCCTCCCTGGAGACTAAGGCCGCGGCCTATAAATCTTCAAGCACGAATAAATATTCATGCCTGCTGGAAAATTCATTAACAAACTTGTCCACTCGGTGTCAACTGCGTTTCTAGGCCTTCTTGGCGAATAGAAATCGTTCAGGGGGCTTGACTAACCCTCTTCATGTGCAAAAATATAACCACATGAATAAATATGCAAGAGAGGAAACAACCCAATGGAGCTACCGGAACTTGAACGTATCGCTCGCCAGATACGTCTGCGCGACCTCCAGGCCGTTTACGAGGCTGGAGCTGGCCACATTGGCGGCGAGATGTCCGTTATCGACCTGTTGACCGCGCTTTATTTCCGCGTGCTGCGCCTCTGGCCGGACGAACCCAAGAATCCCAATCGCGACCGCTTCGTGCTGTCCAAGGGGCACACGGCCTGTGCGCTTTACGTCACGCTGGCCAAGCGCGGCTTCATCCCGGAAGAGGAAATCTCCACCTTCCTGAAGCCGCATTCCCGGCTGAACGGACATCCGAACTGCAACAAGGTTCCCGGCGTTGAAACCAACACCGGACCGCTCGGACACGGCCTTCCCGTGGCCGTGGGCATGGCGAAGGCCGCCAAGCTCTCAGGCGCCGACTACCACACCTTTGTGATCACCGGCGACGGCGAAATGCAGGAAGGATCGAACTGGGAGGCCATCATGGCTGCCGCCCAGTTCCGTCTGGACAATCTGACCCTGGTCATCGACCACAACCGCTTCCAGCAGGGCGCATCGCTCTCCGATACGAACGATATCGCGCCGCTGCGTCCCAAGCTCGAAGCTTTCGGTTGGGAAGTCACTGAAATCGACGGCAACAACATGCGTGAAGTGGTTCCGGCTCTTGAGCATCGGAGCAACGGCCGCCCGCACTGCATCGTCGCGCACACCAACAAGGGACACGGTATCTCCTTCATGCAGGACCGTGTCGATTGGCACCACAAGGTTCCGAGCAAGGAACAGTACGAAATCGCATTGGCAGAACTGTCGGAGGCACTCTAATGAACGCGCCAGTAAATGCACCCAAGCTGTATGACTGCCGCGATGCGTTTGCCGCAACGCTCGAGCGTCTGGCAGCCGAGAACGAAACGATCGTCGCGGTTTGCAACGATTCAGTCGGATCGTCGAAGCTCGGGGGCTTCAAGTCGAAGTTTCCGGATCGCCTGGTCAACGTCGGCATCGCCGAGCAGAACATGGTCGGCGTCGGCGCCGGCCTCGCCAACGGCGGTCGCCTGCCCTATGTCTGCGGCGCCTCCCCGTTTCTGACCGGTCGCTCGCTCGAGCAGATCAAGGCCGACATTTCCTACTCGAACGCGAACGTAAAGCTTGTCGGTATCTCCTCCGGTATGGCCTATGGCGAACTCGGGCCAACCCACCATTCCATCGAAGACTTCGCGTGGACGCGCGTGCTTCCGAACCTGCCTGTCATCGCGCCATGCGATCGCATCGAAACGGCGGCGGCGGTCGAGTGGGCGGCGAGCTACAATGGTCCCTGCTTCCTGCGTCTGTCGCGTGTCGGCGTTCCCGACCTTCTTCCCGAAGGTCACAAGTTCGAACTCGGCAAGGCCAACGTGCTGCGCGAAGGTTCCGACGTCACTCTGATTGCCAACGGCACTCTTACGCACCGTATCGTGACTGCTGCCGAGATCCTCGCGGAACGTGGCATCAAGGCTCGCGTTCTCAACCTGGCAACCGTTCGTCCGATCGATGAAGAGGCAATCATTGCCGCCGCGAAGGAAACAGGAGCGATCCTGACAGCCGAAGAACATTCGATCTTCGGTGGCCTTGGTTCGGCCGTTGCCGAGGTTGTCGTTGACAACGCTCCCGTGCCGATGAAGCGTCTTGGCGTTCCGGGCATTTACGCTCCGACCGGTTCGGCCGAGTTCCTGCTCGACGAGTTCGGCATGGCTCCGTCGGCGATCGCGGATGCCGCGCAGGCGCTGATCAAGCGCAAGTAAGCGATAGCACGCCATCATGCCGGGACGCATAGGCGCCCCGGCCCGTAATTTTCTGGAGGATACGATGCGGGCTATTCTGGCCATCGACCAGGGCACGACCAATTCGAAGGCAGTTCTTGTTTCCGAAAAGGGAGAGGTTCTAGCAAGGGGGGCTGCGCCCGTTGGCATTTCCTATCCAAAGCCCGGCTGGGTGGAGCAAGATCCGAGCCGCCTCTATGCATCCGTTTGCGAGGCAATCGATGCCTGCCTGAACTCGGCCGCCGATGTGACTGTCGAGGCGATCGCGATCTCCAACCAGCGCGAGTCCGTCACGGCCTGGGACGCGGAAACAGGCGAGTCCCTGGGACCTGTCCTGAGCTGGCAGTGCAGGCGCACGGCGCCCGATTGCGAGCGGCTCATCGCCGAGGGGCGCCTCGAGCGCGTGCAGGCGCTGACGGGCCTGCCCCTGGACCCGATGTTTCCCGGTTCGAAATTCCGTTGGCTCCTCGATCGTGCACCGAAAGGGCGTCCGATCCGGCTGGGAACGATCGACAGCTGGCTGATCCACTGCCTTACAGGCGGCCGCCTGCATGCATGCGACGCATCGAATGCGGCACGAAGCCAGTTGTTCGACCTTCAGGCGCAAACCTGGAGTGCCGATCTCGGCGAGATTTTTGGGGTCGACATTTCATTGCTTCCCAAGGTGATGGATAGCTCCGCCGACTTCGGGACCACGCTGGGCCTCCCGGGTATCCCGGACGGCACGCCGATCCGTGCCGCCATCGGGGACAGCCATGCCGCTCTCTTCGGCCACGGGGCATTCAAGCCGGGTGATGGCAAGGTGACCTTCGGGACGGGATCGTCCGTCATGACCACCCTCCCCTCTTTCATCGCTCCCAGGAACGGTATCACCACAACGGTGGCATGGCGGATCGGCGGCAAGCCCACGTTTGCTTTCGAGGGCAACATTCTCGTTTCTGCGGCGAGCCTGCCGTGGATGGCGGGCATTCTTGGCCTGCCCGACGTCGCCTCGCTTGTTGACCTTGCAGCCACCGCCGAAGCAAATGGCCCGGGTTTCGTGCCGGCGTTTGTCGGACTTGGGGCGCCCTACTGGAATTCCGACGCGCGCGCCCTCTTCTCGCAGATCAACTTTAGCACGACCCGTGCCCAGATGGCGCGTTCCGTTACGGACTCGATTGCATTTCAAGTCCACGACGTGATCCGGGCGATGCGCGCACAGAGCGGTGGCGAGCTCGGTGCCCTCTATGTCGATGGTGGCCCCAGCCAGAACCGGTTCCTGATGCAATGCGTCTCCAACCTCATCGAGCACGCCGTCATCCAGTGCGAAGCACCTGAGGCGTCGGCCCTAGGGGCCGCCTATCTGGCAGGGCTATCGCTCGGCCTATGGCGTGATCTTGAGGTCATCGCGGCACTGCCGCGCAGCACGCAGACCATCGCGCCCGAAGCCGCCGATCGCGCCACGCTACTGAATACCTGGAATGATGCATTGAGCCGCTCGACGTTGGCGCTGACACCCGCTAAAGGTGAATAAAAATTCACACTGGGATCAACGATGACTCGACTGAACGAACTCCGTCTCATTTCCAGAGTGGCCCAGATGTATCACATCGAGGGGCGGCGACAGGCGGAGATCGCTCAGCATCTTAGGCTCTCCCAGGCGACCGTGTCGCGCATGCTGAAGCGTGCCGAGGCCGAGGACATCGTACGGACAAGCGTGATCCCGCCGGTCGGCACCTATTCCGATCTGGAGAAGGAGTTGCGGGACAAGTTCGACCTGCCGGAGGCGATCGTTGTCGAGTGTTCTGAAGATCGCGACGGCGCAATTATGGCGCGCATCGGCGAAGCCGCAGCCCACCTGCTGGAGGTGACGCTCTCGCCCGGCGAAATCATCGGCGTATCGAGCTGGAGCCAGACGATCTTCAAGATGGTCGAGGCCATCCACCCGCAGAGGAGTGCCCAGGCGAAGTTCATCGTCCAGACGCTGGGGGGCATGGGCGATCCATCGGTGCAGACACATGCGACGCAGCTGACGACACGGCTCGCGAGGATCACCGGCGCCGAACCCAAGCTCCTGCCCGTCCAGGGGTTGGCGTCGTCTCGCGAGGCGAAACTCCTGATGATGGCTGACCCGTTCGTACGGGAGACCTTTGACCTCTTTGCCAGCATAACGCTTGCCATCGTCGGCGTCGGCGCTGTCGAGCCATCCGAGTTGCTCGCAAGGTCCGGCAACATCTTTTCGTCTCGAGAGCTCGCCGATCTCGCGGAGGCCGGCGCGGTCGGCGACATCTCGCTGCGCTTTTTCGACAAACAGGGCAAGGCCGTAAAGACTCCTCTCGACGAGCGCGTCATCGGCCTTTCACTCGATGAGCTATCGCACATCGACCGGGTGATCGCACTTGCCGGCGGACAGAAGAAGACGGTCGCGATCGCGGGCGCCTTGCGTGCGCGGGTGATCGATACGCTCGTTACCGACAAGTTCACTGCGGCGCGGTTGATCGAGCTGTAGGCCGATCAAACATGTGGGTGAATGTCCTATGCGAGAATTGCGGGCATAGATATCGGCGCCGGCAGTGCGGTTAGGCAGCGCGCGTTAGCGCGAACCTATGTCGGACGATGACGTGGCGTGCCACCGTCTAACCCAGCTCTGAGAGCTTTCAGGTTCCGCAAGATCGGTGACCACAGCAACCTGTAGCAGATAAAAACTCAATTTATGATTGAATATGCTATCTCGGCATTGAAATCGCCGCCCTCAAGCATGCTTCGATCGTCTCAGGCCCTGAAATCTCCAACTTGTTCTCGTCGCGTACGTGGACCGCGCTCCACTGGAGGGGGGCGATGTCAAATTGTCTTCATGATCTTCTCCTAGGACCGGACGGAGACGAGGTGATCGATGACGAAACTCTGGACATCCAGTCGCGGACCAATCGCGGCAAACGAAACAGATCTGCTGAAGGCGAAAGCGATCAATGCCCTCCTGTTGCAGCCGATCGATATCCTCCCCTCCACAATCGGTGACCCGATCAAGCCTTTTGCGCTTGGGCTTTGGAACGAGATCCGACCTCTTCTGAGGCCAGATGCGAACGTGACCGCCCTACGACGGGCCACCGGCTCTTATCTGCATTCCAAGCGCTACTACCTCGCGACCGCCCAGCCGGAGTCGATGCGCTTCGATCTTCACGGCCGCAGCACAGGCCCGGTCTCGACTGCCGATCGCCTAGTCGCCCAGCAACGGTATCAAAGCCTGCTCCAAAGCAAGGAGGCCTCCCCTGCTCCCATCGCCATAGCCGCAGTCCCGCCCAGCCTCACCAAGACGGAACAGATCCGGGCTGCATTGCTAAGCCGTCGACCGGCACAGGCAGCACAACCCATAAAGTGACGAATTGCTCCGCTCGCAGAGCTCCATCGAGTAGAGGCGCCGTCGGCATGAACCCGAGCGGGAGTTCGCTTGTGTGTCGAGTTGCAGATTGGCGATTGGCTGGCGCGCCGGCATGTTGCGCAGCGATATGGCAGTCGACACGACCGCGCGCTCTCACTCTCTGGCATCGTGACCCAAACGAGCCCGACCGATCTCGCACCGGCGAATGAATACGGTGGCTGAAAGATGCCAGCCGCTCGGAGGTCAGCCGGACGTTCAGGTGTTCAACACCGCACGAATGCTTTTAGCGACCGGAACCTGGCGTGCCACTCGGTCCTCGATCCGGGTAGTAGCCCGCCTCTCCTATCCCGTCTCGGTAGTTCATTCCTTGCGCGTCCGTTCGGCCACCGTCACAATGGCCGTTGTAGCCGATCGAACTGGCATTCCCGTTCGCTTGCCAGCTCCTACGCCCAGGAGATGCGGAATGTTGTGTGCGCAGAGCACTCTGAGAGCCGGACTCGAGAAAACTGTTGATACTCAGCCGCTTAAAGCCGTGGGCCGTGACCCACAGCGGTCTTCTTCCAATTCGTCCCCAAATCGGGCTGTCATTCTGGCCCGTTTGATGCCGGCTCGCTAAGGGCCTGCTTAGCGGAGAGTACCTCCGGTGCTCCGATGACCCGCCGTCCAGTGATCTCGCAGGGCGACGGCTGTGCCAACCGCTTGCGCGATTCGGCAATCACGCGGCGTTGCGGTCGGTTTTCCTGCGCATGACGACGCCAAGGGTCCGTCAAGTTGGTGAAAGGCCGCCGTTCCGAAAAGTATATATTCATCAATCGCTTAGTGTTGTGGGCCGCGGCCTACAGGGTTTTTCGCCTTCCTGCTGCTTTTGGTCTTCAGGAGTGCATGGGGCAGGCTCTCGCAACTCGCGAGGCTTGGAGCCGACCAAGGATGTGCGTCTCCCGTCTCCAAAACTCGCTCCACTTGTTGCGGGCGAGGGGAGCTTCCAGCCGCCGCGATCAGTTCGCCGAGGAGGTTAAAGCGACGGCTATCCCTGGCGTATGGCCGTGCCGCCCGCCACTTGGTCTCGGCAATCTTCGAGCCTAAGGACGGAGAGGTCTCGTCTATACCAGCATTAGGGAAGGTGTCGTCACGAACTACGCGGTCTTCGGGTGTGGTTGGACGCCAAAACAGGCCAGGGGTGTTGGTCCATCGATACGGGGTTTGTTGCTGGCATTTGTCCGGCGACTTAACGCTCGGTTCATCCTGTGTGCAAGTTTAGTTCACCTAGGGGTCCGATATTAATGAGGTGGAAGACGTTCCGGTGTTTTCTAGTCAGCGTCGGATTATCGATAGGAGAATGAGCATGATGCTCGATGATATCTCGCCCCTGATCTGGATCGCTGCGGGTGCCTTTGTATTCTTTCGCTGGGTCGTCAGTGACATGAACCGTCACGGGTAGGCACAAAACCGCGCGCAGTTACTTCCGCACACAGCCGGCTTCCTGAGCCGAACGGTGTGACCGGTACATCGGTAGTCTCAATTCGTGGGAGTCGGTATTCCTGTAAGCGTCTCGACCGAAGCTGTTTCCCATCAGAATCAATCAGATTGCGATAGCACGACGGCCGTTTGACCGTGCAGGGGCTGGCGCTCACCACTTGTTTGAGCTGAATGGCGACATCGCCGCGCGCCAACCTGCCAGGCGATCGATAGTAGATGCCAGAAAGATTATCTTCCGAGGTCAGCGTGGGGGCGATACGTCGGCGCTCCTCTTCCGCAGCTCGTCTAACGAACCCGATCGTGAAGCTCTGGACAGGGTTGCCTATTCGAGGGGAAAGTCGGTGCTATAGCGCATTGCGGTCGGAGGTATAGCCGTCGGAAGCCGGGCTTGAGTAGGGGTGAGTAACCTCCCATCTAGGTATCTCTTCTGAGCGCTGATGAGGTTGCCGCGACGGCGGGTGGCATTTGCACCGGTCCCGGTCTCAATGCGCCCCTATGGGTTCGGGCCTGGACTGGCCGTTGGCTTGCATCTCGGCGATAAAAATGGACGGCAGATATGTTCGCGTTCGGACAGCCCGAGACAGGGAACTCCGCGTTGCGCAGTGGGGGAGGGAGCCCGCTGTCGGTGAGCTTTGGCGCGCAGCAAGCTCCGTTTATGACCGGCAGCTGGGTTCATCGAGCCGCGCTCGCTGTTGGTGACGGCCGCAAACTTCTAAGGACGCAAAATATTCTTTGAACTCGACAGCTTTGATCGCAAGCGTCGGGAATTCACGAGAATGATCCAGCACTCTCATGGAAGGCGAGACGGTATTGCGCCCCAAGCGTTGTTCGATCGCCAGAGCAGACCGGCTTCGAAGCCGGGAGTACAATCAGCCAGTTGACCGACGACGGAAGATGAGCAACGCTGACACTTGCAGGAGCAGCAGTCACTACCGCGCCCCAGTGGTTTGGGCGCCGATTGCTCTGTAGTTGATCGTCTGCGGCTAGCTGGCGGCAGAACGAAGCGTGCCGATCAGGGGTTCACGGGCAGATGCTGACGGCCATGGCGCCGATGTGAGATGCCTGTTGGGGCAGGCTGGGATATGACGGCAAGCTCGACCTCAGCACGGGCGGATAGGCTTGCCTTCGAAGATGCGCCCGTCCTCCGACGCGAAATCCTCAGCAAATGGTTTGAATGCATTTGTTAACCATGTCATAACTGGACGAAGCAAAGTCACGTTTCGCTTCGCTTTGCGGTAAATTGAAAAAGATAACAATGCGCTACGACATCGATACATCGATGGTAAACACTTTGCTACCCGATCTCGTTAGGGCGGAGGATGCTCTGGCGCGGCTGGACGAGAGGGCTTTGCGCTCCTCAGTCGGAGAGGGCTTTGCCGAGCGCCGACATTTCTTCGATGCCGTGGGCGCAATGTGGGTTGCTGGCGAGCTTGTCCATGTCGAGGATCTTGTGCTTCACGACGCGCATATGGACACGCGCACGCCAAGCCATGAGCTGACGATCGCGCATGGGGTCTTGCGTGCCCGGCGGAGGATATGGACGGGCGAGCCTGGCTGGTCGTTGAGTGCCGCAGGTCTCGCTGTGCTGGCCGGGAGCGGGGGAGGGGAGGAGCGCGCTCCGGAGCAAAAGGGTGCCGAGCCCGGGGGCGATGATGACGACGGCGTTGACGATGCCCTCTCGGCGGAGCTAGCGGAGATCGATGCGGTGCTGGAGCGTTCGCAGCGGCTGTTGGACAGCCATCTGGCCAATGCACCCGCCGAAGTCGCCGTGACGTCTTCCAAGGAAAAGCGTAGCGATGATCCGCTCGGGCTCTTCGATGACGAGGAATGGGACGAGTCGGCGCGGTTGCGCGAATGGAGAGGCGTGCTCGCGATCGCGGATCAGTTGCCGCCGACAATAGGCGCAGCGGTTCTTTTCGAGGCATGGGAAAAGATCGAGCCGCTGCGGCGGCAACACTGGCTCGGCGGTTTGCTTGTTGCGAGTTACCTCCGGTCGCGCGGGAAGGTGACGTCGCATCTCTTTTCCTTCTACGCCGGCCTGAAGACTGTTCGCCACGAGCGTCGCCGTGCGCGTGACAGGCTGACGCGACTACAGGCCTTTCTTGATGGCATGACCGAAAGTGCTGTCCTGGGCTTGAAGGAGATGGACCGGCTTTCCCTGGCGCAGACGCAGATGGAAATGCGCTTCAAGGATCGGCGCTCGAATAGCAGTCTTCCGGACCTTGCGAGTTTTGTGCTGTCGCGACCGATGGTGTCCTCCGCCATGGTGGCGCGCGAGCTCCGGATCACCAGCCGCGGCGCGCTCAATCTCCTGAATGAGATCGGTATCCGCGAGATTACCGGCCGTGGCCGCTATCGGGCCTGGGGTATCCTCTGAACAAAAAGAAAGCGGCCGAGCCAAGGCTCAGCCGCTTCCGTGTAGTGAACACCCGATCCGCGCATCCTGTCACAGCGTGCGGACCGGGCGTTCTAGCGCTTCCATTGCCCCCAGAAGCGCTTAAGCCTATTCCCGCTCACCCGTGAAGTTGAGCAGCAGCTGGAAGATGTTGACGAAGTTCAGGTAGAGCGAGAGCGCGCCGAAGACGGCAAGCTTCTGGTTCGATTCCTGGTCGTAGTTCTCCGAATACTGTTCCTTGATATTCTGCGTGTCGTAGGCGGTGAGGCCGACGAAGACGAGAATGCCGATCACCGAGATCGCGAACTGCAGTGCGCTTGAGCCCAGAAAGATATTCACGAGGCTCGCGATGACCACGCCGATAAGGCCCATCATCAGGAAGGAACCGAAACGGGAGAGGTCACGCTTGGTTACATAGCCATAGAGGCTGGTCGTGCCGAACATGGTCGCGGCGATGAAGAAGGTGCGCGCGATGCTGGTGCCGGTGAAGACCAGGAAGACGGACGCGAGCGACAGGCCCATGACGGCACAGAAGGCCCAGAAGGTCATCTGGGCTGCGCCGGCCGACATCGTCTGGATCTTGAACGAGAAGAAGAAGACGAAGGCCAGCGGCGCGAGCATCACGACCCACTTCAGCGGCGACTGGAAGATCGGCACGTAAAGTGCCGGCGTGCTGCCGACGATGAATGCGATGATGCCGGTGATGACAAGGCCGACGCCCATGTAGTTATAGACGCGCAGCATGTGCTGGCGCAGACCTTCGTCGAATAGTGCCTGCGAACCGGCGGCGGAGCCGAAACCGTAACGCGGATTGATCGGGTTCATACAGATCTCCTCGATTGAACTAGTAGAGGGTACGAGCAAGCTGATCAGCTGCTCGATCCAGAGTGATGGTGCGATCGCCGGTGACGAGTGCGTAAGCGACGTCGCCTATCTGCCAGTAGGCTGCCTCCGCGTTATCAAGCGCGATATGGCTGACGGATGCCACGGAGAACGAACCCGGGCGAACCGCGAACAACGACAGCTGCTTGCCGTCGTCGGTCCGCAGCGCCATCTCGACGCTCGGGCCGAACTCCGACGGGAAGATCTGAACGTCGGAAATCTTCCATTCCGCCGGAAGCTGCGGCATGACGATCGCCGTTGCCGCGCGGATATCCTCCGGCTTGTAGCTCGCAACCGATTGCGATGGCATGGATTGCCGCAGCACCGCCGTTTGATAGGCGCGCACGGCGTCCTCGACATAAGCAGGGGCGGGAACCGATGCTGACACTTCGGTTGCGGTAAACGCACCGAAGGAGTTGTGTGCGACCCAGCCGGCCGCGACGAGAACGCCGACAGCAGCGATGCGCTGCATCGTGTGGAAGATCCTGCCATAGGCAAGGCCGCGTTCCAGGCGGCGAGCCGCATCACGCGTTTCGGCCCGGCCGAACGCGGTCTCGTTTGCAAGCGCCAGACGCAGTTCGCCCCTCATGCTGAGATCCGCCATGACCTTGGCAGCGGTCTTCGGATGTTCGGACAGGAAGGTTTCCACCTGGATGCGTCGTGCGACGTCAAGCTCGCCATCGACATAGGCGTCGAGATCGGCGTCGATGATCGGATCAACTGTCTTCATTGTCGCCCCCTTCGATCAATCTCAAATGCGAAATACGCGGCGTCTTCTCTTCGAATTCCCTCAGCTGGGCGCGAGCGCGCGAAATGCGCGACATCAGCGTCCCGATCGGTATCCCGAGCGCTGTTGCTGCTTCCTGGTAGGAAAGGTCCTCGATGGCGACGAGATGGAGTGCTTCGCGCTGCTCTTCCGGAAGATGGAAGAACGCGTTGCGGACCTGCTGCAGCCGAACCGCATGTTCCTGGCCGGCCGGCAGGGACTGGTCAGCTGCCGTGGCGGCCTCATCGTGCCGACGTGTCAGCGACCTGCCCTGCCGGACGCGGTCGATGTGAGCGTTATGCAGAATTGAGAGCAGCCAGGTACGCAAGTTACCACCACGATGGAAGCTCTGCTTTTTTTCCAATGCCCGGACCAAGGCATCGTGGACCAGATCTTCGGCGTCATCCGAATTGCGCACGAGCGAACGCGCATAACGCCGAAGCGCTGCGAGCTGGCCAATGACATCGAATGGGCGTTCTTTCCGTTCCATGATTGAGTATACGAGGCTGTCGAAGGTTTTATTCCCGCCAGAATTAAAAAAATGCGCAAATAGCGACTTGGCTCTGAAATGTCGTCCGCTTAGCCTGCATGTCATGGTTTCCATGGCGAAGTCCGTACAACTGCAGGAACAGAACTATGTCTGGCGGTACAATCCGGCTCTTGACGCCCGAGGATGCTCTGGCGTTCAAGCAAATTCGAATGGAAGCGCTACGCTGCGAACCCGCCGCATATGCGAGCACTGTTACGGACTGGGAGAGCCTTTCTCTTGACGAATGGGGCAGGCGATTGGTCGAAATGCCGGTCTTTGGCGCTTTCCAGGATGATGAGCCAGTCGGCATCATGGGGGTGATGCGGCAAAAACCCAGCAAGACGATGCATCGAGCAACGATCATCATGGTCTATGTGCGCAGCAACCTGCGCGGAACCGATCTCGCCGGAAGACTTCTGGCAGCGGTCATGAAATATGCCGGCGACCACGGGATCAGGCAGCTGGAGCTTGCGGTCAGCGCGGAAAATCCCGCGGCGTACCGTTTCTATCGGCGCGAAGGCTTCGTCGAGATCGGTCGGATTCCAGGCGGTTTTCTTCACGAGGGCGAAGAGGTCGACGAGATCATGATGGCGCGCCGGACAGAGCCGTGGTGCCATTCGATCCGACTTGAACGGTACGATATCCCAGCGCGATCCTAGATCGCACGGTCCTCGGACAGCTCTTCGAGAATGGGACAATCGGGGCGATCGTTGCCGTGGCAGGCGTGCACGAGGTGTTCCAGCGTCCGGCGCAGTTCGGTCAGTTCACGGATCTTGCGGTCGATCTCCGTGAGCTTCGCCTGGGTCAGTTCCTTCACATCGGCACTCGCCCGGCTCTTATCTTCATAGAGAGCCAGCAGCTGCCGGCATTCCTCAACCGAGAAGCCGAGCCCGCGGGACTTCTGCAGGAAGCGCAGCTTGTGGACGTCGGCCACCGCATAGTCGCGATAGCCGTTGTCGCTCCGGTCAGGGTTGATGAGCCCGATATCCTCGTAGTAGCGGATCGTCTTGGCCGGCAGGCCGGAGCGCTCCGATGCTTGACCGATATTCATGGCACCCTCCTAAAGTTTGGCGAACCGCAGCCGCAACGCGTTGCTGATGACGGAGACGGACGAAAGGCTCATGGCCGCAGCAGCGATCATCGGCGAGAGCAGGAGGCCGAAAACCGGATAGAGCAGCCCTGCGGCAAGCGGAACCCCAAGAGCATTGTAACCGAAGGCAAAGCCCAGGTTCTGGCGGATGTTGCGCATCGTTGCTTCTGCCAGCCGCCGGGCGCGGACGATGCCGTTGAGGTCGCCTTTCACCAGCGTGATGCCGGCGCTTTCCATTGCGACATCAGCTCCCGTGCCCATGGCGATGCCGACATCGGCTGCCGCGAGCGCCGGCGCATCGTTGACGCCGTCACCGGCCATCGCAACGACTGCGCCTCTGGCATGCAACTCATCGATCAGGGCTTTCTTGCCCTCGGGAAGAACGTCGGCGCGGACCTCGTCGATCCCGAGGCTCGCTGCCACCGCACGCGCGGTTCTCTCGTTGTCGCCGGTCGCCATGATGATCTTGAGGCCGGTGTCATGCAGCGCCTTGATCGCCGCCGCGGTCGTGGGCTTGATGCGATCGGCGACTGCGACGAAGCCTGCGAGGTTCTGGTCGACGACAACGAACATCACCGTCTTGCCGGCGTCCCGGAGCGATTGGATCTGGCCGGCGAGCGGCTCCACATCAATCTTGAGCGCCGCCATCATGGCGGCATTGCCGAGGGCCACGGTTGCACCGCCTGCCTTGCCTTCCACGCCCTTGCCCGTGATGGATCGGAAGTCGCTGACATCGAGCAGGGAGACACCAGCCTCCTGTGCGCCGGCAACGATCGCCTCCGCCAGCGGATGCTCCGAGCCGCGCTCGAGGCTGGCAGCCAGGCGCAAAAGCTCGTTGGCCTCGATGCTGGCGAAAGGCACGACATCGGTCAATCTCGGCTTACCTTCGGTGAGGGTGCCGGTCTTGTCGACGATCAGCGTATCGACCTTGGCGAAACGCTCGAGCGCTTCGGCATCCTTGATCAAGACCCCTTCCTGTGCGCCGCGGCCGGTCGCGATCATGATCGACATCGGTGTTGCAAGGCCCAATGCACAGGGGCAGGCGATGATCAGCACCGCCACCGCGGCGAGCAGCGCATGTGCCATGCGGGGTTCGGGGCCGACGAAAGCCCACACGAGGAACGCGACAATGGCCGCGGCTACCACGGCCGGGACGAAGACGGCGGAGACACGGTCAACCGCTCCCTGGATCGGTGCGCGCGAGCGCTGAGCCTTGGCCACCATGTCGACGATCCGCGACAGGGTGGTGTCCGCGCCGACCTTTTCAGCTGTCATGACCAGCGTGCCGTTGCCGTTGATGGTGCCACCGGTGAGCGGCGCACCTGTTTCCTTTTCCACCGGCATTGGCTCGCCTGAGATCATGGATTCATCGACTGTCGACTGACCCTCGCTGACCGTTCCATCCACGGGAATCCGTTCGCCCGGGCGAACACGCAGGCGGTCGCCGACCACGACGTCGTCGACTGCGATATCGGCTTCCGCACCATCCGCGGCCAGACGACGTGCCGTCTTCGGCGCGAGATCGAGCAAGGCGCGAATGGCCGAGCCCGTGCGTTCGCGCGCCTTCAATTCCAGCACCTGGCCGACGAAGACGAGGGCGACGATGACGGCTGCGGCTTCGAAATAGACGGGAACAGCGCCGCCATGACCACTGAACGTATGCGGGAAGATGCCAGGCATCAGCGTTGCCACGACACTGTAGATGTAGGCGGTTGCGACACCGAGCCCGATCAGGGTCCACATGTTGGGGCTGCGGTTGATGACCGAGGCCCATGCGCGGCGGAAGAAGGGGAGGGCTGCCCAGAGGACGACGGGTGTTGCCAGCAGCAATTCGAGCCAGGTCGATAGTGGCTCACCAATCCAATCACGCAGCAGCATGCCGACCATCGGACCCATGCTGAGCACGAGCAGCGGCACGGACAATGTCGCGCTGATCCACAGGCGCCGTGTGAAATCGACGAGCTCGGGATTGGGGCCTTCGTCGGCCGGTGGGATGCCCATCGGTTCCAGCGCCATCCCGCATTTCGGGCAATCGCCGGGATGGTCACTGATGACCTCGGGATGCATCGGGCAGGTGTAGAGCGTGCCCTTTGGCACAGGCTTGGCCGCCGGTTTGGTGCCGTCGCGGTAGGCTTCCGGGTCGGCCTCGAACTTCGTCTTGCAACCAGCAGAGCAGAAATAGAACTTCTCGCCATCGTGCTTCAGGAAATGCGCGGCGGTTGCGCGGTCAACGGTCATGCCGCAGACGGGATCCTTGGCTGTCCGATAATCCTCAGGCGAGGCCTCGAATTTGCTGCGGCAGCCCGCGGAGCAAAAATGATAGGTCTGTCCGCTGTAGACCAGCGAGGGCTTTCCGGCGTTTCGATCGACGGTCATCCCGCAGACCGGATCGCGGACAACAGGCGCGCCTGGTTCGTCATGCCGATGACTTCCATGGCAATGATCGGGATGGTGCGAGTGCTTGTTGTCCATAAGGTTCTCCTTCGCCCACTGGGCAGTGGATAGGCTTATGAACCTTCCGGCAACTGGAAGGTCAAGCGGAAAATTCGAACGCGACGCGTTCGTTCAGGGACGGGTCAGTCGATGAAGACGCCGACGCTTGCGGCGCGCCCCATGGCGTCAATCACGGTAAGCTTGGAATAGCCACCGCCATCCGGCATCCACTGGTTGGTCCTGCGGCGTGAGATGTCCGGCAGCGGCTTGCCGTTCGCAAGCCAGCGGAACGGTGCCCGCCCGCCTTGCAGCTTCAGCATCAGCGGCGAAAGCGCTCCTCCCTTGGCGCCGAGATCGACATGCGCGCCCTCCGGCGGGTAGACGATCTGCGGAGCCGGTTCACGGCCCGACGTTGCGAGAAGGCCGCTCGGATTGATCGCGAAGCGGCGCTGGCTGATCGGCAGCTGCGCCTGCGCGATCCGCACTGCGCCGGAAGGGGGGCGGGGCAGGGGCGTCGTCGCGAGACCGGATTTCGCGAAGCCCTCGAACAGGATCGGTGCGGCAGTGCCGTAGCCGGTCAGCCCAGGTACCGCGCCGTTGTCAGGTCGACCCACCCAGACGCCCAGCACATAACGACCGTCGTAACCCACCGACCACGCATCGCGATAGCCGTAGCTGGTGCCGGTCTTGTAGGCGATGCCGCGTTGCGGGGCGCCGGCTGGAGGAATGACGCCTGACAGGATATCCGTGATGTTCCAGACCGCCACCGGCTCCAGCAGCGCCTCGCCGTCGATCTTGCCGGGTTGGCTGAGCACGCCGTCTCCGATCCTGACGGGTTGGCCTCGGTTGGCAAGCGCGGTGTAGAGCTGAACGAGATCCTTCAGGGTAACGCCGACGCCACCAAGCCCGATCGCAAGTCCCGGCGTTTCGTTGGGCGGCAGAACGGGGCGCACTTCGGCCCTGCGGAACCGCACGAGGAGCTTGGCCGGATTGACGGCGTCCAGCAACTTGACCGCCGGAACGTTGAGCGAGAGCTGGAGCGCATCGCGGACCGTCACATCACCCTGGTAGCTCATGTCGAAATTCCGCGGCCGGTATCCGAAGAAATCGGCCGGCCGGTCTTCGATGATCGTCTCCTGGCTGACCAGACCTTCTTCGAAAGCAAGGCCATAGATGAACGGCTTGAGTGTCGACCCGGGCGAGCGATTGACACGCGTCATGTCGATCCAGCCGGAACGGCTTGCGTCGAAATAGTCGGCGGAGCCGACCTCGCCCACGATCTCGCCCGTCTGGGCATCCGCCATCACCATTGCCAGGGAGAGCTTCGGCCCGAGCTTGAGGGATGCGGCGCGGGCCACGCTTTCAAGACCCTCCTGCACGCGCTTCTTCAATGTCGTCTGGTGTGTCGAGACGCCGGGTTGCTTGCGCAGCGCCGCTTCCGCGACGTGGGCAGCGAGTGATGGTAGTTGCATCCGCCTTGCCGGAACGAGGACTGCCTCGGCGCGTTGCGCTTCGCCATCTCCGACGGCCTCGACGACCGTGGGACGCTCAAGCACGCGCTTGCGCGCTGTTTCAGCGGCCGCAAGGTTGCGATCGGGGCGGCGTTTCTCCGGCAATTGCGGAAGGGCAACCAGCAGGGCCGCCTGCGCCACCGTCAGGCGTTTTGGCTCCTTGCCAAAATAGGCAAGGCTTGCGGCGCGGACACCCTCCAGGTTGCCGCCATAAGGCGCATGGGTGAGATAGAGGTTGAGGATCTCTTGCTTGGATAACAGCCGCTCGATCTGTATTGCGCGTGCCACCTGCAACAGCTTTGCCGACAACGAGCGGCCTTGGCGCGGCTCGATCAACCTCGCCACCTGCATCGACAAGGTGGAGGCACCCGAGACGATACGACCGTTGGTGACAAGCTGGAACGCGGCGCGGCCGATGGCCCAGGGGTCGATGCCGCCGTGCTCGTAAAAACGCTGGTCCTCATAGGCAACCAGCATCTTCAAGAATTGCGGATCGACATCATCGACTGTCGTCTTCAACCGCCATCTGCCTTTTTCGGTCGCGAAGGCGCGCAGAAGCTCACCGTCCGCATCGAGCACTTCGGCCGAGACGCTGGCCGTGTCGAGCGGAGGCGGAAACGCCTTGTCCAGCACGAGGAGAGCAAAGACGACCGCGCCGGCGAGCAGGATGCCCGCCGTAGCTGCGATCGCGACTGTTCGCTTCCGTCTCATGGCTGTGCCGCCACGACCTCCATCTTGCCGGTCGCCGTGCGGGCCGAGAGTTGCGGCCGGTACATGTCCTCGACATTGGCGGCCGGATGATCGTAGACGCCGGGAGTAACGGCACGCACGACATAGGCGACGTTGATTTCGCGGTTGTCGTCCGCGCTGCGGTTGAATGCCGCCACGAAGCGGTCGTTGCGGAATTCGGTGTGTGCGGCCGAAACCTCGCCGATCCAGTCGAAATTCGTCAGCTGGGCACTATCGACTAGGCTCGGATTGTCGATCTGGAAACCGGCTGGCAGCAGGTCGGTTATGACGATGCGCGATGGCCATTGATTGCTCTCGGTCACATGCAGCACGACGACATAGCGTTCGTTCTGTTTGGCTTCCGTCACGTTCGCCTGTTCCCCATCGAGCGTGTAGTATGTCCGATCGATGGCAAAGCCGTCGCCGCCGGCAGGCAGTGGAACAGCAGGCGCCGCAACCGTCGTGACGACGGCAGACACCGCATCACCCGTCTGGTTGGTCAGCGTCAGGGGATGGCCCATCAATGCGTCACCGGTCATGCGCGCCATGTAGGCGCCGCTGTGCAGCGCACCGTTGACGTCGAGTTTCAGCGAGTCGTCGCCACCCTGGATCGCGCGGGCAGCAAGGAGCATCCATGCCTGCTCCTGCGTGCTCGTATACTTGCTGCGCTCCCATTCCTTTGCGACAGCCTTGGCAAGCTCCGGCACCACCGGCGGCACGGGCCGGCTTTCGGCGGCGAGCGCCAGGATCGCGGCGCCGTCGCGCAGAACCGAGCCATAGTCGGTGCGCGAGAGATTGACCCTCGTCACCATCGATTGCTGCGACATCTGCAACGCATCGACAAAGATGTTCTTGGAGCGCGTCGCGTCTCCATAAAGCGCAAGTGCTGCGGCTATGTGAGCCTTGGCGAGCGGCGTCGGGAAGTCGTTGATCATCGTATCCGCGTAGTAGCGGAGATCGCTGATTGCGGCCTTCTTGTTGCGGGCCAGCACATAGAGCGCATAGGCGATCTGATCGCCCTGGTCCTTGACGTTGACGTCGTAGCTCAGGGCATTCTGCAGATTTTCGAGCGCCTGGGCCAACGCGCGGTCCGGCACGTCGTACTTCTGTTCACGAGCACGCGTCAGGAAGTCGGTGACGTAGGAATCGAGCCAGAGATCTCCGCTATCGGGTCCCCAGAGACCGAAGCTGCCGGCCGAAGCCTGATAGGAGAGAACGCGGTAGATGGCATCCTGAACGCGTTTCTTGACATCCGCATCGTCCTCCAGCCCGGCTTGTTCTGCGAGTTCGCTGAGATAGAGCAGGGGCAGCGCCCGGCTGGTCGTCTGCTCCGCGCAACCGAAGGGATAGCGATCCAGCGACATCAGAAGCGCAGGGATGTCGAAGGCAGCCGAGCGGGTGACGCTGACGCTCACCGACGCGCCCGGCAGCACGCTGTCTGCCAGCAGCGCCTTGTCCACCGTCAGCTTCGCGCCTGGCTTTAGCGCAAGCACGCGCCGCTCCGTGACAGGCAGAACCGCAGGCCGAACGGGAACGTCGACCGACTGATCCAGAGAAAGCCCCGATGCGTCCGAGAGGTTGATTGAAACGCTGCCGTTGCCCGGCTGTAGGCCGGTGACGGCAAGCGTCAGCGCCGATTTGGCGCCAGCGTCCAGCCGGATCGTCTGCGCACCGTTGTCGACGCCAACGGCATCATTGCCGGTTACCGCGAGCTTGTATTCGCCGGCAGGCGCGTCGGTGTTGGCGATATCAAGTCGCAGCTGCGACTTGTCGCCGGGCGCCAGGAAGCGTGGCAGGCTGGCTGTCACGACAACAGGATCGCGGATGATCACATCGCGGGTTGCATGACCGACGCCCGATTTCGACCACGCCACTGCCATGAGGCGCGCGGTACCGTTGAATTGGGGAATGTCGAAGCTGACCTTCGCCTTGCCTTCGGCGTCGAGCTTGATAGGACCGGAGAAGAAGGCGACCAGTTTCTGGGTGGGCGGGCTCGCCTGCAACGCGATCGCTCCGCCGTCGCCGCCGGTTCTGAGCTTTCCGGTCGCGCCGAGGGAGCCATCGATCAGCCGGCCATAGAGATCACGGATTTCGAGACCGAGCTGTCGCTGGCCGAAATACCAATCCTCGGGGTTTGGCGGGTCGTAGCGCGTGAGATTGAGAATGCCGACATCGACTGCGGCAACCGTGACATAGGCATCCTCGTTGGCGCCCGCACCGGCAACCGCAAGGCTGATGGGAAGCGATCCGCGCGGAAGCATCTTTTCAGGCGCATCGATCTTCACCTGCAGGGCGCGATCGGCCGGATCGACCTTCAGCCATTTCACGCCAATGGCGCGCATCGGCATATGGCTGTCTTGTGCGTCGCCGGGCCGGAATAAGGTTGCGGTGACATAGGCACCGGCACCCCAGTCGGCGGTGACGGGAATATCCACCTCACCGCCCTTGTCGCCGATCGATGCGTTATGCACGGCGACGAGCGTCTCGGTTCCGGCGGCGATCATCAGCTCGCCGGCGTAGCGGGACGTAACCTTCAGCTTGGCGGTATCGCCGACCTTGTAGCTGTCCTTGTCGAGTGCGATTTCCAGGCCATCCGGCGTTTCGGTCGACGCCGCCTGCACGAACCAGCCGGCATCGAATTCGACGCTGGACGTCGGGCCGTCGGTATCGGTGCTTTCCACCTCAAGGCGGTAGCGCCCCCATTGTACCGCAGACGAGATCTTGGCGCCGTCCATGCTAGCGTCGACATTGCCGTTGCCGACCTGCTCGGCTGTATAGACCGGCTCATACTTCCATGCGGTGCCGTCGCGATACCACTGGTAGTCACGGTTGAGCTTGTAGAGCCTCCAGTGGAGGCCCTTCATGTCCTGCTTCTGGCCGTTGGCGCTGACGCCGATAACCGTGAAGTTTGCGAGCGAGTTTTCGCCGAGCTCAGTAAATTCCGGCTTGATGCCGATCATCGGTCCCTGGTTCTTGACCGGCAGGACAAGCGAGCGTTCGATGGCCCGACCGCCTGCCTCCTGCATGCGGATATAGACGGTCGCGTTGAGAAGCTGGGTTGTTGCCGGAAGGTCGCCAACGGTCAGCTCGGTAACACCCTCGCCATTTTCATCGAGACCCGGAAGCCCCTCGATCGACTGGCGCGTATCTTCGCTCGCCTCTTCATCCGCGAGGCCGAAGAAATAGCCGGGGAAGGCATCCGCCTGCCGCGTCGGCTTGATCACGACGTCGCCTTCGAGCGTGAGGCCGGCCGCCGGCGCGCCATAGAGATACTTGCCCGATATGTGGATCGTCGCCGGGGTATCTGGGCCGATCACCTTGGCTTCGGTCTTGATCTCCATATCGGTGCGATCAGGCACGAAATCGTCGACCAGGAAGCTCTTTGTCGCGATTGGCGACCCCTTGGGGTCGGTATGCACGTTCATCGTCCAGGTGCCGCGCATGGCATTGTCCTGGACGGCAAAATCGATGGTATATCCGCCAATGTTGCTGGTCTGGCTGACGATCCTGCGATCTTCGACACCGTCGGGGCGCAGGAAGATGAAGGTCAGCGGCAGGTTTTCGATCGCCTTGCCGTCCGTATCCCTGGCAAGGGCTGAGGCATGAACGGTTTCGCCGACGCGGTAGATGCCGCGCTCCGTCCAGGTCAGGACGTCGATTGCGCCAGGCGATGCGCGACCTGTGACACCGCGATCGGAAAGGTCGAAGCCCGCGCGCGTCATGTCGAGGAAGACATAATCCGAGGTGCCGTTTTTCGCGGTGATCACGGCCGGCGTCAGCGCCGCCGTGCCGCGAATGAGGCCGGCGGTGAAGATGGCGCGGCCATTGTCGTCGGTCGTTGCAGTCCCCAGCACCTCATTGTTTTTTGCAAGCAGCTGCAAGAAAACGCCCGCCATCGGCTTGGCGGTGGCAAGCGAACGGGCAAAGACATTCAGCCCATCCGTTCCAGCATAGGTTGTAACGCCGATGTCGGAGACCACGAACCATTGGGTTGCCTGGGAATTCCAGTCCTGATCGGGCGCATTGGGGGCTGTCGCGGTCAGCACATAGACCCCGGGCTTGCGCTCGGGCAGCGCCTCGTCCACCGGGAAACTGGTGACGACGTCCTTGTTGAGGTCATTGGCGATATCGATCGCGCCCTGCCAGACCAATTCACCACTCTCGTCCTGGATACGCTGGGCGCTATAGCCGTCGATCTGCGTCAGAAACTGCGAGCTGGTCAAAAGTGGCGCGATCCCACGATCGCCGATGCGGTAGAGCTTCAGATTGGCCGACGGCATGTTGACGGAAACGAGCGGGATCCCGCGGCGGGCGGTCGACGGCAGCACGAAGCTGTCGCCGGTGAAGCGTACGCTGGCGGTCCTATCCTTGACATAGATATCAAGGCTGACCGGCGCTTCCAGCACTTCGTCGACGGAGGAGGGGAGGCCCGTGCGGAAGGCAATCTTGTAGTTCTCGCCGTGCGTCAGGCCCTCGACGCAGATCTGCTTGTCCTTTGTTTCGAGGGCCTTCGGTGCAGCTCCGTTCAGCGTCACGAAAGGCGTATAGTCCGTCGTTTTGATCAATGTTTCAGAGAAGGTCACGCAGGCGCGGGGCGTTGCGCTATCGGCGTCGACAGTGTGTTCGGTAATCCGGAACCCCTGCGTTGCCTTCAGCTGCAGAAATGCCGCTTGCACATCCTTGGAACTGACGAGCGCCAGGCTCGCCTTGTAGGCATTGAGGGCAGCGCGATAATTCGTGTTCTTCTCGAGAGCCGCGGCGAGAACGGCAAGCGCATTGGCCCGGCTGCTGGTTGTCCGTGTCAGGTCGTAGCCGTTCACCGCATCCAATACGGCCTGGCCGTAGATGTCGCTGCCAGTGTTGTCGTCGGTCTTGACGAAGCTGTCGCCGGCTCGGGCGGTTTCCAGCCAAAGGTCGGCGTTGTCAGGGGTCAGGGCGAGCGCACTGCGGAAGGATTTCAAGGCATCGATGACGTTGCCGGAGGTCAGGTCGATCCGCGCATTGGCAATCAGGCTATCGGCTGATTTCCCCTGCTGGTCGTCGGCCACCTCAAGGTTTGCCTTGTCGTCGCGTGCCTGTTGCAGCACGTCGCCGGAGAGGAAGGTGATGCGGGGGGCAGCACCCAGATCCGGCTCCTGCTGGCCGGCCGTCTCGACGATCTTGCCGGCAATGGCGCCGGGGAAGGCGTTCATTGTCTTGAAGTCGGATTTCAGAAAGCACCACTGTACCTTCGGATTATAGGTAAAGGCCTTGCAGCTCTTGTCGCCGATGCAGGATGTCTTGCACTGGTCGAGCGTGACGTTTTGTTCCGTACGCAGATCGAAGCCGAAATAGTCGGCATCCTTGACGGTCTGGATCTCACGTTTGGCGTCCGCAGCAAAGACCGAATATCCCGCCGTCAAGGTTGAAAGAACAAGTGCAGAAATGGCGAAAAGCGAGCGTACAGACATAGGTTCCCCCCGGGATGCTGGCGCTGGATGCGGCCACTCTCGGGACTTCGCCTGACGTTGTCAACTCGCCACTTCGGCGACGTCGAAACTGTCACCGGGCATTTCTGGGTGGAACTGCGAGAGGGTCGGCGGAGCGCGCAGAATTAACAAAATGTTAATATTAACAGTGTCTTAACGGCGAATTATTTCGCCTCATGCTGGAACAATTCGATGTGCGGGTCGTTTCTCGCTGACAATATCTTGTCTGATACGGACATTCTCAAGTCGATGGAAACAAGGGACGTCTCATGGATAACAGTGTCACGCGTAATCCAACCAACATGATCGAAACCACGCATCGGGTGCTGATCGTTGAAGACGAACCACTGATTGCACTTGATCTCGAGGCAACAGTAGAGGCGTTGGGGCTGGAAGTGGCCGGACTTGCCGCCGGCAGGGAGCAGGCGTTACAGCTGGCGCCCGTCGCTGACATCGCTTTCGTCGATGTCAATCTGGCGGACGGACCGACCGGCCCAGATATTGGCCGAAGCCTCATTGAAGACTACGGCGTCACCGTCGTCTTCATGACCGGCAATCCCGAAGCGGTCATCCATCGATTGAATGGGGCGCTCGGTGTCGTGACCAAGCCGGTCATGCCATCGATTGTGGAACAGTCGCTGAGGCGCGCCATGGAAGCCCGCAGCGGCCTAGTATAACGCCAGGCCGCACAGGGACTGTGGTCGTCCCTACAATCAGTCAGATAACGCCGCTGAGCAGGCCAACGCCTGCAACGGCGGCAAGTCCGCTGGCCGTGCGAACCGCGATCATGCCATGGCGATCGCCAATCCGCGCAACGATGAAGCCAAGCGCAATGCCGGCGATGTGGAGGACCGCAGTCGCCAACATGAAGCCGATGGCATAGGCGATGCCGCCTGCTGCTGCAGGCATCTCCGCGCCATGCGCGTGGCCATGGAAAACCGCAAACAATCCGACCACCCCGGCTGCGATGGCAACCGGGGCCCGGATGCCGAGCGCAATCACGGCGCCAAGGACGATCACGGAAAGTGCAATGCCGGCTTCAACGAAGGGAAGGCCGACGCCGGCCATGCCGAGTGCGCCGCCGGCGGCCATCACCAGGACGAAGGTGGCAGGCACGAGCCAAAGGGCGCGGCCGCCAAGCTGGCAGGCAATGATGCCAACCATGATCATCGCCAGAACGTGATCGAGGCCAGACAGCGGATGGCTGAAACCATGGAAGAAGCCGGTCGTGCCACCAACGCCGGTATGGGCAAAGGCCAGCGAGGGAGCAAGGACGAGAGCCGCCAGCGCGGCATTGAATTTAATAGGTTTTGAAAACATGTGTGCCCCTTATCTATTTGCAGAATGTTGCCGGGAAAAATGCCACGGCGGCATGCTTCGATAAAGCAAAAAAGAGAGTGCCACCGTCATTTGACGTAGATGCGGCAGGGGCGTCATTGCCTGCTTCAGGTGGGCTGCAGCGTACCGAACCAAGCGACCAGCGCGACGATGCAAAAGCTAAGGAAGATTTCGGCTCGCGTTGCCCACGCCAGCGCTGTCAGCGATCGGCCACGCCCGAGCCGTGGGACGAAGACATATCGGTTGGCCAAGGCAAGGGCGATCATCAAGGCGACCAAGACCAGCTTGATGCAGAGCAGGCGCTGGTAGTCCAACGACCAGTCTAGCGGAAATCCGCCGACGATCAGGAATGTATTGGCGACGCCCGACAGCAGGACCAGCGCCACGGCGACATGGCCTGCTGTCGAGAACCGCATCAATGCGACGCGGGCATCGCGCTGGCGTTGCTCGTCATTGAGACTATGCAAGATGACAAGTACCGGCGCCAGCGCGCCGATCCAGGCCCCGGCGGCGAGCAGATGGACGGCATCGTTCAGGCGATGGACGGTTCGCAACCAGCCGCCGTTCATGGCCGCATGGCCGCTGATCGTCAGTCCGGCGAGCAGGAGGCCGGCGCACAGAGCGCGACCGCCAAGGCGGTATCGTGCCGGAGAAGCGAACATGACGATTAGAAGCAGCGCAGTGAGCGTAGCCTGGATAATCCACGCCTGGCCGATGCTGGTCTCCAGCAGGGTGGATTGCAGCAGTTCGGGTGACAGCGCATCCGGCCATCCCTCGCCGATCGTTGCCGTGCGCACGGGAATGAGCACAGCGGTGGTTGCTGCCAAGAGGACGACCGCAACCCTGATCGGGGCGCCAAGCCGCCGATCCGTCCACCGCGCCAGTTCCGCCGGCACAAGGGCCGACAGATAGGCCGACGCGCCCCACAGGAACAGGGCGGCGCCGTCGAAGAGAAAACGGCAGAGGATCAGGGCGACGTCGGGTTTCACGGCTTGACGTTGAAGCTGTAGCTGCCGCTTGTCTTATGGCCATCCGTCGACAGAACATGCCACTCGACGGTGTATGTTCCTGCGGGAAGCGCGGCGGAAACGGGAACGACCAGCGTCTTGCCGCTGTCCGTCAGCTTGGCATTGCCGGTCTTTGCTTCCGCCTTGTCTGCGCCGATGATCTTTATCCCGGAAAACTTGAGATTGAGCTCTTCGGAAAAGTGAAGATCGATCTCGGTTGGGGAGGTCCCAACTGTCGCTCCATCGGTCGGGACGCTGGCGGAAAGGTGGGCATGCGCCGTGGCCTGTCCTGACATGAGGAGGGCCGCTGCAAACGAGGTGGCGAGAAACCAATGAGATTTCGACATGTGAATACTTCTCTCTGTCTTTTCGAATTGAACGGGGGCGATGGAATTTACTGCGGCTTGGACATATCCATGGTGCCCATGTCGGAATGTGCGCTGGTAGCGCCTGAGTTGGCACCGCCGGCACTGCCGACTGCGAACTCGACATCGACAGAACCGGCCTTTTCGAAGGTCAGCGTCGCCTTGACCATTTCGCCTTCCTTGAAGGGCTGGGCCACATCCATGAACATGATGTGGTAGCCGCCCGGCTTCAGCTCGACGGTCTGGCCGGCAGGAATGACGAGGCCGCCTGCCACCGGGCGCATCGTCATGACACCGTTGTTCACGCTCATCTGGTGGACCTCAGCCGACTGTGCCCGCTCTGTCGTGATGCTGAGCAACTTGTCGTCAGTGGTCCCTGTGTTGGTCAGCTTCAGATATCCGCCGCCAACCTTGGCGCCGGGCACCATGGCGCGGGCGTGGGGGTGGCCGATTTCGATGTCGCCGATCTTGAAGCCGTGCGCATTGGCGAAGGTGGCAAGCAGGCCCGCAAAGAGGATGCCTGCGAGAAGAGTTGCGAGCTTTTTCATAGTGGTGTTCCCTGAAAGGCAATTTTTATGAAATGGGACGAGCGCAGGCGCGACGCGACGGCGCGTTGAGAGGCGTCTCGGCCTCGTGGAAAACCGTTCATGGATCTGATCCGTAGCGAGCCGCCGACGAAACCGCGGCAGCTATCGACAAAAGGCACGACGACCGCGGTCGGAATGCCGGTTCACGCAGATGCGGAATCGTGTGGAGGTGCTCGGGGGCCCTTGCTCGGCGCAAAAAGCCGTCTTTCGAAAGCGGCCGCCGCATAGGGAGCTTGGACAACCCCTTCCAGCCGAAGTCGCTCATTGCCGATGTCGGCAGGCGTGGGAAGCAGCACCGACGCGCCGATGCGGCAAGCCTCGCAGCCCGGCGCATGCATCTTGTGGTGTGTCTGAGTATCGACCGCCTTTTCGGCGAGGCACAGGATGGGAAGCGTGCCGTCCGGCAGGACATATTCCGCAAATTCGGCGGCGGCGAAGGTCGTAGCGCCAAAGCCCGGCGCTTTGTGCGCAAAACCAACGAACAGCAGTGCGATGACGCAGGTCATGCGCACCAGCCACTGAACAATCGTCGCGTTTCTAGCCTTCACCGGGTTCCCGCCCATTTCCGATGAATGCGGTTCTACGGAAATTTCGGGCAGATCTCAATGCGGCATCATGCGCCTGCTCGACAAATCATTCACATGACAGCGGCAAAGAGGTGGCCGGCGACCTTGGAGATCATCAATCCCGCCGCATAGCCGACTGGCCATACAAGGAGGACACCGATTTCGAACATCCAGTTGTTCAGCTTGTGGCGCATGTTGAAGAACAGGATGAGCGGCACGGTCGGCAGCGTATAGAGGGCAATTGCCCACAGGGCCCCCTGGAAATCGAAGAGCCAGTAGCAGAGCGGCACCACCGTGAACAGCAGCCCAGCCTTGACACAGTTGAGGATGCCGACGTTACGGGGTTCTCCGACTGCAATGTAGACCGACGTCATGATGCCAAACCGCGCCATGAGCAGGCTGAACGACAGGATCTGCAGCATCGATCCAGCCGCCGCATATCGATGATCGTAAAGGATATCGATGATCGTCTGTCCGCAGCCAAAGAGCAGTCCGGCGCAGCCGATGTAGAAGATGTCGAAAGGCGCTCGCAGTCGAAGATAGGCGCTGCGCAGCCGCTCGGGCCTTTCTCGTGCGATCTTGCTCAGGGTAGGCGTGCCGACTGCCCCGTATAGGCGTCCACCGATACCCTCGATCATTCCCACGAGATTGAGGGCAAGGCCATAGAGACCGAATGTCGTCGAGCTTGCCCAGTTGCCGAGCAGGATGCGGTCGCCATTGGCCGAAAACACGGTGAAGAAGGACGAGAACATGATCCAGCGGCCAAATAGGAAGATTTCTCGCGCATCTTCGCGATCCATCCGGAAACTGTTCCGAGGGCCGGGAATCCAGGTGTGGCTAAGAATAGCTCCGAGGAGCGAGGAGACAAGGCTGGAAATGACGACAGCCCAAACGGATTGGGTAAGCCATGCGAGCAGCACCGCAGTCACGATGCCGACTGCCTGGCAGATCAATTCGATCTTCGTCAGTCGGCTGAGGCCGAGATTGCGCTGATGCGAAATGTAGTTGGTCGACTGGAAGCCCGATATGGCGAAACCCAGCCCCGAGCCAATGATGATCAGGGGCAATTGCGGGTTTGCATATACTGAATGCGCCGCGACCCAGCCTCGCGATGCTATATAGCCGATGCCGAAACCGATCAGGATGCTGACGAACCAAATCAGGAAGCCCCTTACGATCTGGATGGTCCAAGCGGTGTCGAGAAATCGCTGAAGCTCGCCTTTGGGACTGCGGATAACGGCCTGGTGAAGACCTATGTCTGACAGGAGCGCGACAAGCACTGATACCATGGTGGCAACGGCGGCGAGACCAAACAGATCAGGTGCGAGCACACGCGTCAGAAGCAGATTGCCGGCAATGCGGAGTACCTGACCGGCGGCATATCCGCCCATCGACCAACTGGCAGCGGTCAGCACCAGTTTGCGAATACCGACCCCACTCGTGGTCGGTGGCGGTGCCGCGGCGTCCTCGGCGTCAGACGATTCTGGCTGGCGCCTTACGCGATAGATAGGTATCGCCTGCTCAAGGGCCCGTGCCAGTCGGGCTGTTATGGCCAGCGTCATTGACGTGATCCGCGCTTTAAAAAGTAGGACTTGCGCAAACCCGCATTCGGGTTCGTTTCGCTTGGTGTATTCCGGTCCGGAGCTCCGGCCTGGCCCCTGGTGAACTCAGCAAGCCGGCGGGCATGATGACAGGTCATGCCGACACGGCCTGCCGGCGCCAGCGAGACGGAGCACTCGCACGAGCGGGTGTTGCCTCACCCATGCCTTTTGATTGCAGCCCGTTATCGCAGTTCAGTGCTTTCCGCATCCAGGCCGAGAGCACGCTCGCGTTCGGTTGCAGCACCATGTTGTTGTGGTCACCAGGCACCTCGACGATCGTCAGGTCCGCGAGGAGCGGTGACCAGCCATTGTCGGGCAGGATGATGTCACGATTTTCAAGCAGGTGGCGTCCTCCGCTCAGATGATAAAAGGCTGCAGGCTTGGGCCTGAGCAAGGTGACTTGTCCTGCGTACGGATGCAACTGGTAACGACGCAAAGCTCCACGGAAGGCAACTTCGATCCTCTCGTTGTTGAAGTGATCGGCCTGCCCCTGTTCATGAATGACTTCATTCCCGCGTCGCTTTTTCCTGCCCACCTCCACGTGGTCACCTATCCATTTTCTCAGGTAGGCGCTCTTGTGGCGCTGCAGGTCCTGAAATTTCATCATCAGTCGGTCCTGGAACGACAGCCTAGGCTGGGTCGGCAACGGCGTGTCGATCATCACAAGCTTGGCAACTTCCTGACCATCAGCCTGGAGTTGGCGAGCAATTTCGTAGGCGGCGATGCCGCCGCCGGAATATCCGGCCAGAAGATAAGGGCCCTCCGGCTGGACAGTGCGTATTTCGGCTATGTAGTCGCGTGCCATCTCTTCGAACGTTTCGTGAGGTTGCTGGTCACCGTAGAGGCCGCGGGCCTGCAAGCCATAGACCGGACGATCCTGACCTAAAGCCAATGCCAGATGCCGAAGATTGAGGACGTTTCCGAACATGCCGGCGCAGATGAAGACGGGACGACTGCTTCGAGATTTTCCGTCCGACATCAATACCAGGTGCGTCGCCTTGAAAGGTGTATCGCCCTGGCCACCCTCTGCTGTCACCTGGTCAGATGGACTGACCTGATCCTGAATGAGTGCTGCGCATTTGGAAATGGTTGGCGCTTCGAATAGTGCGGAGATCGGGAAATCGACGGCAAAGTCTTTCTTGATCATGCGGAACAGTCGCACGGCAATAAGAGAGTGGCCGCCTAGGTCGAAGAAATTGTCGTGAATGCCGACTTTGGAGACGCCAAGCAACGTCTTCCAGTAATCGGCAATCGCGGTCTCGACCGGATTGCGTGGCTCGACAAATTCGGTGTCGAGATCGGGTCGCTCAAATCCGTCGTCAGTTCTCGGCGGCTCCTCGACGGCTGCTTCAGCCGCAAACTTGCGCAGTGCCTCCAGATCCATCGAGCTGATGATGGGTTGTGTTTGGCCCGTCGCAAGTGCGCGAAGCAGAGCGTCGAATCCCTCTTGCGGGCGAATCCCGTTTTGAACCTGCCTGGCGAAGCGGATCTGTGCAGGCGAGGACGGCTCGGTGGTATAGGTCTCCACCGGTGATGGCTCGGAGACTGCCGGCATCTGGTTGAGGCTGAGATCGTCGTTCAGCTGTTTCATGACAAACCGGCTGATGTCCAGCACGACGGTGCCGTCGGCATCTGTGATCGTTATGTCGAAGGCCGCGTAACCTTCGCCGAACTCCGAACTGTCGACGAGCCTTGCCCAACTGACGATCCGGCTCGGCAGCGGCCCGTAAACCGTCAGCGATCCGTATTCGACCGGTGCCCAGAGCACGGATTGAGATCCGTATGCGTCCGCAAGTCCGATCGCAAAACCGGTTGCGATATCGAGGAGCGCCGGGTGAGCAATGAAGCCGTCTTCGAGGTCCTGCTTCCCTTCCGCGTTCAATTCGAGTTCGGCGATCGCCTCTGCGTCGCCGATTGCGATGGACTTGAGCACGCTCCAGCGGGGGCCAAATCGGATATGGTCTTCCTGCGCCGTGCGCAGAGTCTTTTCCGTTTCCGCATGGCGCCGCTGCGGGCACCGCGCCTCGATAGACGGAATATCCAGCCTCCCGATGCTCGCAGGATCTCGCGATCCGAAGCTTCCTTCGGCATGTTCTTCAAAGGAGGAGACGCGTTCTCCGGTTGACACGGCCGACTGTACCATGACGCGATAGCCCCAACCGGCTGGTTCAAGCCGTGCGCGGACGATGCGGGGTTTTCCCGCCGAGACCGTCAATGGCCGCACGAATTGGACGTCATCAAGCGTTAGCGGCTGCTCGACGCCATATTCGCGCGCCACCTGCAGCATCATTTCCACAAAGCCGGTACCAGGCATGACCGGCTGGCCGGAAACCAGTCGGTGCTCATCCAGCATCCAATGGTCGTCCCTGATCGTGGTTTCGAGCCACGGAGTACCGTCTTCGTCCTCCACCCATTGCTGGAACAACGGGCCACTGGCGGAACCTGACAAAGCCTCGACGTCGCTACGTCGTTTTGTGGCCGTCGCCCGTGCAGCCAGGCCGACATCTGCCCATACGCCCCAGTGAACAGCGATGGTCTTACGGTCTTTCCTGGAAGCGCAGCTCTCCGCGAAGGCGTTCAGGTAGGCGTTGGCCGCCACATAATCCGCCTGACCTGCGGGCGCGGTGTCCGTGCTGGTCGATGAAAACAGGATGAGGAAGTCGAGCGGTACATCGGCCAATGCCTCGTTCAGCACCGCGGTTCCCAAAGTTTTTGGCGCGAGAACCCGCTCGATGCTGTCTTCGGTCTTTAGCTGCATGAGGTCGTCATCGACGACACCTGCCGTGTGGAACACGCCGTCAATACTACCAAACTGCGCACGTGCGCTGGATACGGCATCCCTTATCGCCTGTGGGTTGCTGACATCCGCGACAAGATAGAGCACGGCGGTGCCGAGTTCTTCAAGCTTGCGTATTGCCGAGATCGCCCGGCGAACGGCGTCATGCCCATGGAGCCTTTCATAGGCAATCCACTCGTCGCGTGCTGGCAGTTCTGTGCGGCCGATGAGAACGAGTTTGGCGCCATAGCGCTTAGCCAGTTGCTGTGCCGTATCAAGTGCAAGTTCACCAAGACCACCGGTGAACATGTAGACGCCACCCTGTTTCAGCATCGCCTGATCGCCCGATAGGTCGTTCAGGGGCAGCCTTTTGTAGGTGCGGGTCCACCTACGCCCGTTGCGGTAGGCAACAGTCTCGGAGGAGGGCGCGGCGAGGATATCTTCCCACAGCTGCTGGTGGAGCTCGTCGAAACTCGTGTCTGGAGCCATTGCTTTCGTACCCGACGAAAACAGCGATGCCAGTGGTTTTGCCTTCGGCGAAACGGTAGGGAGAACCACGTCGACCAGCCGGACGGTTGATCCTGCCATTTCTTTTGGCAAGACCAGGGATGGACCAAGCACGGTGCTTTTTTCGGGATAGGGCACGGCCTCGTCGAACACCCGCTGCATGCCGTTCGTCGCCACGATCAGATTGAGCTTCGACACGTCACCGCTGTCGCCGATGGCCTGGGCGAGATGGAGAACGCTGTAGAAACCGCATTCCTGGTTTCGGTGGAAGAAGTTCGACCCTGGACGGAAGGTCTCTTTGCTCGTGACAAGCCACATGTGCAAGATGTCAGAGGGAAGGGCGCCGTCCGTTGTGAGAGACTGAAGCAGCGCCGCATAGCCGGGTTTTCCGAGCTCCGGGCACAGGATGTAGTCGTCTTCGCTCCGTCGCAGGAAGGTGTCGCCATTGGACACGGTGACGACACGATGACCGGCCGCGCGCAGCCGCGCGACAAGGCCCTGGCTTACGCCGGCTTCATCGACGAAGACCAGCCAGGTCCGGCTGCGCTGTTCGGCGCCGAGCGTGTAGTCGGCAAGCGATTGCTTCCAGCTGGGCTTGTATCCCCAGTCCTCGATGTTGACCTGCTTGGCGGGTACGTCGTCCACCACAGGTGCTGAACTGGTCTCGACGCGATCGAGGAAGTATCTCTGCTGCTGGAACGCGTAGGTCGGGATCGTGACACGCCGCGGGTTTTTTCCTTCCCACAGCCGATCGATGCTGACCGGAAGGCCGGTTGCCCACGCACGACCGATCGCGGCCAGAACATGAAGATTGTCATCAAACGTGTCTTCGACGTGGGGCAGACTGTTGATCACCCGGTTCGGCTCGATGCCGCCTTGCTGCTTCAAAAGCGAGGAGAGCGTCTTGCCGGGACCGACATCGATGTAGATGCGTCTGGGCGTCTGGGCCAGAACAGAGGCTCCCTCCGAGAACAGGACGGTTGAACGCAGATGGTTGACCCAGTAGTCGGGATCGGTGGCCTCCGCTGCCGTCAGCCAGTTGCCGCTCCGATTGGATATGATGGGGATCAACGGAGTGCGCAGCGTGATTGTCTGCAGGAAACTGCGGAACCGCGGAAGGATCGCATCAAGCATTCTCGAATGGGCGGCGATGTCGATCGGAACGCGCTTGGCATCGATCCCGCGTGCGCCAAGCGCCTTCTCGAAAGCGTCGAGATCATTGTTGCGTCCGGAGACGACACACAGCTCCGGCGCATTGATGGATGCGATATCAAGCTCCGGCGGCAAGATCTCCTTGAGAGCCTGAGGCGCAATCGAGACGCTCAGCATGCCGCCCGGCTCGACCGTGTCGAAGAGTTCGCCACGTAGGCGGACGAGCGCGACGGCGTCCTGGAAGCTCATTACGCCGGAAATGCAGGCTGCCGCGTTTTCGCCCATAGAATGGCCGATGAGCGCGGTAGGCCGGATACCCCAGCGCATCCACAAACGCGCCATTGCGACTTCGAGAATGAGGATGGCGGGCAGTTGCACCGATGGACGCAGGAACCGGGCGCTGGCCGCCGCAAAATCTTGAGGTGAGGCAAACCAGATCGAGCGGATTTCGTCGGCCGCATCCCTCGGCAAATAGGATAATCCTTCGTCGACCGACGCACGAAACTGGGCGTCGGTCTTGTAAAGATTGGCGCCCATGCCGGGATGCTGGATTCCGCCGCCTGGAAAGACGAATGTGGCCTCCGGCCGGTCAGCGACCGGCGCGTGCACGAAGGCTCGGGTGGAGTCGATCTTTGAGAGGGCCGCCAGTGCGTCATCCCTGCCCGACACGGCAAGCACAAGCCTGTGCTCGAAGTGCTTTCGTCCGTTGAGCAACGTATAGGCGGTATCCGAAAGCGACAGGTGCGGATTCTCGCCGATTGCGTCGGATAGGTTCTGCGCAGCCCGCGCCAAACCCTTCTTCTGGCGCGAGGAAAGCAGAAGAAGCAGGGGCTCCTCGCTGGTATTGTTGTTGGCGCGGCGTGTTTCGGGTGGTGCCTCCTGCAGGATTGCGTGGGCATTGGTGCCACCGACGCCAAGGGAGTTCACCGCTGCCCTGCGCGGGCCGCCTTCTGATGGCCATCGGACCAGGCGGTCAGCAACGACAAATGGCGTGTTGCCGATATCGAGCGCCTCATTGGGTTCCTCGAAGCCTACGGTCGGCGGGATTTCTCCGTGTTTCAGCGCCAATGATGCCTTGATCAAGCCGACGACACCGGCCGCAGTATCCAGATGCCCGATGTTCGACTTGACCGAACCGATGCGGCAATAGCCGTTGCGGGCGCTGGTTTGCCTGAAGGCCTCGGTCAGTGCTCTTATTTCAATCGGGTCGCCGAGCGGCGTCCCGGTGCCGTGGCATTCGACATAGCCGATCGAGTCGGCCGATACGCCTGCCAGCCCCTGTGCTTCGATGATCGCTTCCGCCTGGCCGGTTACGCTCGGCGCCAGATAGCTGGCCTTGCTTGCGCCGTCGTTGTTGACCGCAGTTCCCTTGATGATCGCATGAATAATATCGCCGTCGCGGATTGCATCGGATGCACGGCGCAGCGCTACGACGCCAACGCCGCTACCGAAAACAGTGCCGGCGGCGCGATGGTCGAACGGCCTGCAGTGGCCATCCGGCGACAGTATTTCGCCAGGCTGGAAGATGTAGCCGCGACGATGGGGAAATTCGATGGTCACGCCGCCGGCAAGGGCCATGTCGCATTCGCCGCTGAGCAGGCTCTGGCATGCGTAGTGCACCGCGACCAGAGAGGTCGAGCAGGCCGTCTGGATGTTGACACTGGGGCCATGAAGGTTGAGCGCAAACGATGTGCGCGTAGCGAGGAAATCCTTGTCGTTGCCGGTATGGCGCAGCAGGAACATGCCGACCTGATCGACCAGCTGCTTGTTGCTGCAGACATTGAAGTAGAAGTAGCTGCCCATCCCGCTGCCGGCAAAGACCCCGACCGGGCCGTCGCTGCTATCAGGCGTAATCCCGGCATCTTCCATCGCTTCCCATGTACACTCGAGAAAGTGGCGGTGCTGCGGGTCCATGATGGCAGCTTCTTTGGGGCTCATCCCAAAGAATTCGGCATCGAACATCTCCATGTCGGGAAGGTCAGCAGTTCGCCTGACGTAATTTGGATGGTGTAGCTTCGCGGCTGGTTCTCCCGATGATTTCAGTTCCTCATCGGAAATATCTCGAACAGATTCAACGCCGTTGCGAATGTTAGACCAGAATTCGCCAATGTTGCGAGCGCCGGGCACTCTAAGTGCCATGCCAACAATTGCGATATCGTTGCTGCCGACTTCTTCAGATTTATCTAACATCCCGAACTCTATTTAAACGATATACATCGAAATGCTTTGGTGTTGCTTACCAAGACTTGAGTGTTGGCGCAATCACCATATCCCATTGTGCTCGCGCGGGCAGACAAGCTCAATTACGCCTTTAGGGTATGCCCTTAGATATTCTATGCAAATTAAGACTAAATTGCCTTGTTGATTTATTGCGTGCAGGATTGAAGTATAACAATGATAGTATTGCCGCCGGCCGAAAGCCGCGGCGTTCATTTTTGGCGCATTTTGTAGATGTGTGTGCAGCGGAAGTGAGGGATCATGGCCAATTTCAAGTGCGTTTTAGTTGGAGATGGATTTCTTCTTGCGCAATGCGCGGAGATGTTGAGGGACGGAGGACATGAACTCCTTGCCGTCGTGACTGCCAGCGAGCCCGTGCGGAGATGGGCTGCCGAAAGGGACGTCCCAGTTTTCGCCCATGACGCATCCTATGCATCCCACCTCGCGGGTCTCGACTACGACTGGCTCTTCAGCATCGTCAACCTGAAGCTGGTACCGGACGCAGTCTGGCGTGGCGCCAAGCGCGGCGCCGTCAATTTCCATGACGGACCGCTGCCTACCTATGCCGGATTGAACACCCCCTCCTGGGCGCTCATGGCTGGGGAAAGACGATACGGCATCACCTGGCATGAAATCACCTCGGGCATCGACGAAGGCGCGATCTATGCTCAGACGCTCTTCGACGTGGCAGAGGACGAGACGGCACTGACGCTGAACGCGAAGTGCTTCGAAGCCGGGATGAGCGCGTTTGCCACCATGCTTTCGGATATCGAGCGCGGTTCTCTGGTCCCCGTACCCCAGGAGTTTTCGAGCCGACGCTATTTCAGCCGTGATCAGCGACCCGCAGCAGCGGGAACCATTTCCTTCCGGCGACCGGTCGAAGAGATTTCCCGTCTGGTGCGTGCGCTGAGCTTCGGCAACGACAGGGCGAATGCGCTCGTCAAGCCGAAGCTGAGAGTGGGCCGTCAACTGTTCCATGTTGCAGATATCGCCAAGCACGATGAGCCCGTCTTTGCAGAGCCGGGAACAGTCCTGTCGGCGGCAATGGGCAGTCTGGTCGTGGCTGCGCCGGATGGAGCCGTGCGCGTCGATCTTGAACATCGTGACATCGATCTTTCCACTGTCGTGCGCCCGGGTGAGCGGTTGCCAGAGTTCGATGACGACGCGGCTCATGCACTGGATGCGATGGTGGCCGAGGCTGCTCGTCATGAGGCCTGGCATCGCCGTGCGTTGGCCAACGTCGTGGACGTCGACCTTCTTGATATCGGCGGGTATCTGTCATCGCGCCCGGCCCGCGTCAACAGCATCGAACTGCCGCTGCCAGCAGCGTCAGACAGTGACAAAGTCGCCATGATTGCTGCATTCATCGGCAGGCTTTCGAAGCGGGAAGCTTTGAGCATCGCCTATGCTGACGAAGAGCTCCGCGCGCCCAATCGGCGCTTTCCCGGCTATTTCTCCGATGCCGTGCCACTGACAGTAACGGCAAAGCGTGGGATGCAGACTGCGGCCTTTGCCGAGGAGACACAGCAATCGCTTGATCAGCTGGTGAAGCGGGGCTCCTACCTTGGTGACCTGGTCGACCGCTCGCCTGACGTGTCCGAGCCGCGCCTGACCTTTGGAATTGCCGTGGGCGAGAATGCTCGCGTAGATGTGATCGAGGGATGCGCCGTTACGTTTGTGCTCGGCGAGCGGGTACAGGTGGCTTACGACGAAAACCGGGTCACCAGTGACTTCATCAAGCAACTATGTGAAAGGCTTGCGGCCTTTGGCGCGGCGTTCGCGGAAAAATCGGGAACATTGGGCGAATTGCCCTTGATGTCCGCCGGCGAGCGCAAGCAGGTGCTGTTTGACTGGAACGAGACTGCGCTCGACTACGAGCGTCATCTTTGCGTACACCAATTGATCGAAAGACAAGTTGGGCTGACACCGGATGCCGAGGCGTTGGCATATCGAGATCAGTCGCTGACTTACGCGCAAATGAACAGTTGGGCCAACCGGATTGCGCAGGTGCTGTCCCGCGAGGGCGTTGGGCCGGATGCTCTGGTCGGGTTGCATCTGCCCCGTTCGCTCGAACTCGTCGTCGCCGCACTCGCCGTCCACAAGGCCGGCGGCGCTTATGTCCCGCTCGACCCGGACTTTCCGGCCGAGCGGCTGGCCTTCATGGCAAAGGACAGCAAGGTCAGATTGGTCATTGCCAAACGCGGCATGGTAACCTCGGGGCTGGGCGATGTTCGCATCGTCTTCGTGGACGATATCGCTGCTGGCGATCCGTCGGTCGAGAGCATTGAAAGCGCCGCTCGTCCCGAAAATCTCGCCTATGTCATCTACACCTCGGGTTCGACCGGTAATCCCAAAGGCGTGATGGTCGAGCATCGCAACGTCGTCAATTTCTTCGCCGGTATGGACGAGCGCATTGGTCGGCGTGCGGACCGCCAGAATGTCTGGCTTGCCGTGACCAGCCTTTCTTTCGATATTTCGGTGCTGGAGCTTTTCTGGACGCTGTCGCGCGGTTTCAAGGTCGTGATCCACGCAAGCGCGGTCGCCAAGAACAAGACGCCGTCGCGGCGCCCGACGGGCAAGGTGCTGGATTTCGGCCTGTTCTACTGGGGCAACGACAACGGAACCGATGCCGGAAAGTATAACCTTCTGCTGGAAGGGGCGAAGTTCGCCGATCAGAACGATTTTCAGGCGGTCTGGACGCCGGAGCGTCATTTCCATGCCTTCGGGGGACCCTATCCGAACCCGGCTGTCACGGGTGCTGCCGTAGCGGCTGTCACGAAGAATGTATCGATCCGCGCCGGCAGTTGCGTTCTGCCGTTGCATCACCCTCTGCGCGTCGCCGAGGAATGGGCGGTGGTCGACAATATCAGCAATGGACGCGTGGCGGTCGCCTTTGCCTCCGGTTGGATGCCGGAAGACTTCGTGCTGCGGCCGGAGAATGCGCCGCCGCGCAACAAGGCGAACCTCGTCACCGAGATCGAAACGGTCCGGAAGCTCTGGCGCGGCGAAAGCGTCGAGTACAGCTTCGGTTCGGGAACGGCTAGCGTCGTCACGCAGCCGCGGCCTGTTCAAAAGGAACTGCCGATCTGGCTGACGACGGCGGGCAATCCTGAAAGCTACAGGGAAGCGGCGCGCACGGGCGCCAATGTGCTGACACACCTTCTTGGGCAATCGGTCGAAGAGCTTGCGGAAAAGATTGCGATCTATCGGCAGACTCTTGTCGAAACGGGGCGCAACCCCGACGACTACAAGGTCACCCTGATGTTGCACACCTTGCTCGGCGAAGACCGCGACGAGGTACGCAATCTCGCGCGCGGTCCGATGAAGGAATATCTGAAGAGCGCCGCAGCACTGATCAAGCAATATGCCTGGGCTTTCCCGGCGTTCAAGAAGCCGCAGGGCCTGTCGGCTCCGTCCGATATCGATCTGCAGTCGCTTTCAACGGACGAGCTTGATGCCATCCTCGAATTCGCGTTCCTGCGGTATTTCGAAGATAGCGGTCTGTTCGGAACGCTCGAGGATGCCCACGCTCGGCTCAGCCAGGTCGCAGCCATCGGCGTGGACGAAATCGCCTGCCTGATCGACTTCGGCGTCAGCGACAATGTCATCCTCGATCGCCTGGAACCGCTGGCGCAATTGGTGCGCGAAGCCCGTACGGTCACCGTCAGCGAACCTGCCGCCGAGCTCGGATTTGCGGGCGAAGTCAGCCGCCATGGGGTCACGCACTTCCAGTGCACGCCGTCGATGGCTCGCATGTTCCTGATCTCGGAGGAAGACCGCGCCGCGTTCGTCGATCTGGAGCAGATCTTCATCGGCGGAGAGGCTTTGCATGGATCGCTGCTGGACGATATGCGGCGCGTCGCCAGCGCGCCCGTGACAAACATGTATGGCCCGACGGAAACGACGATCTGGTCGGCAACCCGCGTCGCACAACCGACCGCCGGGATCGTGCCGCTGGGCGAACCGATCGCCAACACGCAGCTCTATGTCCTCGATGAGCACTTCGAACCTGTTCCGTGCGGCGTGGATGGCGAACTGTACATCGGCGGAGACGGTGTGACGCGTGGCTACCTGAACAGGCCGGAACTGACCGATGAACGGTTCCTTGCGAACCCTTTCCATGAAGGGCGGATGTATCGCACCGGCGACATGGTGCGCATGACGCCGGCGCGCGAATTGCTGTTTCTCGGCCGCGCCGACCACCAGGTCAAGGTGCGCGGTTATCGCATCGAACTCGGCGAGATCGAGGCGAGGGCGAATGCGTTCCCCGGCGTGGAGGAAACGGTGGTTCTGGCACGGGAGGATCAGCCGGGCGATATCAGGATCGTCGCCTATGTCCGCACGAGCGCTGTTCTGGACGAAACGAAGCTGACCGAGCATCTGTCAAAGACGCTGCCGGACTACATGGTGCCAAGCCATATCGTACGAATGGATGCGTTTCCGCTGACGCCGAACGCCAAGGTCGATCGTGGCCGACTGCCGGCGCCGGGCGCCGGTGGAGACCGCGTCGTTGCGGCAGAGTTTGTAGCTCCTGCCGACGGACTGCAGCGGTCGATTGCCGAGGCGTTCAAACGTGTGCTGGGCGTCGAGAGGGTTGGCCTTGCCGACAATTTCTTTGCCCTGGGTGGTCATTCTCTGCTGGCCGTGCAGGTCCATCGCGACCTGAAGGCGGTCGTCGCGCCCGATCTGTCGATCACCGATCTCTTCCGTTTCCCGACCGTCGGGCAACTCGCGGACTTCATCGCCGATCGCGGAGCGAGCGAGAAGCACCTGGCTAAGGTCGCCGATCGCGCCGCCATGCGGAGAAACGCGATGGGGGATCGGCGCCGGGAATTTCAGCGTAGCTAGCGGGCGGTGATGAAGCTGTTCGAAGGTCTTTTTGACGGTTCCGTGGCGACGGCGGAGACGCTTCTCGATGGCGAATGCCCGCCTTTGCTGCCTGAGGAGGCGGTTGCCGTGCGCGGTGCCGTCGCTGGCCGCCAGCGAGAGTTCGCCTTTGGTCGCTTCTGTGCCCGTGTTGCGATGTCGCGGATTGGACAGCAGGCACTTGCGGTTCCCATGGGGTCAGATCGTGCCCCGATATGGCCGGCAGGGTTGGTTGGAAGCATCACCCATTCAAGAACGCATTGCGCAGCCGCGGTTGCCGCGACGTCTGATGGCGTTCGCTCGATCGGCATCGACCTCGAGGAGGCGACGCCACTGGAGCTTGATCTGGAAGTTGAGATCTGTACTGCGTCCGAGCGCCGCTGGCTCGCGGTAAAGCCGGACGTGGAGCGCGGGTTGTACCTGAAAGCAATCTTCTGTGCCAAGGAAAGCGCTTACAAGTGCCAGTATCCTGTCACCCGGCAGCTGATCGGCTTCGATGCAATCGGAATTGAGCTTGACGTCGATAGCGGGACATTTGCCGCGACATTCGAGCAGGATGTCCTGCCCTATCGCGCCGGCGAGCGATTGTCGGGCCGCATCCGGTTTGCCGCCGGCCATATCGCAACGGCGGTCGTGGTGTAACACGCGCCGGTACTGGTCAGGCGCGGCGCTGCTGGCGGCTGAAGAGTTCCTTGACGAACAACTGCGTAAGCGGTGCTACCGCAAAGACATACCGACGCCACAACCGCTTGGGATCTGATGCGAGGCGGTGGGCCCATTCTAGGCCGGTCTGGCGCATCCATAACGGCGCCCGTTTTCTGGTGCCGACAAGAAATTCAAGTGAGGCGCCGACACAGAAACCCACGCCGGAGGCATCCGTGCGCTGGGCGAGCGCATGCGCAATCTTCTCCGATTGCGGCGATCCTATCGCGATAAACACAAAACGCGCCGGCTCCGCGGCGACAAAGTCGACGCAGGCCTGAAGGGCGGTGGGATCGTTCATGACGCCCTTGGGCGGAACGTGGCTGCGAAAGTGGACCTTGGGGTAGGCGAGCTCCATGTCGTGAACAATCGATGGGTCGGCTGCTATCAGCGTGACCACATCGCCGTCCTTGACCACCGTCTTGAAGATGCGTGCTGTCAGGTCCGATCCCGTGACCAGGGGCAGGTCGAGCGATACCGCATGGGCCAGCGCTGCAATCGGCCGGCTGTCGCAAAGGGATATCCACGCGTCGTCATAGTATTGCGCCAGCATTCGGTTGCTGCTCAGCCGAACGACATGATCGACATTCGGCGTCACGACATAGCGAAACTTGCTCTGGTCTTCCGGCGCTGCGACGAGGTCGACGGCTACGTCCTGCGGGATGGGGTCGAAGGGCGCCCCGAGGAAATAATGCCGGTTGTGGCCGGCGACGTATGCAGATCTTGCCGTAGGTATTTCCACTGCACTCATAGTGTATTTCCCCGCGGTTGAAAGCGCGCACACAACCAGCTCCGCTGAAAGAACAATTTCAGCAAGCATATGTTTTTATTGGTGATTTCAGACTATACGAATAACAGGCCGACGCAATTAACCCCGCGCTTACCATTTCGAGGTAAGCGGCGCTTGGATTCGCGATATTCAAGCGAAAATGGATATCTCCGAGATCATCATAAAGAACTACATAGACCGTTGGCGGTTGCTCATTTTTTCATGGTATAAACAGAGTAATGTTCCAAATTCTGCGTTATTAGAGGGGCAATACTGTGATTGACACGGCAATACTATCCGTCGCGACGCTGCTGCCTGCAGTTCTCTCCGTTCCGATTGCATTTTTCTTCCTCGAATGCGTTGCCGGAAGCTGGCCGGCAAAGAGACGACAACGCGTAGAAATGACAATCCGGCCGCCGGTGGCGATCTTGGTCCCGGCACACAATGAGAGCGCCGGCATTGCCGATACGCTGAGAAACATCCGCGCGCAGATGCGCGACGGAGACAGGCTGGTGGTCGTCGCCGACAACTGCGACGACGATACCGCGCAGGTCGCGCGGGCCGAGGGGGCGGAGGTTGTCGAGCGAGCGGACAAGGAGCGTCGAGGGAAGGGCTACGCGCTGGATGCAGGCATTCAGCACCTGCGGCAGTCGCCTCCACGCGTCGTCGTTTTCGTCGATGCCGATTGCCGGCTTGCGGCGGATGCGCTCGACAGTCTGGCTGCGGCTGCGTTCTCGAGCAACCGGCCGATACAAGCCCGCAATCTCCAGATCGCCCCCACAGATGCGGGGCTGAACCTGGCCGTCGCGGAATTTGCCTTCCTGGTCAAGAACCAGGTCCGGCCACTTGGCCTCGCACGCCTAGGGCTGCCGTGCCTGATGACGGGGACGGGGATGGCGCTCCCGTGGTCGCTGCTGGAAGACGCAAGCCTTGCCAGCGGGCATCAGGTGGAGGACATGAAGTTCGGCCTGGATCTTGCGCGCGCGGGGCATGCGCCGTTGTTTTGCCCTGACGCGTTGGTGACGAGCCTGTTTCCCTATTCCAAGGAGGGGGCCGATACGCAGCGCCAGAGATGGGAAGGCGGGCATCTGAGCATCATGCGCTATGCAATCGGCCGGCTGCTCTCTCCCTCAAGCTGGACGAGGGGCAGTTATGCCGCACTCCTGCTCGACGTCACCATACCGCCGCTTACGCTTCTCGTACTCGTGACGCTGGCGATCGTGCCGCTTGCCGCAATCATCGCCTTTCTTGGCATCGGTCTGCTGCCGCTGGTGATCGCTGCGGCAAATGTTGCTCTGTTGTCTGTCGCGGTCGCTGCCAGCTGGCTCGCCCATGGAAGAGCCGTTTTGCCTGCCCGCAGCTTGGCACAGGTGCCGCTCTATGCCGCGTCGAAGTTCAAGCTCTATCCGAAGACGCTGTTGGCCGGCAACGCGGTTGCCTGGGTGCGAACCGATCGTACGCGACACGACTAGGGAGCGGCCGGATGGCCGCTCCCTAGTCTTTCTGTATCCAAGGAAAAGCAGATATCGCGCTCGCTCAGCCGCTGGTCCAGCGTTGCATGACTTCCTGTACCGCCGTCCACTTGGGATTGGGAGCGCCTTCCTTCTCCAGAAGGCCCCAGCTTCCCCATTGGGAGGGTGTGCTCATGGATGAGAAGAGACCAAAGGTATCTCCACCGACGTCGGCCCAGTTCTGCAGATACTTGACGTAAAGCGGGCCCATTCGCTCATCGCGGTTTGCGGCCATGAACAAGTTCGTCAGGGCGTTGTTGTCGTCGATCCCCCTGGTGTCGACGAGATGCTGACCACCCTCGTAGGCGAAGAGCTTGAGACCGTTTTTAGCAGCGATGTCGGCTTGCGTTTGCATCGCCTTGCGATTTTCGTCTCCGATTTCTCGCTCGAGTTCAGCGAAGAGCTTGTCGAGCGTCAGGTTGGCGGCCTCGGCAGCGCGGTCACGAGAGCCGATGCTGCCGCCGAAATAGGGCGCGACCGCCAGAACGTCGGCATGTTCCTTTACGCCTTCACCGGAAAGGATCGTCTCACTTACCCAGTTGCCGGCAGCCATTGAGGCGTAGATACCGATGACGCGGTCCTTGTCGGCCCCGAATACATCTTCCCATATGGCCAGGATCTCGCTGGTACGCTTTGCATAGTAGAGCAGGGATCGACCACCTTCCGGAAGCCCCAGTCGCGCGCCTTGTTCGTCGGCATACCGTGCTTGATCAAAGAGCGGGTTCCAGACTTCGTTCGAATACTCGACGTTGACATTGAGCTTGGGATCGAGGGTGTCCTTTACCTGCTGCGCAAAACGGCGCACGTAATCATCGTCGGCCTTGTGAGGAATATTGAACCAGGGATCTGCCTTGGTGATATTGCAAAGTTCCACCATATGCTCGAGCGCAACGCCGCGCGGCTGGCTGAACTGGCCCACCTTGGCGCGATCATCCCATTTCTGGACTTCCGAGTTGTTGGTGTTCATCCAATCCATGAAGCGCAGCGTCGACATGCCACTCATGCGCTTCAGGAACGCATCGCGAAATGTTCCTTTCGGCTGCTCGCCGCGCTCGTAGACGCGAATGTTTCGAACAGGGTCGTTCGGATCGGTCTCAAGCAGGATGCAACTGAATGGCGCGTCGTTGCGAAGGTTTCTGACGTTGTCGTAGCCGGGCATCCGGGCTTCGAGCTCCGCACCGCTGAGATAGCCCAGTTTGCCCTTTCCGTCATGGTAGACCGAAAGGGCGACCGGCAGGTTGGTACGATATGGCGTGAAAATGAGAAAACTTTCCAGCATGGACTTCGGCGGAACCACCTTCGGATAGAGGTCGTCGGTGAGCGGCGGTAGCGGATTGTCCCAAGTCCACTGCTTGTCGCTATCCTTCTGCAGGCGCCAGCGGGACGCATTTGCAGCCAGGTTGGAAAAGGCCTGCTCTGTGGAAGCGTAGGAGATACCGGTCAGATTAAGCCCCAGCTTGGCTGTCGACTTTGCGGCGGTGGCACTCGCCTGCCGTGGTCCGCCGATGAGAGGGAGAAGCGCGGAAGCGGAGATCAGCTGCAGGAGTTCACGACGGTTCACGGAAAATTCCTTCTATTGGCCGCACCTGTCGAGAAGCCTCGCGGGCGCACATGAAGACGCACTCTACGCGTCATGGTAGTTGCAGCTATCTAGGATGGTTTCGCATCAGCGAACAAGAACGCCAAATTGCTGACTCCCGCACTGATGGAGGTGCGATCTACGTCTTTTAGGCAACTGCCTGGCGGCCAAGTTCGTGCCTAGTCTAGCACGTCGGTTACTGCGGCCGATACCATTGCTCCCGTTTCACGCGAGTAGAGCGGGATCGGGTTTCTGTACAAACGCTCCGACGCCACGCGGCAGAACGCTTGGTGTCATGTAACGGGTGGGGCAAGAGTATTGGTGATGAGTAGAACGATGGAATCTGATTACCAAGCCCAAGGGTGGGCCGCGTGATGCCCGACTATATCAAGGCCCTTATCTACGTTCTCATCGCCAGCGGCCCGACAGTGTTCATCGTGAGGCGGATTGCCGTTCCCGTGATTGGCGAGGATGAATTTCTGGTCTGGCGTAACTGCTGGCTCGCGACCACCTGTATTTCCTTTCTGTCCAACAGCTTCCTGGTGTTTTCGGGTTTGCTTCTCCTGGTCTGTGTGTACGGCTTCAAGAAAGCGCGCGAGCCGTTGTATCTCTATATTGTGTTGATGTTTGCGGCGCCCTGCGTGTCGGTCAACTTCGGAATTCCCGGCCTTTTCGCCAGTATCACGGCGCTTGATCCACCCAGGCTGCTTGCCGTCTTCATTCTCCTGCCCATCGGGGTCTCCCTCTGGCGCGACAAAGGCAACCGAAAAGTCAGCCTGGCGGATATCTTTGCTGGCGGCTACGTTCTCATGATCTGTGCGCTTGCGTCGCGGTTGGGAGATCTGAACTCCGTCTTGAGGGCGTGCATGGCGCAGTTCCTTGGTGTGGTCGTACCGTATTTTGTCTTTAGCCGCGCCCTGCGAACCGCCTCGGACGTCAACCGCACGCTTCTGGCCTTTGCCGTTGCTGCACTACCGATCGCCGCAATCGGTACGTTTGAGTTCCTGAAAGGCTGGCCGGTCTATCCGGGGGTAGCGGCCCGGTGGGACAGTGCAACCGGTTCGGGCTATCTTTTCCGGGACGGCATGCTGCGTGCCAGCGCGACATCGATGATATCGATTTCGTTCGGTTTCATGTGCATGGTTGGCGCGGGATGCCTTTTCGCGCTCAAGACCAAGGAACGTTTCGGCCTTTGGCACTACGCCGCGACGGCAGTGCTGCTCGCGGGCCTGTTTGCGAGTGTCTCTCGCGGGCCGTGGCTTGGTCTGGCTATCTGTGTGGCGGTGATACTATCGACAAATCTCAAGGCGGCCTCGAAGTTCGTTGCGGCCGCCGTTCCCGTGGGCGCCGGATTGGCGCTTATTTCGGCGTCTTTCATCTACCGCTTCATCAATCTTCTTCCCTTTGTGGGCAGGGCCGACAAGGCGAGCGAAACCTATCGGTCCGACCTCTTTGACGCTGCATTGCTGGTCATTCGGCAACATCCCTGGTTCGGTTCGCCGACCTTTCTCAAGGCGCCCGAGCTACAGAAGATGATGCAGGGGCAGGGCCTTATCGACATCGTGAACTCCTACTTGCAGATCACGCTCGAGTTTGGGGTGGTGACGCTGATCTTCTTTGCTGCGTTCTTTATCCTGAACGCCGCTCAGCTTGCGATCCTTGCGATGCGGAAAGCGCCGAAGCATGTCAATTACGTCGGCATTCTCGGCGTGCTTTTGTCCATCATGTTCACAATTGCCACGACGAGCAGCGTCACCTTCGTCCCCTACATCTACTGGACGTTTGCAGCCATGGGCGTTGCGTTGATGCGCATGGGGCTCGGCAGTACCCGTCAAGAGACTGCCGAGCCGATCGTTTCAAAGCCCCAGATGCGCGTATTGAGAGCCGGCGCCTAAAACGGGGCTGCCGGCAATCGGCTTATCGGCTTCAAGCGGATTCGGCTTGGATCCCTGACCCAGTACCCATCGATAGATGGCAAGCGCCTGATCGGCCTTGGCCTGCCAGGTAAAGAGTTCGCGTACCCGTCGGCTGGCTCCGGCACTGAGCTCCGCGATCAGGGATGGGTTTGCTGCAATCCGTTCCAGCGTCTCACGCAGACCGGCAATGAGGCTTTCGCGATCGGAAAAGTCGATGGCAATGCCGCTGCCGGCATCGATCAGTTCGGGCGGTCCCCCGTAGTTGGCGACAACAGGCACAAGCCCGAGCGACATGGCTTCCAGGACGACGCCACCGCCGAATTCGCGGATGCTGGGGAGTGCCATGACATGGCAATCGCGCAAGGCGTCGGCCAGTGTCTCGTTCGGTATCCAACCGAGGAAACGCACCTGGTCCTCCAGCCCGTAACGGCGCACCTTGTCTTCCAGTTCCTGGCGCAGGGGTCCGTCGCCAACGATGACGATCTCCAGCCGGCGCTCTCCCTTGTAGGCGGCGACCGCGTCAAGCAGCATGTCCGGCCCCTTGTAGGGAACCAGCCGTCCGACAAAGGCAATGCGAAGCGTGTCGCCTGTCAGTTCGCGCTTGCGGAAGGGGAAGCGTGTCGGGTCGGCAGCGTTTTCCGGAATGAAGAAACTGCGCTGTGCGCAGCTTCCCGGCAATTCACTCAGCGTATACCGCGAGCCTGCGATGATCGCAGAGGCATTCGTCCTTGTTGCCCGGTAGCCCGGCATCAGCCGGTGGAGCCGTCGGATCGCCGACAGCCATTCCCGCTCGCGGTTTCGAACATCTCCGAAGCCGGCCGGCCACGGCACGCCGCCGTTGAGGGGGCCGAGCACGAAGGGGACGCCGTGTTTCTTCAGCCGTCCCGTGATGCCGCTCGGAATGGTCGGACTAAGGGGCGTGATGCGGTGGACGAGGTCGAATTCTCCCGCGGCAAGGCGATGGCCGAGCTGCCGCCAGACTTCCTTCTCGAAGCTGTAATAGGAGAATGCGGATATGGCCGTGACGACCGTCCACCCCTTGTTGGAACCACCGCGCAGGTATTCGCCCATCAAGAACGCGGCGCGTGCGACCTTTTCGTTGTCGATCGCAACGAAATCCTGTCCTTCCACCAGCCCCGCCCGCAGGATGGCGTCGCGGTTTCTGATGTGGGTGGCTATCAGCCCATTGGTCTTCTTGAGGATCGCATGCGCGAAGTTCCATCCGACCAGTGGGACACTGGCCCATTCCGGGTTTGCGGCTTCGGCGATCAACAATGGGCGAAGAGGAGACTTAAGGGGCGCCGGGCTCGTCGGATCTTCGATCAAGGAACTCATCAGGGACCACTCTGCGAGGGCAAGCCCTCAAAACACCGTTACGCGCGCAAGGATCAACGGCTCGGTAGCCGCTCGTTTCGCTTATTCGATTATCGCTGGTGCCTGCACAATCTCAAGTACGTCTTTCGACGATGCGGACCGGCCGTGGCCGCCCCGCAGTCGTCGCTGCCAGATTGTAAGAGGTATTAGCGAGGCACCTCGAAGGTGCCGCTGGTTGCGCTTTGCCGCAAGAGGTCGCAAGGATGCTCTGCCAAGCCGTCTTCGGCCAGCCTGTCCAGAGTAGCGACGACCTCGCACAGACCGCGCGCTTGCGCATAATGCATCGGCCCGCCGCGCCAGCGCGGGAAGCCATAGCCATGGATTTTCACCAAGTCGATGTCGGATGCCCGCAATGCGGTGCGATCCTCAAGGATCTTCGCTGCCTCGTTGACCATTGGCAGGACGATGCAATCGACAATGCCCGCTTCGTCCCAGTCGCGTTGAAGCGTTCCATCCGCTGCCGCGGCGATGAGGCGTGTAACAGTCGCGGACGGCAGTGGGGTGCGGTCGCCCTTGGCGTAATCGTACCAGCCGCCGCCGCTTTTCTGGCCGAAGCGCCCTTCTTCGCACAGCCGATCCGCGATGGGCGCAAACGGGGTTTCCCCACGGGCCCGCGCGGCCTTCCGCTGGAAGGCTGCAATGTCGAGGCCGCCGAGGTCCTGTGCCTCGAAGGGACCCATCGGTAGGCCGAAAGCGCGCATGGCGGCATCCACGGCCTGTGGCGTTGCGCCCGACAAAAGCAGGCGCTCGGCCTGCGCGCGCGTCACCTTCAGGATCCTGTTGCCGATGAAGCCATCGCAGATGCCGGCGCGCACCGGGATCTTGCCGAGCATGCGGGCAAGGGCGAAACCGGTTGCCAGCACGTCGGGAGCCGTTGAGGCTGCTGGCACGATTTCCAACAGCTTCATGATGTTTGCCGGGCTGAAGAAATGCAGCCCGATAAAGCGCTCGCGCCCAGTCATGAAGGCGGCGATATGATCTGGATCGAGATAGGACGTGTTGGTGGCAAGGACCGCATCGGGCCGACAGATCGCCGCCAGCTGGGTAAACACGGCCCGCTTGACATCCAGATCCTCGAAGACGGCCTCGATGACCAGATCGGTATCGGCAAGTCTTGCATAGTCCGTCGTGCCTGCGATCCCGGCCATCCGTGCCACGGCGGTTTCGGGGTCTATCCGGCCGCGCTTCACGGCGCCATCGAAAATTGCCTGCAGGTTGGCAAGTCCGCGCTCGACGGCTGCCTGATCGCGCTCCACCAGGGTCACGGGCAGGCCGGCATCCCTTAGCGATGCTGCGATGCCGGCGCCCATCGTGCCACCACCGATGACGGCCACCGACCGGATCGGGCGCGGCGAGGCGCCGGAGAGTTCAGGCGGGCGCGGTGCTGCGCGCTCGGCGAAGAACACGTGTCGCAACGCCGCCGCCTGATCCGAACCCCGCAGTTGGAGGAAGGTTTCTCTCTCGAACGCAAGGGCTGTTTCAAAATCTGCTTCCGCTGCACTCTTCACGCAGGCAAGCGCGCGCAAGGGCGCCTCTTCGCGTTTCGCACGTGTGGCGACGGATTTGGCAGTCTTGTCCCAGAAGGCGGTATCGACAGCCGGTACCGCGCGGTCGCTAAGCGCAAGCGGCAAGGAGTGAGCGAGTGCAGCAAGAGCAAAGTCGATCGCGCCTTTTTCGAGATCGCCATCGACGATGGCATCGATCAGCCCTTGGGACCGTGCTTTTGGTGCGGCGACCGGCGTGCCTGTCGTGACCATGTCAGCGGCCAGCGCCGGCCCGACCAGTCGGGGCAGGCGGACGGTTCCGCCGGCGCCCGGCACGATGCCGAGGCGAACCTCCGGCAACCCGACGCTCGCGGAGGCGACCGCGACGCGGAAACGGCAGCCGAGCGCGATCTCGAACCCGCCGCCCAATGCGCTGCCATGGATTGCCGCGATCCAGGGCTTGGTGGCGCGTTCGATGCGCTTGACGAGATCCGGCAGGTGCGGCGGCATCGGTGGCTTGCCGAACTCGTTGACGTCGGCTCCGGCAATGAATGTTCGTCCGGCGCAGATGAGAACCACGGCACGCACCGACGGGTCGTTGTCCAGCGTTTCGGCAGCGTCCCACAGGCTTTGGCGCAGGTCCTGCGAGAGGGCATTCACGGGGGGATTGTCCACGGTAACAACGGCGATCTCGCCATTATGCGTGATGGTGACGGTCATGGTTGAAACCCCATTATTAGCTTCGCGAATGCTGTTCAGGTCAAAGAGGCAGGCTCTATGCCGATTTCGGCCGGCGCCACATGACGGTGCGGAAACGGTTGGCGACAAAGGCCGTGTCGGTCAGGCTTGCATTGCCGGCAGGGTTGGCGCCTGTGACATGAAAGTCGCTGAAGGCCGCGCTCTGGTTGACGAAGATTCCGCCGGTCAGATTGACGGACAGGTTCACGCCCGCTGCCGCAAATGAATCGGCGGCCGAAAGGATGCCCGCTTCCTCAGCGCCGTAGTATGCCGCCGTGATTGCGCCCTTCCTGCGGGCGAGATCAGCTGCGCGGGCAACAGCGTCTGCGCCGTCGGAAACAGCCACGACGAAGGTTATCGGGCCGAACCGCTCCTCTTCGTGCGCATCCGTGTGGTCGCCGTCCACCGCCAGTATCAGAGGGGTCGCGGTGCGGGCTTCAGGCAGGCCTTCGATTTCGGCTGAATCGCGGACGATGCGGCCGAGGCGGCGTGCGACCTTGACCCGATCGGCTGTGAGAGGGTTCGCAATGGCTCCGCAGACGCCGGCAGCTCTCGTGGGATCGGCAAGCAATGCGTCCACTGCGGCCGCGATGGCCTGTGCGACCGCTTCGAAGCTCTTGTGTCCCTCATTGGTCTCGATGCCGCCGCGAGGGACATAAATGTTTTGCGGAGCGGTGCACATCTGCCCGCTGTAAAGCGACAGGGAGAAGGCGATGTTGGCGCACATGCCGGCAAAATCGTCGGTGGCGGCGATCACGATCGAGTTGACGCCGGCTTCCTCGGTGTAGACCTGGGCGTCGCCAGCGTGCTTTCGAACCCAGTCACCGAAGCTGTTCGAACCGGTGTAGTCGATGATTTCTACGGCCCTGTCGCTGACGAGATCGCGCGTGATTTCAGCGCCGGGCGCGTCGGCGGCGAGAAGCACGGCATCAGCGGGCAAGCCCTGTTCCGCCAGAACTTTTCGGGCGATGGACACGGTGATCGCAAGCGGCAGGATCGCGCCCGGATGCGGTTTGACAATGACGGTATTGCCGGTCGCAAGGCTGGCGAACAGGCCGGGATAGCTGTTCCAGGTCGGGAATGTCTGGCAGCCGATCACCAGCGACACACCGCGCGGCACGATCCGCCAATGCTTTTCGAGAACGATCGGATCTGCCTTGCCCTGTGGCTTGGTCCAGGTCGCTTGTGCCGGTGTGCGGGTCATCTCCGCCCAGGCGTAGGCGACAGCTTCCAAGCCGCGATCCTGGGCGTGCGGGCCACCGGCCTGAAACGCCATGGCAAAAGCCTGGCCGGTCGTGTGCATGACGGCGTTCGCCATCTCAAAGCTGATGCGATTGAGGCGCGCAAGAATTTCAAGGCAGATGCCGACACGCACCTCAGGCGTTGCCGCCGTCCATGCGGGCGCAGCCGCCTGCGAAGCCGCGATCAGTGTCTTGGCGTCCGCTGCGGGATAGGTGATGTCAAGCGCGGCCCCGAAGGGCGATACTTCGGCGCCAACGGCCGTTGTTGCCGGGTGCCCTGGCAAGGCAAAAGCCTTTCCCAGATGAGCGCGATAGGATGCCAGGCCGTCGTCCTTGGCGGTTTCGCCGTAGATCTTGCCGCTTGGAACTTCCGGATAAGCCGACCAATAGCCGCGATCCTGCGCCGCCTTCAGGGCTGCGGCAAGTGTCGGTTGGTGCCGGTCAAACAAAGCATCCATCATATCTTCCTCTCATGCTCTGCGTTTATAATTGACTGACCGGTCGGTTTATGCAAGGATTTTTTCATGAACCGCCGAACGGATCATGGCGGAACAGGAGGAATCATGCCCGAATCCGACACCGTCCTGTCGGCGCTTGCCGATGGCGTATTGCGTTTGACTCTCAACCGCCCCGACAAACTCAATGCCTTCAATGAAGAGATGCACCTGGCATTGCGCGCCGGTTTCGAGCGCGCCCATGAGGACAGATCCGTCCGCGCCGTCCTGCTGACAGGCGCCGGTCGTGGTTTCTCGGCGGGGCAGGATCTTGGCGATCGTGACCCTCGCAAGGGAGGGGGCGCACCCGATCTCGGACACACGATCGAGACCTTCTACAATCCGCTCGTGCGCCTGATCAGAAGTCTTGAGAAGCCGGTTGTCTGCGCCGTGAACGGCGTCGCAGCCGGGGCGGGCGCCAACATTGCCTTTGCCTGCGACATCACGCTTGCGGCCCGGTCTGCGCGGTTCATCCAGGCTTTCGCAAAGATTGGTCTGGTACCCGATTCCGGAGGAACCTGGAGCCTTCCGCGCCTGCTTGGTGAGGCTCGCGCCAAGGCGCTCGCGCTGACCGCCGAGCCGCTCGACGCCGAGACGGCGGCGAACTGGGGGCTGATCTGGAAAGCCGTCGATGACGCGACATTGCTCGATGAGGCGGGAGCGCTGGCGGCAAAGCTCGCCGCGGGTCCGACGAAGGGCCTGGGCATGACGAAGCAAGCCATGCAGGCGGCCGCCACCAATTCGTTGGACCAGCAACTGGACCTAGAGCGCGACCTGCAACGTGAGGCCGGCCGCAGCGGCGACTATGCCGAAGGCGTCACGGCCTTTCTGGAAAAACGCAAGCCGGAGTTCAGGGGACAATGATGCAGGCAAGTCTGACGGCGCAGGAGCTTGCCGACGCCTGTGCCGACTCCATGTGGCGCGAGGACAATGCCTCCCGTCATCTCGGCATGGCGATCGAGCGCGTTGCGCCAGGCGTCGCCGTGGTGTCTATGCTCATCAAGCCCGAAATGACCAACGGTCACGGCACATGCCATGGCGGCTATATCTTCACACTTGCGGACTCGGCCTTTGCCTTTGCCTGCAACAGCTACAATCAGCGCGCGGTCGCCCAGCATTGTTCGATCACCTACATTGCTCCGGCCTTTGCCGGTGACCGGCTGACAGCCACCGCACGCGAGGTTTCGCGACGCGGGCGCGGCGCCATCTACGACATCAACATCATCAATCAGAACGGGGAGCATGTGGCCGAATTCCGTGGCCATTCGCGCACCGTCAAGGGCACGCATCTGCCGGATCAGGCGTAAGCCGCCGGAACTTATCTCGGAGGAGACAGACATGGAAGACCTTTCACCCCGCCCCGGCGATCTCGAGGCCATCGAGACCGCGTCGCGTGATGAGATCGCGGGACTTCAGCTTGGCCGAATGAAGTGGCGCTGAATCACGCATATCAGAACTCGGCCTTTTACCGGGCGCGCTTTGACGAAGCGGGCGTCCATCCCTCCGATCTGAAATCACTCTCCGATCTCGCGAAGTTTCCGTTCACAACGAAGAAGGACCTGCGCGATACCTATCCGTTCGGGATGTTTGCCGTCCCGCGGGAGAAGCTGACCCGTATTCACGGCTCGTCGGGTACGACGGGCAAGCCGACGGTTGTGGGCTATACCCAAAAGGATATCGATACCTGGGCGGATATGGTGGCCCGCTCGATCCGTGCGGCCGGCGGCCGCCGTGGCGACATGGTGCATGTGGCCTACGGTTACGGCCTTTTCACGGGCGGGCTCGGAGCGCACTACGGTGCCGAACGTCTCGGCTGTACGGTCGTTCCGATGTCAGGCGGCATGACCGAGCGTCAGGTCACGCTGATGCAGGATTTCAAGCCGCGCGTCATCATGGTGACGCCGTCCTACATGCTGTCGATCCTCGATGAATTCCGCCGCCAGGGCATAGATCCGCGTGAAAGCTCGCTCGCCGTCGGCATCTTCGGCGCCGAACCCTGGACCAATGCGATGCGCCAGGAAATCGAGCAGTCCTTCGACATGCATGCGGTCGATATCTACGGCCTTTCGGAAGTCATGGGGCCGGGGGTTGCCAGCGAGTGTGTCGAGACCAAGGATGGCCTGCACATCTGGGAGGATCATTTTTATCCTGAAGTGATCGATCCTGTTACTGGCGAGGTTCTGCCCGATGGTGAAATGGGCGAGCTTGTCTTCACGACATTGACCAAGGAAGGTCTGCCGATCATTCGCTACCGCACGCGCGACCTGACCAGGCTTCTGCCAGGCACGGCGCGCTCGATGCGCCGCATCGAGAAGATTACCGGCCGATCGGACGACATGATGATCTTGCGTGGCGTCAACGTCTTCCCGACCCAGATCGAGGAGCAGATCCTCAAGTGTCAGGGCTTGGCACCGCACTTCCAGATCGAGCTCAGCCGCAGCGGTCGGATGGATGCGATGACTGTGCATGTCGAGTGCACCGCTGATGCCGCGGACGAAAATGCCCGTGCATCGTCGGCCAAGGCTCTTGCCCACTACATCAAAAGCATCGTTGGTGTTACCACGAAGATCGAGATTCGCGACCCGGGCGGCATTGCCCGATCCGAAGGCAAGGCTAAGCGGGTTGTGGACAACCGACCGAAGGAATGACTGATGTCGCTTCCCGCAGCGGCGTCGCGGCGGGAAGCGGACACGGAAGCCTCGCAAGAGGTTTTCGGAGTGGGGGGCGCGGAGGACGAACAGGAACGCAGGATCAGTATGGCAAGAACACGCGCGATCGATTTTGAAGAAAAGCAACGCAGCATCTTGAGTAGCGCAGCTGCCGTCTTCGCTGAAATGGGGATGGAAAAGGCGTCGATGGCGCACATCGCCTCGCGCAGCAATGTGTCTAAGGCACTGCTCTACCACTACTATCCGGGCAAGGACGCCCTTATCTTCGATATCATCCGTAACCATCTCGAAGAGCTGGAGGCAGGCGTCGCCGCGGCCGATCGTCCCGATCTGAAGCCGGAAGAAAGACTTCGCCTTCTGGTGCGGCAGGTTCTTGAAAACTACCGTGGAGCCGACAACGAGCACCAGGTCCAGCTCAACGGCACGAGCGCCCTGTCGCCTGAACAGCTCGATGAGCTCAGGGCGATCGAACGGCGGATCGTCAAGCGGTTCTCCAACACGATCAATGACATCAACCCAGACCTCAACAAGGACCGGCCGCTCTTGACGCCGGTGACCATGTCGCTCTTCGGCATGATGAACTGGGTCTACATGTGGTTCCGCCCCGGCGGTCCGATCAGCCGCGACGAATATGCGGATATTGCAACGACTTTGATCCTCGAGGGCGTCAAGGCCGTTCGCTGAACGGCCTCATTCGTCAAACTTCAGCCGCTCAAGGATCAGTGGATCATATTCCGGTGCGACGATGCGCCGGCGGTCTGCTTCCTGCTCGGTCAGCGGTTCGACTGCCTGCAGCTTGTCTTTCGCTTCGAGCGCCAGTCGCTGGTAGACGCCGGTTCCCTGACGTTTCCAGGCGATTTCCTTTTCGCTGAGTTCGCGAATGACGCGGGCCGGCGACCCAACGGCGAGGCTATTGGGCGGGATCTCGGCACCCGCCTTGACGAACGCCATGGCGGCTACGATCGAGTTCTCGCCGATGACCGCCTCATCCATGATAACCGCGTTCATGCCGACCATGGCGTTGCGGCCGATACGGCAACCGTGCAGCACGGCGCCGTGGCCGATATGGCCGTCCTGGCCAATCACCACTTCGACATTCGGGAAGCTGTGGACGACGCAGGTTTCCTGCACGTTCGACCCGCGCTCCATGACGATGCGGCCGAAGTCGCCGCGGAGCACTGCACACGGCCCGACATAGCAGCCGGGACCCACGATCACGTCACCGATCACCACGGCGTCCGGATGAACAAAGGCCGCCTTGTCGATGACCGGCACGATGCCGTCATAGGAATAGACCTGCGCCATCGTTCTAACTCCGGGTTTTGGCGACCATGGTGAGGACGTCGTACTGGGCAACGGTCGCGGCGTTCTGGTTGGTGACACGGCAATCCCAGCGGACCTCGCCATGCTCGGCGCCGATACGGGGGTTGATTTCCTTGCAGGTGAGATGCACCTGAAGCGTATCGCCCGGGTTGACCGGCGTCAGGAAGCGCAGATTGTCGACGCCGTAGTTGGCAAGCACCGGGCCCGGTGCCGGATCGACGAACAGCCCCGCTGCAAACGAAACGATCAGATAGCCATGCGCAACGCGCCCGTCGAAGAAGGGATTGGCCTTGGCTGCTTCCTCGTCCATGTGGGCGTAGAAGGTGTCGCCGGTGAAGTTGGCGAAGTGTTCGATATCATCAAGTGTGACCGTGCGCGTAGCGGTGACGAGTTGGTCGCCGATCCGAAGCTCCGCCAGCGACTTGCGGAACGGATGCTCGCCGTCCCGGCGCACGTCGGCGTCCGCGACCCAGCGACCGGTCACGGCTGACAGAAGGGTCGGCGATCCCTGCACCGCGGTGCGCTGCATGTAATGCTTGACGCCGCGCAGGCCGCCAAGTTCCTCGCCGCCGCCGGCACGACCCGGGCCGCCGTGCACGAGACCGGGCAGGGGCGAGCCGTGGCCGGTGGAGGTCTTGGCGCTGGTGCGGTTGCCGATCAGGACGCGGCCGTGGAACGGCGCCATGCCGAGCACCACCTCTTCGGCAAAGGCCGGGTCGTTGGTAAAGACCGAGGAGACAAGGCTACCCTTGCCGCGACGGGCAAGATCGACCGCCTCTTCGGCACTATCGTACGGCATGACGGTGCTGACAGGACCGAAGGCCTCGACGTCATGGATCGCCCTGGCTTCCCACGGCTTGTCGCAATAAAGCAGGACAGGATTGAGGAAAGCCCCTGCCTGCGCATCGCCGGAGACGACACGCGGATTGTCGGGATCGCCGGCGACGATCTTGGCATCGGCTGCGAGTTCGCGGATACGGGCACGGACTTCCTCGCGCTGGTCGAGGCTTGCAAGCGGACCCATGCGAACCCCTTCATCGGCCGGATTGCCGAGGGTGGTCTTTCCGAGGTGATGGCCGAGCGCAGAGACGAGCGCGTCGCAATAGGCGCGCGGCGCGATGACACGGCGGATCGCCGTGCACTTCTGCCCGGCCTTCGTCGTCATTTCACGCGCCACTTCCTTGACGAAGAGGTCGAATTCCTCGGTCCCGGGTGCCGCGTCGAGGCCAAGCACCGAGGCATTGAGGCTGTCGGCCTCCATGGTGAAACGAACGGAGTTCGCGATGATGGCGGGATGCGTCTTCAGCTTGCGGCCGGTCCAGGCCGACCCGGTGAAGGTGACGACGTCCTGGCCGTCGACGTGGTCGAGCAGGTCGCCGACGGACCCGCAGATAAGCTGCACCGCGCCCTCCGGCAGGAGCCCGGTTTCGACCATGCGGCGCACGACGAGTTCGGTCAGATAAGCCGTCTGGCTGGCCGGCTTGACGATCGCCGGCATGCCGGCAAGCAGCGTCGGGGCAAGCTTTTCGAGCATGCCCCAGACCGGGAAGTTAAATGCGTTGATGTGAACGGCCACGCCCTGCAGCGGCGTGAGGATATGGCGCGCCGAAAACGTTCCGTCACGCGACAGGGTTTCGACATCGCCGTCAACAAGGACGCGGGTGTTCGGCAGTTCGCGCCGGCCCTTCGAGGCATAGGAGAGGAGCGTGCCGATGCCGCCATCGATATCGACCCAGCTGTCGGCCTTCGTCGCGCCTGTTGCAGACGAGAGCGCGTAGAACTCTTCCTTCTTGTCCATCAGCGCCTGGCCGAGCGCCTTCAACATGGCGGCGCGTTCGTGGAAGGACATCCGCCGCAGCGCCGGGCCGGCCTTTTCACGGCCATAGGCAAGCGCGCCGGCAAAATCGATGCCGCTTGAATCAATCATGGCGACCGGGCTGCCGGTGGAGGCATCGAGAAGCGTCACGCCATCCTTCTTGCCGGGATGCCAGCTTCCGTAGACATAGCTTTCGAGCCGGCGCGCTCCGTTTGCCACAATGTTCATCGTCATTTCCTTCCTGATCAGTTCAGGTTCAACGCAGCGAGCTGCTTGTCGGTCGCGGCCCGCCATTCGGAGAGCAGCGCTTCATTGGGTGTGTGGCGAAGGCCGAAGCGCGCCAGCGTGTCATAGCGCGTCGACCCCGAGAGGCCGAAGCTCGCAGCGACGCGCGGCTTCCAGTAGTCGATTGCATCCTGTGCCGCGCGGGGGCCGGCTTCGGTCTGCGCGATGGCCTTGAGGCCTTCGATGCCGAGTTCGGTATGGTGGGTCTCGCGCGGCAGGATGCCTCGAAACACCTCGGCCAGCGGCTGATAGGAGACGTGCGTCAGCTCCCGCAGCTGGATGGCACCGGCCATGCCCATGAGAACATTCATGACCACGGCATCCACCCAACCTTGAAGCGGGTAGTGGAACACGGACAGGCGCATGTCGGCGCCTTGCCGTACCGCGCCGATATCGGCTTCGCGGGCGATTCGTGCGTCCCAGGGATGGTGGACGGCATAGCGGTCGGTATCGGCTCCGAAGGTGCCCATGATCTCCAGAACCCGGCCGGCGTGATCGGTCTTCTCGAGCACGATGCGGGCGGAGGCGATGCGCTCCTTGATACCGGGCGCATCGTTGATCGTATCGGCAAAGCCCGCGGCACCCGCAAGCTCGCTGTCTACAAAGCTTGCCATCAGCCGCAGCAGCTCGCCGCGATAGCGCGGCGAGGCGTTGGCGGGCGACGTCAGCAGGCCCCCCTTGAGGAGATATTCTTCGATCGGCATCGTATCGGTCATCGCTGTTCCTCCCTCCGTCCTTGTCGGCTACTGGTCGTAGCTAACGACAACCCGGTCGCTCAGCGGATAGCACTGGCAGGTGAGCACGTAGCCCTGGCGGACCTCGTAGTCCTCCAGCGCATGGTTGACCTCCATCTCGGTCTCGCCTTCGATAACCTTGGCGCGACAGGTGGAGCAGACGCCCGCCTTGCAGGCATAGGGCGCGTCGATGTTGTTTTCGAGCGCGGCTTCGAGCAGGCTCTGGCCGTGCTTCGGCATCTTGAAGATGCGGGTTGCGCCATCGAGCGTAACGGTCGCCTCACAGGCGGCGGCCTTGTCCGCAGCAACAGCGCTCTCGGCCTTGCGGCGCGCGCGCCCGGGCTGCGAGGAGGCAAAAAGCTCGAACTTGATCCGCTCTTCCGCCATGCCGTGATCGCGAAGCGCTGCAGCGATCGTCAGCATCAGCGGCTCCGGGCCGCAGATGAAGGCGGTATCGACCGACTTCAGATCGATCCAGTGCCGGAACAGGCTTGTGCATTTTTCGGCGTCGATGCGACCGGTAAACAGGTCGATGTCCTGCGCTTCGCTTTCCAGTATGTGCAAGATCGACAGGCGACCGAGATAGGTGTTCTTCAGGTCGTCCAGCTCGTCGCGGAACATGATCGAGCTGATCTGACGGTTGGCATAGACCAGCGTGAAGCGGGCATGCGGTTCGCGGGCAAGGGTCGTCTTGATGATCGACAGCACCGGCGTAATCCCACTGCCGGCCGCAAAGCCGAGATAGGTCTTCGAGACCTCGGGTTCGATCGCCGTGAAGAACGCGCCCATCGGCGGCATCGCTTCCAGCATGTCGCCGATTTTCAGTTCCTCGTTGGCCCAGGTCGAGAAGCAGCCGCCATCGACGCGCTTGATCCCGACGCGCAGCACACCTTCATCCCGCCCGGCGCAGATCGAATAGGAGCGGCGCAATTCCTCGCCATCGAACTTGCGGCGGAAGGTCAGGTACTGGCCCTGCGTGAAATCGAACGCGTTGCGGTCTTCGTCTTGCGGGGCAAGCGTGACGACCACGGCATCGCGCGTTTCGCGCCTGACGTCGGTGACCTGAAGGGAATGGAAACGTGCCATATTGCGAACCTCACTAGGCAAAGGGTCAGATGCACTTGAAATAATCGAAGGGTTCCAGACAGTCGGTGCAGCGATAGCTCGCCTTGCAGGGCGTTGAGCCGAACTGGCTGATCTTCTCGGTATTCGTCGATCCGCAGCGCGGACATTCAATCGTCAGGTTGGACCGCCCCGAGAGGCGGTCGACGCGTTGGCGCAGCAGGCCGTCGACGGCGGTGCCGTCCACTGGTGGCGCAATGCCATAGGCCTTGAGCTTTTCGCGGCCCTCGGCGCTGATCCAGTCGGTCGTCCAGGCCGGCGAGAGCTGCCGCTCGAGCCGCATTTTCTCAATGCCCTTGGCTGCGAGCGCGCTCTCGATATCGAGATTGATGATCGCGGTCGCCGGACAGCCGGAATAGGTCGGTGTCACGGTTACGATCAGCGTCTCGCCGTCCCAGCCGACGTTCCTGATAATGCCGAGATCGACCAGCGAGATCACGGGGATCTCCGGGTCGGGCACTTCGGCGAGCCACCGCCAGACATCGGCGGTCGACGGCAATGTCGCGGTCGTCATAACCGCCTCCCTTGGTTACCAGGTCGCGCCGGGATAGGCGCGCTGGAGGAATTGCAGATCGGCAAGGATGAAGCCCATGTGCTCGGTATGGACGCCGCGCTTGCCACCCTTGTGCATGTAGCCGTCGGCGGGCTTCTTCAGCGTCGCCTCAGAGAGCGTTTCGCCAACCAGTTCGTCCCAGTCGGCTTTCAGGCTCTGGGGCTGAGGTGCGATCCCGCCTTCAGCGAGTGCGGCGTCGGCTGCGTCGCCGGCGAAGAGTTCACCGGTATAGGGCCACAGGTCGTCCAGCGCCTCCTGCATGCGGCGATGGCTTTCGGCCGTGCCGTCACCCAGACGGATGACCAGATCGCGGCTGCGATCGAGATGGTATGCGACTTCCTTGGATGCCTTCTCCGCGATGTCGGCGATGCGCTTGTCGGTCGAGCCGAGTAGTGCCTTGAGCATCAGGAAATGCCATGCATCGAACAGGAACTGGCGCATCAGCGTCTTGCCAAAGTCGCCGTTCGGACGTTCGACGAGCAGGACGTTGCGGAATTCGGTCGCGTCGCGCAGATAGGCGAGGTTGTCGGCCGTGCGTCCATTGCCCTCGACTTCGCCGGCAAGACCGAGCCAGAGTTGCGTCTGGCCGATGAGATCAAGGGCGGTGTTGGAGAGCGCAATATCCTCTTCCAGTGCCGGCGAATGCCCGCACCATTCGGATACGCGATGGCCGAGGATCAGCGTATTGTCGCCGATGCGCTTCAGGAATTCGAACAGAGCCGTCTGGTCGACGGTCGAGGCAGCGGTCGCGCTCATCACATATGCCCCACTTCCTCAGGCACGTCGAAGAAGGTCGGGTGGCGGTAGACCTTGGAATTCGACGGGTCGAACAGCGGGCCCTTGTCGGATGGCGCGCTGGCAGTGATGTCGCTGGAGCGCACCACCCAGATGCTGACGCCTTCGTTGCGGCGCGTATAGACATCGCGGGCATTGTTGACGGCCATTTCGGCGTCGGGCGCATGCAGGCTGCCGACGTGGCGATGGTTCAGGCCGTGCTGGCCGCGGATGAAAACTTCCCAAAGGGGCCATTCGCTGGACATGGACATTTCTCCCTGGCTTGCGTTCCTCTGGGCTTGCTGTCCGGGAACGCATCGTGTTTCGGCTGTTCGGGCCAAGCCCGGCGTCAGTTGTTACTCGGCGGCGATCCGTGCTGCGGCGCGGCGCGATTGTGCCTTTTCGGCATGCGCGACGAGGCCGTCGCGGAACCACGCGCCGTCGTTCCATGCCTTCTGCCTTGCGCTGAGACGCTCGGCATTGCACGGGCCGTTGCCGGCGATCACGGCGAAGAATTCGGTCCAGTCAGGCTCGCCGAAATCGTAGCCACCCTTTTCCTCGTTCCACTTGAGATCTGGATCCGGAACGGTGAGGCCGAGATATTCGGCCTGCGGCACGGTCTGGTCGACGAACTTCTGCCGGAGCTCGTCATTCGAGTTCTGCTTGATCTTCCAGGCCATGGACTGGGCCGAGTGGACCGACGCGTCGTCCGAAGGGCCGAACATCATCAGGGACGGCCACCACCAGCGGTTCAGCGCATCCTGCACCATGGCCTTTTGCGCCGGCGTGCCCTTCACCATTTTCATCAGGATGTCGAAGCCCTGACGCTGATGGAAGCTCTCTTCCTTGCAGATGCGGACCATGGCGCGGGCGTAAGGCCCGTACGAACAGCGCTGCAGCGGCACCTGGTTCATGATCGCGGCACCATCCACCAGCCAGCCGACGGCGCCGATGTCGGCCCAGCTCAGCGTCGGATAGTTGAAGATCGATGAGTATTTCGCCTTGCCGCTGTGAAGCTGCTCGTACATTTCGTCACGGCTGATGCCGAGCGTTTCGGCGGCGCAATAGAGGTAGAGCCCGTGTCCGGCCTCGTCCTGAACCTTGGCGAGCAGGATCGCCTTGCGCTCGAGGGTCGGCGCGCGGGTGATCCAGTTTCCTTCCGGCAGCTGGCCGACGATTTCGGAATGCGCGTGCTGGCTGATCTGGCGCATCAGCGTCTTGCGATAGCCTTCGGGCATCCATTCCTTCGGCTCGATCTTCTGGCCGGCATCGACACGTTCCTGGAAGGCGCGCTCGATCGGGTCCATCTCGTCGAGCGTCTTGACGCGGGCGCTGTCGGTTTTGACCATCTGTGCATACATGGTTTCGTCTCCTTTGCCGTCGCGCGTCAGACGCGCTCGAGAATGATTGCGATGCCCTGACCGACGCCTATGCACATGGTGCAAAGCGCGTAGCGACCGCGCTGGCGATGCAGCTGATAGGCGGCGGTCGTCACCAGCCGGGCGCCGCTCATGCCGAGCGGATGACCCATCGCGATCGCGCCGCCATTCGGATTGACGTGGGGTGCATCGTCGGGCAGGTCGAGATCGCGCAGAACGGCGAGCGCCTGGGCCGCGAAGGCTTCGTTGAGCTCGATGACGTCCATCTGGCCGATGGAAAGTCCGGCGCGCTCCAAAACCCGCCTTGCGGCCGGGGCCGGGCCGATGCCCATGATACGAGGTTCGACGCCGGCTGCGGCCATGGCGACGATGCGCGCCTTCGGTGTCAGACCTTGTGCCTTCGCCGTCGCTTCGCTGGCGATCACCAGGGCGGCTGCTCCATCGTTGACGCCAGATGCATTGCCGGCCGTGACGCTGAGATCCGGGCCGTTGACGCCCTTGAGCTTGGCCAACTGCTCAGCCGTGGTGCCGGGGCGCGGATGCTCGTCGCGATCAACGACGATCGGGTCACCTTTCTTCTGCGGGACGCGTACGTCGACCAGCTCCTCGGCAAAAACGCCGGCTTCCTGAGCGGCTGCCCAGCGGGCTTGGCTGCGGGCCGCAAACGCGTCCTGATCGGCGCGGCTGATATTGAAATCGGCGGCGACGTTGTCGGCGGTCTGCGGCATGGAGTCGACGCCAAAGGCGGACTTCAGCTTCGGATTGACAAAGCGCCAGCCGATGGTCGTGTCATAGATCGCATTGGTGCGGGAAAAGGCGCTGTCCGCTTTCGGCATGACGAAGGGTGCGCGGCTCATGCTTTCGACGCCGCCGGCAATCACCATGTCGCAGTCGCCAGCGCGGATCGCACGCGCCGCCATGCCGACGGCGTCCATGCCGGAGCCGCAGAGGCGATTGATCGTGGTGGCAGAAATGGTGGTTGGCATGCCGGAGAGCAGCACGGCCATGCGCCCCACGTTTCGATTGTCCTCGCCGGCCTGGTTTGCGCAGCCATAGATCAGGTCGTCGACCTTGCTCCAGTCGGTGGTGGGATTGCGTTGCATCAAGGCGACGAGCGGAATGGCCGCCAGGTCGTCGGCGCGTACGGTGGCAAGTGCGCCGCCATAGCGACCAATCGGAGTGCGAACGGCGTCACAGATAAATGCTTCTGACATGCGCCAATTCCTCCTGCTGCGCAAAGCCGGCCCGACCTCAATTGATTAACCGACCGATCGGTCATGTATTAGCATGGGATATGTCACAAGGCAATGCGATTTTTTATAATTTCTGTGATATTTGGTGGTGCTAATCAAGGTTAGCACAAATGCCGAGCGACCGGTTCACAAACTGTAGGACGCGGCTTTAGAGCACTTCGCGCGCAAGCATCGCGAGGCGAAGATCGGTCGCTCGGGTCAGCGGCGCGAATGGTCCAGACGCCGTGACGAAGCTTCGCGTCACATATTCATCTGCGTGCGGCGAAAGCTGCTGGTAGAGGCGGGCGAAGAGCTGTCGCGCCGTTTTCCCCGGCCAGTCGGCGGGCAGTGCAAGCGCCGGCAGACGAGGGTCGTGCAGCAAGACGCTACGGAAACGGTGGATCAGTAGCAGTCGCACGGTGAGCGCTGTTTTCGGCGCAAGGGCCTGGGCGTCTGCGTGATCTGCGATCGGCATGAACTGAGCGATGAAAGCGCGATAGGCGCTGGCATGGCGGTCAAGATCCCAGTGTTCGGCCGCAAAATCCTGCAGTGCCGGGGCGTCCTGCGCGGCGTCTGCCTTGAACACGAGCGTGGCGGGTATGGCCAGGAGACGTGTTGGTCCCACTGCCAAGCGAGCGCCGATCCGCGCGTATCCGGCGCGATCGAGCGCCAGCATCGTGTCCTCGGGCGCTGCTCCGGTGACATGCACGAACTGCCAGCTGTTGTCCTGTTGTTCGCCGAACAAGACGCGGGCGGCTGCCGCAAATTCGTCACCAGCGGACGGCGACAGGCGATAATAGCTGCGGCGGCCTTCACGCTCGCCGGAAAGCTGCCCGGAGGCGACTAGCCGCGAGACGGCTGTTCGAACCAGTGTCTCGCTGATGCCGACCTCGGCGCAGGTCTCGATCAGGTTTCCGATCCATGCCACGCCGCCACGCGGCTCGACGACGTCGCCGTAGATCGTTACGATAAAACCTGCCGCCTTCAGCGGCGATTGAACAAGGATCTGCTCGACAAATGCGGCTATCGTTTCGTCAGCACGGGTGACTGCTGCCATCGGTCGGCTTCTCCATTCGGCTGCCCAAGCGTTCAGCTATCACATTTTGGCCGCGCGCGGCAGTCACTGCTGCTGCCCGCGCGCTCCGGGTGCGGGGGAGATCTCTCTGATTGGATCAGGAAATCGCGCAGGAAACGTCGCCCGCCGGCTCAGGTGGATCGTCCTGACGCCCAGCTGTGCCAGTCGTCGCCGCTGCCGTGGAACACGTTGAGGTCAATGCGTCCCTCGACGCCGTGCGACAGGCCCGAGCCCGAATATTGCCAGAAGAGCCACTTCCGTCCGCGGTAGATCTTGGACGGATGGGCTGCCACCGAGCGTAGCCAGAAGGGATAGTCGAGCAGCTCGCCCTGCAGGTTGTCGCGATAAAAGTCCGGTGCGGTGTAGATGATCGGACGCTGGCCGTAGTGCCTTTCCAGCTTGTCCATGAACACCTGCATCTTTTCCAGCACCCGTTCAGGCGACGGGCGGTTCTTGCAGCTGGACTCGCCGTTCCATTCGACGTCGATGACAGGCGGCAGCGCGTCGGGATCCCTCGGAACGTTGCGGATGAACCAGTCGGCTTGCTCCCCGGCGGTTCGGCACCAGTAGAAGAAGTGATAGGCCCCGCGCTTCAGGCCGGCTTCCTTGGCTTTGCGCCAGTTCGTCTTGAACATCGGGTCCAAGTGATCGCCGCCGTCAGTCGCCTTGATGTAGGCGAAGTTCGCCCCCTGCGTCCGCAGCTTTACCCAATCGATGTCACCCTGCCAGCGCGAGACGTCGACGCCATGCACGGCGAGATTCCGTGGCGAGGCGGAACCGAAGTTGATGGGCTTGGCGTCGCGAAAGCGGTGGCTGTAGATCTGCATTCTGTTGGCACGGGGTGTCGGGTTAGCAGGCATGGGGGCCGCTGCCACCGGTCTTTCGTTCGGCATTGGAACGTCCGGCGTCTGCATCACCGGCGCGAACTGTGGCGCGTTCGGAACCGGACCGGCCCATGCCAGTTCTTCTTGCGGCGGCGCAGCCTGTGCGACAGGCGCTCCAACATTGGCTGCGGGAACAGGCGCAGGCGGAAGCGTGATTGAACTTGTCGTTTCCCGAGACGGGGCGCGCGCCAGGACGCTTTCTGAATCGAGGCTGGAGCTGCAGCCCGACAAAGCAAGGCAGGTGAGGAGGATTGCTGGCACACCTGATAGACGCATAGATACTCACACGCACAACTGGCGACGACAAAAAACGCAGTCGTCGGGATTCAGAAACTGCGCCAGTCTGACACGAAATGCTGAATCCAATCTTTACCGTGTGAAGAGTTCGCTTCGTCTGAGGTGTTTTGCGTCGGTTAGGCTGCGAGGTGATTTCCGCGCGAGGAGTGATGTCGGGTCGAAAGGTCAGATGACCACCGCGCAGGGAAATGAGCGCGCAGCAAAACCCAGACCGTCGCTGGGCGATGGCGGATCGCTAGGATGAAATGAGGAGGAAACCGGCCTAGTGGCGCGCGGTGTTCTTCTTTGCCATGGACAGAATGTAGTCATCAGCAATGTCGGCGACTGCCATGGCGATTTCCGCGGAGGAGAATTCGACGAGCTCCTCGCCAAAGATGATCCGGTGAACGGCCTCCTCAATCTTCTGCCTGCAGGCATAGAGGCGGTCGGCATGATCGATTTGTATAGAAGGCAATTCCATAACAGTCGTAACTCCGGTCCATCGATGATTTGATTTTGGCCAGGCGGCATGCTCGTCTCGTGACGGCAAGGAGGTCGCGATATCATGCGCGCCTGCAACTGCCCCGGCCAACCTCAAGGCGTCACGGACGCCTCGAGCATTGACGATCGGACTATAGTCCGTAAGAGCGGACGTGACCCGTGAAATCGATGTGACACCAGATAAGGTTGCATTCCGGATTTCTGCACCTAGATAGACCGGGAACTGCATCGTCGAATTTTTATAGCGCGCGATGCAGAAGATCTTCAAGATCGCGATGGCGATGTCGGCCGGTTTGCAACGGGATCGCATGAGAGAGGTGCAGAGATCCAATGAACCCATCGGAACGTATCGATCAGCTGATCGCGGAGATCCCGGACTGGCGCGGCAAGACGTTCGCTGCCATTCGCAAAACCATCCTTGCGGCGGACAGCGAGATTGTCGAGGACTGGAAATGGATGGGCAGCCCGGTCTGGTATTGCGACGGAATGATTGCGGTGGCCAACGCGCACAAGGGGAAGGTCAAGCTTACGTTTCTCCACGGCGCGAGCCTCGCGGATCCCAAAAACCTGTTCAACGCCGGTCTGGAAGGCAATGCGAGGCGGGCGATCGATTTCTTCGAGGGTGATCAGGTTGATGGGGCGGGTTTGACGAATCTCATTCGCGCTGCCATCGATCTCAATCGAGGCAAGTTGAAGAAGAAGGCACCCGCCAAGAGCCGGGCAAAAGCGGAAAAAACCGCGGACTGACGCCTCGGAAGAATTTTACTCTTGGTTGCATTTTTTTAGAAATGCATCATGATGTACCATAAATAATGATGGAGGCGCGCCATGAAGGCGAAATCTGCGAATGCGATAGACGCCTATGTCGGTGAGCGTGTCCGGGCCCGGCGCAAGAGCCTTGGTATCAGCCAGGGTGTTTTGGCGGAATCGCTGGGGATCACCTTTCAGCAGATCCAGAAATACGAGAAGGGGACCAACCGCATTGGCGCAGGGAGACTCCAGCGTATAGCGGAGATCCTTGGCGTACCTGTTGGTTTCTTTTTCGAGGGCGATGGAGCGCCGTCGCCTGATATCAAGACCGAAACCGATGAGATCGCGCTGTTCCTGGCCTCGAAGGAAGGTCTGGCACTCAGCAGGGCCTTCATCGCGATCGAGGATGCGAATGTCCGCCAGAAGCTGCTCGCACTCACCAGAAGCCTGGGGTCTCTGGGGGCTGCCGCGGTCGATCGGGAGACCGCCGAGCCGGTGAAGGCAATTCTTGGGTAAGGGCTATGCCGCGAAATCGGCTGCGCTGCGGGCGAGGCGACATCGCCGTCCAGCCTCGATGACGAGGCCTTCCGACCTCGGCAATTCCGTCATGGGACCGAACCGAGGTTCATCGTTGACGCCATCATGGTCCGATCGATCCGTCCCGCCATCGGAAACGCTATCGCGCGTAGGACCAATCCTGGCTGATTTCGGTATCACCCGCGTAGCACGCCACACCGGCCTTGATTGCCTTGGCATCCCGGTCTGGTGTGCCTACACACCCAATGCGCGATCGATCGCGATCGCTCAGGGCAAGGGGATCAGTGACCAGGACGCCAGGGCCTCGGCAGTGATGGAAGCCCTGGAGCGGGCGGTCGCCGGCGATCCCACCGTCACCCCAGTTCGCAGCAGCGCGCTCAGCCTTGGGGAAGCAGGCCAAACCGTCGAAACACTCGATTGCCTGATCGGCCTGAACCAGGCCGATATCGATCCGGGCGAGGAAATCGCATGGGTTTGCGGCAAGGAGTTGCTCACGGGGACAGACATTTTCGTTCCCTTTGACGCCATACTTCTTGATCGAACCCGAGCGTCGCGTTTCTGGATGTCCTCGGATGGGCTGGCTTCGGGCAACACCATGGATGAAGCGGTGCTTCATGGCGTGCTCGAGCGCATAGAGCGCGATGCCCATGTCCTTTGGCAGATAGAAAGTGATGCGGCGCGCGGAGCGCGTTGTGTTGACCCACGCGGCCTGAATGACGCGGTGATCGATGAACTGGTCGCAAAGATCGAGACGGCTGGCCTTGATCTCAGGCTTTTCGACATGACGAGCGACATTCCGGTGCCGTGCTTTACAGCGATCCTGGCGTCTTGTGGCGCTCACCGTGACGAGAATGCCCGCTTCGTCGAGGCAACGGGAGGCAGTGGCTGCCATCCGTCACCCGCACGAGCCGCCATTCGGGCGATCACCGAAGCCGCCCAATCCCGGCTGACCTACATCAGCGGCGCACGTGACGATGTCAGCCCGGAAACCTTCCACAAGCCCCTGCCGGCAGCAACGCGTCGTGCGCTTCAGGCGGTTCCACGTCCTCCTGTCGTCACGGCGCCGGGGGTGCTGACAAGCGTTTCCGGTGTCTCTCAGTTGCTGGGCGCGACGCTCGCCACCCTGAGGGAATGCAATGTCGGCCTCGTCATCGCGGTGCAACTCAGTGATCCCACGCTTCCGTTCTGCGTGACCAAAGTGTTCATGCCTTCGCTTGAAAATCCGGAGGGGAGCCGCGCGCGCCGTTTCGGCGAGCGGGCGATATCAAAGGCACTCGCGTCATGAAGGTCATTTTCGTAGGCCCAAGCCTTCCGGATGCCGCTTCCGTTGCCGGAGACGGCATCATCATTCGACCGCCAGCCGTACAAGGCGACGTTGCCGCAGCACTGCGAGACGGCGCAAGCGTTATCGGTATCGTCGACGGCGGCTTTGAATATACCGCGCCCGTTTGGCACAAGGAGATCCTGCTTGCTCTGTCGCAGAACGTTCCGGTCTATGGTGCATCGAGCATGGGCGCGTTGCGGGCAGCCGAATGCCGTGCCTTCGGCATGATCGGTGTGGGTCGAATATTCGAGGAGTACATGTGTGGGGCGACCGTCGACGATGCCGATGTCGCGCTTTTGCACGCGCCGGCCGAGTTCGGCTGGAAGCCGCTGACCGTGCCGCTGGTGAATGTCAGGGCGACACTCGACCGGTTGGAGGCGCAAGGGGCGCTAGCACGTGACACACGGTTGGTGATCGAGACGGCGGCGGCGCAGATCTTTTTCAAGGAGAGGACGTGGCGTTCGGTCGTCGACGGTTACGGGTTGACCGAGGTTTCGGAGCGCAAGGAGATGCATTCGATGCTGGTTTCGAACGCGGTTGACCAGAAGCGGATTGATGCCCTAGCTCTTCTGGAGGCTGTGCGCGCGGCAGCGCCGGGGGCCTTGCGTCATGAAATGTCGTGGCAAATTGCCGAGACGTCTTTCTTTTCACGACATTAAAGGCAGTCTTGCTCGTGAAAATCACTCTGTGGTTGTGTCACGCGGTTTTCACGGGCGGCTTGCCACAATTGGCCTATGCTTCTCTCCGATCTGCGGAGAAATGACATGAGCATATCCTTTGAAGGCAAGTTGGCCGAAGCTGGCCTAAACGAACGTTCCGACGAGGACCTGGATGAACTTGCCGCGCTTGCGCGGCTGATCTCCTTTGCGCGCTATGCCGCCCAGGACATCAATCTTGCGAGCGCCGTGGATTGCCTCGATCTGGCCTTGCACGCCGTCAAGCGGGAACTCGGTGACGTTCCCTACGAGGGGCTGAGCGACCCGATCGGCTACGCAGGCGTGAGCAGCCACTAATCTTGTGGCGTAGTCTTCGTCCCGGGACGTCAGCCCAATCGCTTGGAATAGACGCATAGCGCACTTGATTGCCGGTAGCCGTTGGCCTGGTAATAGTGCGCGGCGCCGCCTGCCTGGCGGGACACAAGCCACAAATGCACATAGCCGAAATGGCTGGCCTCCTTCTCGAGGCTGAGCAAGAGCCTGGAGCCGATGCCTTGGCGCTGGTGCTGGGGTAGTATCGCGACTTCGGCGATCTGCAGGCCGCGGCCAATGGCCGAGGTGTGCGGCAGGCCGAAGGCAAAGCCGATGATCTCTTCTTCCTTGAACGCGGCTATCGCTATGCAGCCGGGCGTGTTCATCAGTTCATCGAGGCGCGATGCAGCCTTTTGAAGCGACCAGTCTTCGTCCCATGGCGGCTCGGCATAGGCTTTTACTATGATACTCGCACCTTGCCGAGCCTCGGCCTGGGATACTCTTCTAACGTCGATTAGCATGCACACCTGCTGTCTATACGATGAGGCTCCCGTTGCCGGAACACTGGCCACCCGGACCCGCATATCGGCCGACAACGTACGATCAAAACGAGACGCCTCCGCGTCATGCTGCGCCTCGCTCAAAACCGGAAGAGGTGCATTGGCAACAGATAAGCACGGGCGAGGCCAATGATGTTGTGACTTCGCCGTGACACTCGCGTGGCGGGAACCCGGTGGAGCTTCACAATGATTTGGGTTGCAGGAGGCAGCCCGGCATCGGCTTGCTGCCGTGGTCGCGGATCAGAAAATGCTGTCGCGCCGTGATTCCAAAATGGCATCGGCTTCGTCAGCGCTCATCTGCAGGACGTTCCGTCCAAGCTCGAAACCAAAGCCGTTGCGCGCGAATGCGGCCATTTCCTTGGCCCTTCGCTTGTCGTCCGCCTCGACCCGGCGATAGGGGCCGAACGCTCGCTTGCGTGCGAAGACGATTGCTGCAAAGAGGTCGTCGGTTGCCTGAAGAGCGGACGCAGCCGTCTCGCGATCAATGCCTTTCAACGACAGCCGCTGGGCGATGGTCCTGTGCGACTTGCCGCCGCGTACGCCGGCGCGCGTGCTGATTTCGGCGTAGGCGACATCGTTCAGCGCTCCGAGATCGCGAGCGAATTTCACTGCAAACTCGGCGACCGCCTGTGCCTGTGCAGCGCTGATGTCGTCGAATTTCTGCGTGGCCTTTTTCCTGATCGCGTCGAACAATTGTTTCTCCGTCATCATCTGGCGCCCGAGGCGATAGACGGCGGAGTTTTTCGACCAGCTGAGCATGCGGGCGGTTGGGATGTCGGATTGGGTTTCGTCGTCGGTCATCATCAGCAGCAGGCATACCCCATCAGCCGCCATTTCGCTAATGCCGGCATTCGCTCTGGCCATGCAGGGATCCAGGATCGGGACCCTTGTTGTATACGAGAAACCACGCTAATCGTGTGCCGGATCTCTTCAAAGCGTGGTTCAGACCCCTATGTCCTCCAATTCCGACCGTGTGGAAATTGCCCACCGTACCCTCCGTCAGGCAATTATCGAGCAGGCGTTGAAGGCCGGCACGAAGCTGCCCGAGGATGAGATCGGCCGGCATTTTTCCATGAGCCGGACGCTGGTGCGTGCCGTGCTGGCGAAGCTTCAAGCGCAGGGCCTTGTCGATACCTATCACAAGCGGACGGCGACGGTCGCGCAGCCCAGCCTTGAGGAGGCGCATGATGCCTTCGCTGTTCGCCGGGCTCTGGAGCGTGAAGTCATCAAGAGCATCATCAAGCGCTGGAACCCATCCATCGAAAAGGGCTTGCAGGAGCACGTGAAGGAGGAAGAGGCGGCGCATGCCAAGGGCGACGTGCGCCTGTCGACGCGCCTTGCCGGCGAATTCCATCTGAAGCTCGCCGAGCTTTCCGGCAACACGCTTCTGGAGCGCTATCTGTCTGAGCTCGTTTCCCGCTGTTCGTTGATTTTGGCGATGTATAGCCGCCCACACTCCAGCGAATGCGCCATCAGCGAGCATTCTGCCCTGATCGCTGCCTTGCGTTCGGGTGATGTTGCCGTGGCCGAGCAGCTCATGGATGAACATCTGTCGTCGGTCGAGAGCCGGGCGCTGTTTGATGAAGAGGCTCCTGTCGAGCCGGATCTGGGGTCCATCCTGTCGCGCTATGCCGACAGGGCGCACGGCTGACCTGCCGCTTTTTCCATCAAGTATACAGTTTTCTGCATTTTTTGTAGACGTCTACGTGGCGCCTAACGGGCATGTCTCCGCGTTGTGGATTCGGCCAAGAGCGGCGCTTTGCATTTTTTGACCAATGTTTTCAGTTGGATAACTGAGCGTATCGGCTTGAATTGAAATCAGCGATACATTGTGGCATTCGTATTGCATACATGATTACCAGTATCATGTAGCCAAGATTGTGCCCATGTCATCGCAGACTGCCTCATCAGAATATCGTTTGGAGCTTCGCGGTATCCGCAAGGTCTACCCGGCGGTTGTCGCCAATGACGGAATCGATCTTGCCGTTGCGCCCGGCGAGATCCACGCCGTCGTGGGAGAGAACGGGGCCGGCAAATCCACATTGATGAAGATCATCGACGGGATGGTGCGGCCTGACGCGGGCGAGATGCTGTGGAACGGCCGCGAGGTCACGATTGCTTCGCCGGCGGATGCGCAGCGGCTCGGCATCGGCATGGTGTTCCAGCATTTTGCACTGTTCGACACGCTGACCGTTGCCGAAAACATTGCGCTGGCGATGCCCAACAAGCCACGGCTGGACGCGCTCTCACGCGACATCAGTTTGGTCGCGGCGCGCTATGGTCTGCCGGTCGATCCCGGTCGCCACATCTACACGATGTCGGTGGGGGAGCGTCAGCGGGTGGAGATCATTCGCGCCCTGTTGCAGAACCCTCAATTGCTGATCCTTGACGAACCGACCTCGGTGCTGACCCCGCAGGCGGTCGAAACCCTTTTCGTGACGTTGCGGCAGATAGCCGATGACGGCTGCAGTATTCTTTACATCAGCCACAAGCTGAACGAGATCCAGGCGCTCTGCCACAGGGCGACCATCCTGCGCGGCGGACGGGTGACTGGAACCTGTGACCCGAGGCTCGAAAGCCCGGCCTCCATGGCGCGTATGATGACGGGAAGCGATCTGCCGGCCTATCGCGAACGCTCGGCTGTCGACGAGGCCGGTCGTATCCGCCTTTCGGTGTCGGGTCTCGACTTGTCCACGGATGACCCCTTCGGTACGACGCTGCGGGACATCAGCCTGGCGGTTCGTGGTGGTGAGATTCTTGGTATCGCTGGCGTCTCGGGCAATGGTCAAGCCGAACTGCTGGCCGCGCTTTCGGGCGAGACCCAGCTCTCGACTAGGGAAGCCATCACGCTGGACGGCCAGCCGATCGGAAATCTCGATCCCTTTGTGCGGCGATCGCTCGGGCTTTGCTCGGTTCCGGAAGATCGGCTCAAGCAGGGCTCGGTGCCGTCGCTGGCACTTTCGGACAATGCACTTCTGACGGCCAATCGCCGCGGCTCTGTGCAGCTCGGCCTGATCAGGTTCGATCGCGTCACGGCGTTTGCCGAGCGCTGCATCAAGGCGTTCGACGTGCGGTGCGGCAGCCCGAGGGCGGCCGCCGGTAGCCTGTCGGGCGGTAACCTGCAGAAGTTCATCATCGGCCGCGAGATCCTGCAGGATCCCTCGGTGCTCATCGTTTCCCAGCCGACATGGGGTGTGGATGTCGGTGCAGCCATGGTGATCCGCCAGGCTCTGCTCGACTTGCGCGACAAGGGGGCGGCGATCGTCGTCATTTCCGAAGAACTCGACGAGTTGTTCGAGATCGCCGACCGGATCGCGGTGATCGCGGGTGGACGATTGAGCCAGGCAGTGCCGCGAGATGCCGCCAACCGCGACGACATAGGGATCGCAATGGCCGGGGATGCCGGCCGGCAGGAGACAGCGCATGCGCATTGAGCCCCGCCTGAAACCCTCCAAGCTGATGGTCTGGCTATCGCCGGTGCTCTCGCTCCTGCTGACGGCGGTTGTCGCCATGATGTTGTTCGCCTCTGCGGGACACAACCCGCTCGAGGCACTTGTCACCTTTCTGACCGCGCCGCTGGTCGATCTCTACGGCCTGGGAGAACTTCTGATCAAGGCAGCGCCTCTCGTGCTGATCGGCATTGGGCTGGCAATCGGCTTCCGCGCCGGCATCTGGAATGTCGGTGCCGAGGGACAGCTGACAGTAGGCGTAATCTTTTCCGGTTATGTCGCACTCCACTACGGCCCTGCAGGTGGAGGTTGGATACTTCCGGCGATGATCGTCGCCGGCGCCATCGGCGGCATGGTCTGGGCGGCCATCCCCGCGTTTCTCAGGGTCAAATTCAACGCCAGCGAGATCCTCGTCAGCCTCATGTTGAACTACGTGGCGGGCCTCTGGCTGTCGTGGCTGGTCTTCGGCGCGTGGCGCGATCCGGCGGGCTTCAATTTCCCGCAGTCAGAGCCGCTCGCGCCGGACGCCCTGTTTCCCGTCCTGCTCGAGGGGACGCGTGCCAATGCGAGCGTTCTCTTCGCCCTGGTCGCCGTTGCCGTCGGCTGGGTCTTCATGAGCCGCAGCTTTGCCGGGTTCCAGCTGAAGGTCACCGGATTGTCGGAAGGCGCAGCGCGTTATGCCGGCTTCAGCGTCAATCGTGCCGTCTGGCTCGGGCTGCTCGTCAGTGGGGCGGTTGCAGGCATAGCCGGTGTTGGAGAAATAGCCGGCCCGCTGGGGCAGATCTTTCCGACTGCCTCGCCAGGGTACGGTTACGCCGCCATCATCGTCGCCTTCCTGGGGCGGCTGAACCCGATCGGCATCCTGCTTTCAGGACTGCTGATGGCGTTGCTCTATCTCGCAGGTGACTTGGCGCAGATGTCGCTCGGCATGCCGTCCTCGATCACGGGTCTGCTGCAAAGCACGCTGCTGTTCTTCATCCTGACCACGGATGTCCTCGTCCAATATCGCATTCGTCTGCGTACCCGCGCCGGGCAAGGAGCATCGGCATGATCAGTCAATTTCTCCCGATCCTCGTCGCGACCCTGATTGCCGGTACGCCGCTGGTTTACGCTGCGCTCGGCGAACTCGTCGTCGAGCGCGCCGGTGTCCTCAACATGGGCGTCGAAGGCATGATGGTCATCGGCGCGGTTCTTGCCTTCATGGTGATGATGGCAACCGGCAACCTGTTCCTGGCGATCGTCGCGGCCATGCTGGGAGCGATGCTGCTGGCGCTGATGTTCGTCGTGCTGGCCGTCAGCTTCAGGGCCAATCAGGTGGCGGTCGGTCTTGTACTCACCATTTTTGGCACCAGTCTCGGCTCCTACCTCGGCAAATCCTATATCGGCATGGCGATCGTCATCGAACCATCGCAGCTATCGGCGCTGGCCGGAAAGATCCCTCTGATCGGTAACGTCCTCGGCCAGCTGCATCCGCTGGTCTGGCTGTCGTGGGCGCTCTTTGCCGGTGTCTGGTATTTCCTGCATCGCAGCCGCGCCGGTCTGATCCTGCGGGCGGTTGGCGAGGCGCCGACATCAGCCCATGCCCTCGGCTACCCGGTCAACGGCATCCGTTATGTCGCCACGCTGTTCGGCGGCGCGACAGCAGGCATCGCTGGGGCCTACATCTCGATCATCTACACCTCGCTCTGGACCGAGGGCCTGATTGCCGGGCGCGGCTGGATCGCGGTTGCGCTGGTGGTGTTTGCAACGTGGCGACCGGTGCGCTGCTTCCTCGGCGCTTACCTCTTCGGTGGCGCCACCATTGCGCAGCTCTTCGCGCAAAGCGCAGGCGTGGGCCTGCCGTCGGAGCTCATGTCGGCACTCCCTTACATCGTGACCATCGTGGTGCTCGTCCTGATCTCGCGAAACGCAGCCCTGATGCGCCTCAACATTCCGGCGTCGCTTGGAAAGCCCTTCACGGCCGACGGCTGACTTTTTCAACCAAGAATGAAACCAAAGAGAGGAACTGACATGACCAATTTTTCCAGACGCGATTTCCTGAAGACCAGTGCTGCGGCGTCGCTTGCCATCGCCGGCGGCGCCAAGCCGCTGTTTGCCGCAGACGAGGTGCTGAAGGTCGGCGTCATTCACATGGGGGCGATCTCCGACACCGGCTGGGAGTATTTCCAGGCCAACGCGTGGCGCGCGCTGGAGAAGGCCTATCCGGATAAGGTCAAGGTCACGGTGCTGGAGAACATCGCCCAAGTTCAGGATTGCGAGCGTCTGTTCCGCCAGCTTTCCTCGCAGGGCCACAAGCTGATCTTCGGAACCACCTTCTCGCAGTATGCGTCCCTCAAGAAACTCGCGCCGACGCTGCCGAATTCGCATTTCGAGTGCTGCGCTGGCATCGATGCCGGCAAGAATCTCGGCGTGTTTGAAGCGCGCCACTACGAAGGTACCTATCTTACCGGCATTGCCGCCGGTCGCATGACGAAGAGCAACGTTCTCGGCTGGGTCGGTGCGTTCCCCGTGCCGCAGGTCATCTACAGCCTGAATGCATTCCTGCTGGGTGCGCGCAGCGTCAATCCGAACGCAGTCCTGAAAGTCGTCTGGGCCAATGCCTGGGTGGATCCGGCCAAGGAAAAGGATGCGGTTGCCGCGCTGGTGGCGCAGGGCGCCGACGTGATCTCCGGTAGCCCGAATACACCGGTTCAGGGCCTTGCCGCCGAAGAAAAGGGCGTCTGGTCGATCGGCAGCACCGGCGACTTCTCGGCTTACGTCAAGAAGAAGCAGCTCGTCTCGTTCGAACTTGACTGGAGCGCAGCTCATATCAATGCGGCCAAGGCCGTGATGGCCGGCACATGGCAGCCGTCCAACAACTGGCTGGGCCTCGGCGAAGGCGGCTACGTCAAGATGACGACCAGCAGCCCTGAGCTGCCCGAATCCGTGGCAGCCGAAATGAAAGCTGCGGAAGCGGCGATCATCAGCGGCAAGCTGAAGCCATTTACCGGCGAGATCAAGGATCAGTCGGGAACGGTGAAGGTAGCCGCCGGGCAGACTCTTGCCGATAATGACATCAAGGGCATGACCTGGCTGATGGAAGGCGTGCAGGGCACTCTGCCGCAGAACTGAGAAACCTGAATTGAAACGGCGCGCCGGCCTGCCCGAAACGGAAGCCGGCGCGCGACAATAAAACGACAAAAGACGAGGAGATGCCAATGAGCACGATTGAAACAGTTTTTACCAATGCCCGGCTGGCCGATGGGTCACTCTACGATATCAGCGTGGTCGGCGGACGGATCTCCGCGATCACGCCGGCTGGCCAAGGCGGACCGGGCGGCACTGTCGTCGATCTGGCCGGCGCGCTACTCGTACCGAGCTTTGTCGAGGGGCATATCCATCTCGATACCAGCTTTTATGGCGACAAGTGGATTCCGCACAAACCCTGCACGAACGGTTTTGACGTCCATGAGCGCGTTGCCTTCCAGGCGCAGAACATGGCTCAGGCCGCGGCCATGGATGTACGGGCGCGCAACCAGCTCGATCTGTGCATCGGCCAGGGCAGCGTGAAGATGCGCAGCCATGTGATGGTGGACGGCTCGGTGGGCCTGAAGTCGTTGGAGACTATCCTTGCGGTCCGTGAGGAGTATGCGGGCCTGATCGACATCCAGCTGGTGGCGTTCCCGCAAAGCGGGATCCTGAAGAGCCCTGGGACGCCAGAACTGATGGACGAGGCGGTTGCACTCGGTGCCGATCTTGTCGGCGGTCTTGATCCCGGCAGTTTCGACCGCGATGTGAACGGACACCTGGATGTCGTCTTCGGGATCGCTGAAAAGCGCGGCGTCGACGTCGATATCCACCTGCACGACGCGGGCACGCTCGGCGCCTTCACCATCGAGGAAATCTGCTCGCGCACGGTGGCGCTCGGCATGCAGGGTCACGTTGCCGTCAGCCATGCCTATGGACTTGGCGATCTGCCCCCGGAGGTGGCAAGGAAAATCGCCGATCGGATCGCCAGCAGCGGCGTCTCGATCATGACGAACGCTCCCGGCAATCATAATTTCCCGCCGGTTGCACTGCTCAGGGCCGCGGGCGTCACCGTTTTCAGCGGTAGCGACAACATTCGCGATTCCTGGTGGCCTTATGGCGACGGCGACATGCTCGGTCGCGCAATGATGATCGGCTATCGCTCTGGTTTCTATACCGATGACGAGCTGAGCGCCGCGTTCGACGTGGTCACGGCCTCGGGTGCAAAGGCATTGCGGCTGGAAGGCTACGGTATCGAGGTTGGCGCCAAGGCGGATTTCGTCACTCTCGCGGCTGAGCATGTTCCGGAGGCTGTTGTCGCCATTCCGAAAGACCGTCAGGTGTTCAAGGAAGGGCGGCTTGTCGCCAGGAACGGGGTTGTAGTCCGCTGATGACGCCAGGAACCAGACAGACGGCGGATGCCGGCGCCACCTCGCAAACTGCGATGATCACCACGCCTCACTGGCAGGCGAGCGAAGCCGGCGCGGCTGTGCTGAAGCGCGGCGGCAACGCAATCGAAGCGTTGGTTGCCGCGGGCGCTGCACTCTCGGTGCTTTATCCGCACTTCTGCGGATTGGGTGGCGATGCCGTCTGGATGGTTTCGGATGCCGATGGCAATGTCCGCTCGTTTCTCGGTATCGGGCAGTCGGCCCGCAATATTGACGGTATCACCGCTATACCCTCGCGCGGGCCCGGATCGACGCTGACCAGCGCTTGTCTCGTCGACAGCTGGGAGCGGGTGCTCGCCCATTCGACATCCGCATGGGCGGGCAAGGAACGCCTCTCCGGCCTGCTTGATGACGCCATCCGGATTGCGACCGATGGCTTTACGGTCAGCTCGTCGCAGCGTTTCTGGCATGAGTTTCGCCGCGACGAGCTGGGGGAATGGCCTGGCTTTGCCGCGATCTTCACCGGCAGCGGCATCCAGCGGCAATCCGACCTGGCGCGGTCGCTCTCAGCCATTGCCCGCCACGGTGCGCGTGAATTCTACGAGGGGGAGCTTGGCGCGCGTATCGCGGGCGGTCTAGCCGAGATCGGCTCACCGCTGACTGCCGCTGATCTGGCCGTGACCCGTACACGCGAAGACACTCCTGTTTCGCTTCGTTATCGCGACCTGACGCTGTTTGCGCCGCCGCCGCCAACGCAGGGGCTGACGACGCTTGGCATCATGGGCATACTCGAACATCTGGATATGGCCTGGTTCGATTTCTTGGGGAGCGCCTATTATCACCGGCTGATCGAGGGCGTGAAACAGGCTTTCCTCGACCGCCACCGCATTGCCGATCCGGATTTTGCGGCGTCTTCGTTAGCCGAGGCGCTGCTGGATCCTGAATGGCTGCGAACCAAGGCGGATGCCATCGATCCGGCGCGTGCCATGCCCTGGCCGCAGCCGCATAGGCATGGCGATACCGCGTTCCTGGCGGCAGTCGATGACAAGGGGCGGGCGGTGTCACTGCTCCAGAGCACCTATTTCGACTGGGGAAGCGGTGTCGTGGTCGGCGATACCGGCATCCTGTGGCAGAACCGCGGAGCAGCCTTCAGTCTGGATCCTTCGAGCCCGAACAGGCTGGAGCCGGGCAAGCGTCCGTTCTACACACTCAATCCTGGCATGGCGCTGAAGGATGGCCGTCCTCACCTGCTTTACGGAACCCAGGGTGCCGATGGGCAGCCGCAGACCTTGGCACTGCTGATCAGCCTGCTGGCCGACCATCATCTTGATCCGCTGGCGGCGCTTTCGCGCCCGAGGTTCCTGCTTGGCCAGACGTTTTCAGACAGCCGCCACACGCTCAAGATCGAGAGCAATGTCGGTGCCGATGCCATCGGGTCGCTATCTGCGATGGGCCATGTGGTGAGCGGTATCGACGCCTTCAGCCAACTGGGCGGTCAGGCGGGGATCATCAAGATCGGGGCGCAAGGACGCCTGGCCGGTGCTCATGACCCGCGCAGCGACGGCGGCGCAATCGGTCTATGACAACGTCAGCCCTGCCGTATGATCTCGTCATCCGCCACGTTCGCACCGAGGAGGACGGGGCGCTGGTCGACATTGCCGTACAAGGCGGCCGGATCGTGGCAGTCGAGCCGCGTTTCAGATGCGAGGCGATTGAGGAGTTTGATGCGCAAGGCGCCTTCGCATTCAGCGGTTTCGTGGACAGCCACATTCATCTCGACAAGGCCTGCATTCTCGATCGCTGCGTCATTTGCGAGGGTACGCTCGCCGAAGCCGTGCGCGAGACGGCGAGAGTGAAACCCGCCTTCAACGAGGCCGACGTCTATCAGCGCGCCGCGCGCCTGGTGGAAAAGGCCATTGTTCATGGCACGACACGGATGCGGTCTTTCGTCGAGATCGATCCGCGGGTCGGCTTCCGGTCGTTTGAGGCAATCAAGCGGATCAGGCGCGATTTTGCCTTCGCGATCGACGTCGAAATCTGCGCCTTTGCGCAGGAAGGACTGACCAACGAGCCCGAGAGCCTCGTCATGCTGGACCAGGCACTGGCAGAGGGTGCAGATCTCATCGGTGGGTGCCCATACATCGATCCGGAGCCGCGCCGGCACGTGGGATTGATTTTCGATCTTGCCGAGAAGCATGATGTCGCGGTCGACTTTCACCTCGATTTCGACCTTGATCCGGCCAACACCAATCTGCCGGCCGTGATCGAGGAAACTGTCAGGCGCGGCTGGCAGGGGAGGGTGTCGATCGGCCATGTCACCAACCTTTCTGCCATGTCTCCTGGTCGTCTTTCGCGGGTTGCGGCCGCTCTTGTCGAGGCTGGTATCGCGTTGACCGTTTTGCCCTCGACCGACCTCTTCCTCAATGGCCGCGGTGCCGACCGGCTTGTGCCGCGCGGTGTTGCCCCCGCCCACGTCCTGGCGGCGTCCGGCGTGGTCACGTCGATCGCGACGAACAATGTCCTCAATCCATTCACGCCGTTTGGTGACGCCTCCTTGATCCGCATGGCCAATCTCTATGCCAACGTCGCGCAGCTTTCCCGGGCAGACGACATCGACGCGGTGTTTGCCATGGTCGATCGGTCGGCAGCCCAGCTGATGGGCGTCTCATCAGGAATACGCGTTGGCGCAGAGGCGACGATCGTATTGATGGATTGCCGCGGTCCCCGCTCGGCGGTGCGTGAAATCGCGCCCGTCATCGCCGGCTGGAAGCGCGGACGTCGCAGCTTCGACAACGGCAGGCCGGTCATACACAGGCCTGTCGAGACGATCCTTTCCACCATCCCCTGAAGCAAGGAGCACGCCCATGATTACCGACACGGATCTCAAGCATCTCGGCCGTTGCGTCGAACTGGCGGCGCAGGCTGTTGATGCCGGCGACGAACCCTTCGGGTCGGTGCTCGTTGCAGACGACGGCAGCGTTCTCGCGGAAGACCGCAATCGTATCCATTCAACCGGCGATGGAACACGACATCCGGAGTTCACGCTTGCGAGATGGTCCGCCGAGAACATGACGCCTGCGGATCGGGCCAAGGCCACCGTCTATACCTCGGGAGAGCATTGCCCGATGTGTGCGGCGGCGCACGGTTGGGTGGGGCTTGGCCGCATCGTCTATGCGAGTTCGTCAGATCAGTTGGGCGACTGGCTGCAGGAAATGGGCATCGATGTCTCCCCCGTTCGCAGGATTGCGATCGAGGAGGTGATCCGCGATGCGAAGGTGGATGGTCCTGTTCCTGACCTCGCAGAGAAAGTCCGCGAACTTCACAGGCGCCGTCACGGCGCCAACTCCTGAGCGCGTGACATTGGCTCTTCAACCTCCGATCATCTAAGCAGCAAGCGCGGGCCTCAGGGACCGTCAAAGCAAGGTCCGCACAAGCCACTGGGCACAGAAATACAGGCCAAATCGTGCATCCGTCTGGCGCGGCGTTTCAGCCTCAGCGCAACGGCGACATAAGGAGTTTGGCGTTTGACAGGCACTGTGGCTCAGATCCGGATATCGGAAGACAAAGACATCCTCATAGGCAAGGCTGCGATCGTTCGTACCTTGTACGAGGGGCGCGACATTTCTCCCACCTGGGACAAGCTGATGGCCCGCGTCTCCGCCAATCCGCGGGATGCCGCGGCGTTCCTGGATCTTTCAGCCATCCTGCAGACGCTTGGCAAGGCAGAGGATGCCTCGACAACCCAGCAGGCGGCGCTTGATATATCCAGGTCCTACAGGATCAGGAACGGCGACGGCTCCGGACTGACGGTGCTCGTGCTTCTCACGGCCGGCGACTTCATGGCCAATACGCCGATCGAATTTCTCCTGGAGACGTCCAACACGGTCATCCGGCTCCACTATGTCGATGCGCAAACCGCGAGCCTGGACGATGTTCCGGCGCACGATGTTGCTTTCGTCGCGGTCGGCGAGTCGCCCGAAAATCTGCCGGTCCTGGAGAATCTCGAGCGGCTGTTGAGCAATTGGGCCGGTCCTATCGTCAATAATGCGCCCCGTAGCGTCATCGATCTGTCGCGCGAAGGGGTGGCGGATGCATTCAAGGACGAACCCTCCGTTCTTGCCGCGGCTACGACGCGCATTTCTCGCAACGAGCTGCAGAGTGTCGCTGCCGAGGAGGCCAGCATCGGGTCGATCGCGGGGATTGAAGCCTATCCGGTGATCGTGCGCCCGATCGGTACCCACGCCGGCAAGGGGATGGAGAAGATTGCGACGACGGCGGAGCTTTCGACATACCTTACGTCCCGCTCCGAGACCGAATTCTATATCGTGCCATTCATCGACTATAGCGACGCCGATGGAAAGTTCCGCAAGCAGCGCATCGCCGTTATCGACGGTAAGCCCTATGCAAGCCATCTCGCGATTTCGGATCATTGGATGGTTCACTATCTGAGCGCCGGCATGGCGCAGCACAATGACCGGCGCCTTGAAGAGGCGGCCTGGATGGCAGATTTCGACACCGATTTTGCTGTGCGCCATGCTCGTGCATTCGATGCGCTTCACCAACATATCGGCCTGGACTACTTTGCGATCGATTGCGCCGAGCTTGATGACGGACGTCTGTTCCTGTTTGAGGCGGATGTCGCGATGATCGTCCATTCCATGGATTCGGAGAAGGTCTTCCCGTACAAGAAAGCGGCGATGAACAAGCTCTTCGCCGCATTCGAGAATGCGTTGAAACAACGCGCGGTGTTGGGCGCATCTCCAATGTCCCATCTGCCGGGTGCGGCAGTCACGCATGAACAGCCGTGGCGCCAGTGAAGGCTCTCGCAATCGCGCAACACGGGGTCGCCATGCCTCCGGTTGAGCAGCGGATCCAGCAGGCACTGAATGATCGGTCGCTCGGAAGCGAGGGGCTTTTCCATTCCCTGTCGCTTCTGCTGAGCGCCGGCGGGGACCGTCGAATCCTGTCTGATCCGTTCACCGGCCGAAACCGGTATGGAACGCGCACGACGCTGGCGGAAGACGAGATTTCGTTCGCATCGACGACCGCAAGCAACGTGTCTGCCAGGGGGCTGGCCGCTGCCGGTCACGAGTTGCAGCGGCTGTTCGGAATGGACACACCATCGTCGGTTACCGTCGATCGATGGTTTGACGACCTGCGAGCCAGTATCCGTCACAAACTTGCCTGTGGTGACGCGGAGATCATTCTTGCCGCGTCGGGCACCGATGTGGAGCTTCTGGCCATCTGCATGATGGCGGGCCTGTCGACACGCCCCTTGACCAACATCCTGATTGCGCCTGATGAGACGGGGAGCGGTGTTCCGCTCGCCGCAGCCGGCCGCCATTATTCCGATCTGACCGCGCTCGGCCGTCCGGTGGCCGCCGGCGCGCCGCTTGAAGGTATATCGGCCGATCGCATCGATGTGTGCGCGATTTCGATCCGCAACGAAATTGGCCAGGCCAGACTGCCCGATGAGATCGACGCGGATCTCGTTGCCATGGTCGAACGAGAACTCAAGCGCGGCCGGGATGTGCTCGTTCATGTGCTCGATACGTCGAAGACGGGTCTGACCGGCGTGACACGACAGGCTGCTCGCCATGTCCGTGGCCTTGCGCCCGGACGGGTGCGTGTGATCGTTGATGCGTGCCAATATCGTTGCTCGAACGCGGCGGTGCGCCAGGACATCGCGGATGGCTTCATGGTCGCGGTGACCGGTTCGAAGTTCATCGCCGGGCCGCCATTTGCGGGCGCGCTTCTGGTGCCTGGATCGATCGCGGAGGAGTTGGGGTCCATTGTCGACCTTCCGGCAGGTCTGGCCGAATACACGGCGCTCTACGACTGGCCGGAAACCCTTCGGGCGGGCATAGGCTTTGCGTTCGGTTCGGAACTCAATCTCGGGCTCGGTCTCAGATGGGTTGCGGCCCTGGCAAATCTTGCCGACAGCATTGCCGTTGATGACGGTCTGCAGGGTCTCATCAAGCGGCAATTCGCCCAGCTGGTTCGCGCCCGGATCGGTGATATCGACGGGGCCTTTCTTCACCCGGAGGATGACGGCGAACACCTTGGCTCCCGTGCGATCGTGCCGATGACGATCATCGACGAGACCGGCGCATTTGCGTCTTTCGCACAGGCACAGAGCATCCATCTGGCCATGCGCGAGGCTGGTGAGGGGCCCGTTTGCCACTTGGGCCAGGCGGTGAAGCTGGGCTCGCGCAGCGTGCTACGTGTTGCCGCGTCCGCCCTGGATATCGCGACCGTCTCGGGGCGCATGGCGTTGGGCAACAGCTTGGAGGAAGCCTTCAAGCCGATCGAGTCCAACCTCGACATCGTGTTTGCCAAGTGGGCCGCGATCCGGGCAACCGAGCGGCGTGCATGAGGGACGACGATCCCACCGAGGCACCGTCCGGCCTTGATCCCGATGACTGGGCGCAGTTTCGTGAGAATGCGCACCGGCTGCTCGACGACACGATCGACCATATCGCGAGCATCAGGCAGAAGCCCGTGTGGCGGCCCATGGACGCCGGGATCCGGGAACGATTTGCGCGTCCGCTGCCAGCGGCATCGCGCGACCTCGGGGATGTCCTGGATGACGTTCGCACCCATGTCTTTCCCTACGCGACCGGCAATCTGCATCCATTATTCATGGGATGGGTTCACGGGGCGGGCACGCCTGTCGGCATGCTGGCCGAACTTGTCGCAGCCGGCCTGAACCTCAACTGTGGCGGACGCGACCATGTCGGCGTTGAGGTCGAGCAGCAGATTGTCCGCTGGATGGGTGAGGCGCTCGGATATCCGGCTGGCGCCAGCGGATTGTTTGTCACCGGCTCCTCGATGGCGAACTTCCTTGCCGTCACCATCGCCAAGACCGAGGCGATGGGGCAGTCCAGCCGCGAGACCGGCCTACGCAATACGCCACAGCAGCTCCTGGCCTACACATCCCGCGAGGCGCATGTGTGTATTGCCCAGGCAATGCAGCTGTGCGGCATCGGCTCGGACAACCTTCGCTCGATCGACGTCGACAGCCAGGGCAGGATGCGAACTGACGCCCTGTCGGCGCAGATAGCAGATGATCACAGAGATGGGTTTCTCCCTTTTTTGGTCGTCGGTACCGCGGGAACCGTCAACACGGGGGCGATCGATCCGCTCGGCGAAATCGCAGAGATCGCGCGTCGTGAACGTATCTGGTTCCACGTCGACGGAGCGATCGGAGCGCTTGGAATGCTCTCCCCATCCATGCGCGCGCTATTTGCCGGGATCGAACAATCAGCGTCCGTGGCGCTCGATTTCCACAAATGGGGGCATGTTCCCTATGATGCCGGGTTCCTGCTGGTGCGCGACAGCATTGCCCACAAGCGGGCCTTCGCGCAGCCGGCGGCCTATCTGCAGCGCGCCAACAGGGGGCTTGCCGCCGGTGAAACCTGGCCCTGCGATCTCGGGCCGGACCTGTCGCGCGGGTTCCGTGCGTTGAAGACCTGGATGACCATCGAAGCGCTTGGCAGCGAGCGGATCGGCAATTCCATTGCAAACACCTGTGAGATCGCCCGCTACCTCGCGGATCGTCTCGGCAGCGATCCGAGGTTCGAACTGAAGGCGCCCGTTGCCCTCAACATCGTCTGTTTCGGGATCCGCGGGGCTGACACGGAGTTCACCCGGAACATGGTACTCGATCTCCACGAGGCAGGTTCGGCCGTGCCGTCCTGGACGACGATCAAAGGCGAACTGGCGATCCGCTGCGCGATCGTCAACCATCGGACGACCAGAGCCGATATCGATCGCTTCCTGGATGTGCTGACAAGCTACCTGGCTGCGTCCGCCCGATAACTCGAAAGCATTGAAAACTCGGGGTACGACTGCTCATTAAGAGCAACCCCCAATCGCGGGTTCTGGATCGATGGACGCAACCTATGCGTACCTCCTGAAGAAATGCAGCCGTTGAATCTCGGGAAACATCGTGACAATGTGGCGTCTGGCGGACACGCAACACGCGCGAGAGGCTTAGACAGCAGGAATGGCTTTTGTCCTGGAGACCTTCGGGAAACTGCAGCTCATGGACAGGGAGGGCAACGTGGTTGCATTCCCTGAAAAAGGCCTGTTGTTGCTTGCATATTTGCTGACGAGTGAGCAGGGGACCGCCTACCGAGCGACGTTGGATCGCTTCTTGTGGGGAGAACGGGATCGCGGCATCTCGGATTCCACCTTGCGAAAGCTGCTTTCGAGAATTGCGGCACTTCAAAATGAACTTGGGGTCGAGGTCCTGTCTCTGGAAGGGAGTGCGGTCTCGATCAATCGCGCGGCGCTGTCTTCCGACCTGCTGCTCGTCGGGGACGAGCCGGATCCGTTCGTCCGGCTTAAAGGCCTTGTAAGGTTAATGGACCAGACATTCCTGGGAACGGCCAGCACGCAAAGCCGTGAGTTCAGGCATTGGCTCTCCGAGCGGGAAAAGTATCATGGCGACCTCCTGGAAGACACGCTGAGATCAGCCTCGCAATTGGCACAGACCAAGGAGCAATCCAGGCTCCTGAGGGATGCTGCCATCATCCTATTCAAATCGGGGCCGCGGGATCAGGATACGCTGAACCTGCTCGTGCAGTCGCTTGACGCCGGCGAGCAGGTGGCGTCGCTGCAGTCTTTTTTCGAGGAGCGCCGCAATGCGATCGCGAAAGGGCTCGACACGCTTCAACTGAAGCCAAGCGAGCAAAAACCAAAGGTTGCCGCTCGCGTTTCGGCTCCCTTTGAGGGTTCCGGAGCGTCCGGCTTGCCACTGGTGTCGGGAGAGCTTGGCATTACCGTGCCTCGGCTGGTGTTGCTGCCGCCGACCAATCAATCCACGCACGCCGATGCGGCCTCGCTTGCCGCCTTCCTGATTGAAGACATAACGATCGGGTTTTGTGCGTTCAACAGCCTGCAGGTCATTGCCCCCTATTCGGCGATCCAGATTAGCCATCATCAGGAAACGCAGGCGGCCTTCTTCGAACGCCACAACGTCAACTATGTGCTCGAGACACGGATCAACGCCGTGGGCGATGAAGTTACGCTGTTTGTCCAGCTGATCTTCTTTGACGACAGCCAGATCCTCTGGGCTGATCGCTTTCGCCTGACGCACCATTCGCTCTTGCGCGATCGCAAGGCGATCTCCCGGCAGATCGCGCTTTGCGTATCGAGTGAAATCGCGCGCCACGAGGAGGTCCGTGCCGATCTTCAGCTGCATCCGATCGCCTACCATCGATACCTCGTTGGCCGGCAACATCTAGCAAGGCTGACGCTGCCCAACCTTCGCCGCGCGCGCGGCGAGATGCGCGCAGCCCTCAGCGCAAGTCCGGATTTTGCGCCGGCGCTCAGTTCGATGGGCCGGACCTATTCGAAGGAGTGGCTGCTGACGGCTCGAGGCGACATCGACCTGCTAACCCAGGCGGAGAACCTAGCAAAGAAGGCCATCGAGAAACGCTCGGACTTCGCCGATGGTTTCCGGGAATTCGGCGTCGCCAAGCTGCTGCAGGGCGCATTCGATGAGAGCGCGGAGGCGATGGAGGTGGCTGAAAACCTTGCGCCACACTATGCCGATGTCATCGCCGATCATGCCGATACGCTGGTGCATTGCTCGCGCCCGAGCATGGCTTTGCAGAAGATCGAACGGGCGATCGAACTCAATCCGCTGAGCCCCGACCCCTATCTCTGGACCGCGGCGGGAGCGAACTATGCGCTTAGCGAGTTCCAGGCGGCACTGGACTACATAGGCCGAATGGCCGACCCGAGCCTGGCCGACCGGCTGGCCGCCGCCAGCTGGGCCATGCTCGGCCGCCAGGACATGGCGCGGGTTTGCGTGCGAAGGGTTCGGGAGGCCAACCCGAATTTTGATGTCGACAAATGGCTTGCCGCCGTTCCGAGCAAGGAGCAGTGGCAGAAGGATCTCTACCGTGAAGGCCTGAAGAAGGCAGGATTTTGAACGTTAACCGTTGAAAAGGGGAAGAGCATGTCCGCAGTCGTAGTCATCAGCATTGCAGGTGAAGATGGTCTTTGGGTCGCCGATCTGGGAGCCGGCACCGTCCAGCCGCTGGATGCCCCCAAGGCGGGCACGCTCAAGGCGGTTGCCGACCTGAGGGCGGGGGGAACAGTCATCACGAAAGGCGTGAACCTCGCGGTGGTCGTCAAGTCCGCGGAGCAGGTCTTCTCAGGCCACTACGACGGCTAAGCGGAAGTAATTTTCGTCAAACTCAGCTGCAGACTCTGACTCCGTCGCGTTGGCGCGACGGAGAGCTAGAGAGTTGTGCGCCCTGAGTAACTCGTTTCCGAGCCTGGAGAGAGGGGGTTATTGCGGCGCAATCGATGACTATGCCTGACGGTGTGCGTTCTCGCAAAATCGCCAGAGACCGCTGATGCCCGCCGGCGCATCAGCTCCACCCACCGCGTTGGATTCAGTCGGTGTCGCGAGGCAGGCTTTTCAGCCCGCCCACGAACTGGTACGTTCTATTTTTGTTCTGAGCGCGACGGTGAGTCGATCTTCTAGGGGCTTATCCGCTGATTTCGTTGCCAAGAACGAGCGGAAAGCCGGCGATTGGAACCGTAAAGTGGCAGAGGGTAATGGGCGCGACATATCTGGAAAAACTGAATGATCGCCAGCGCGAGGCGGTTGAACATGGGGTGGGCTTGAATGATGGAGCGGCGGCTGGGCCGCTCTTGATCATTGCCGGGGCAGGGTCCGGAAAGACCAATACACTTGCTCACCGGGTCGCCCATCTTGTCGTCAATGGTGCTGATCCGCGCCGTATCCTCCTCATGACCTTTTCCCGTAGAGCCGCGGCGGAAATGGCGCGGCGGGTCCAGCGCATCTGTCGGCAGGTGCTGGGTGACAATGCGGCGGTCATGACTGATGCGCTGGCATGGGCGGGCACGTTTCACGGGATCGGTGCGCGCCTGCTGCGAACGTATGCCGAGCAGATCGGTCTCAACGTCGACTTTACCATTCATGACCGGGAAGACAGCGCCGATTTGATGAACCTTGTTCGCCACGAACTTGGCTTGTCGAAGACGGACAGCCGTTTTCCGACGAAAGGCACATGCCTTGCCATCTACTCTCGCGTCGTCAATTCCGAGAGCAGCATCATCGACGTGCTGAAATCCGCTTATCCCTGGGTGCTCGGCTGGGAGGAGCAGCTGAAGCAGCTTTTTGCCGGATATGTCGAGGCAAAGCAGGCGCAGAATGTCCTGGATTACGACGACTTGCTGCTCTACTGGGCGCAGATGGTCTCCGATCCTTTGCTTGCCGAGGATATCGGCAATCGCTTCGATCATGTGCTGGTCGATGAGTACCAGGATACCAATCGCTTGCAGTCGTCGATCCTGATGTCGTTGAAACCTGGGGGCCACGGGCTCACCGTGGTTGGCGATGATGCCCAGTCGATCTATTCCTTTCGCGCCGCGACGGTTCGCAACATCCTGGATTTTCCGAAGGCCTTTTCGCCGGCGCCAGCCGACGTCATCACGCTCGATCGCAACTACCGCTCGACACAGCCGATCCTGGCCGCCGCCAACGGTGTCATCGATCTCGCCAGAGAGCGATTCACCAAAAACCTCTGGACGGATCGTGAATCCGAGCAACGCCCGCTGCTCGTGACCGTCAAGGATGAGGTCGATCAGGCAAATTACATCGTCGAACAGGTCCTGGCGAACCGTGAAGTTGGCACGTCACTCAAGCAGCAAGCGGTGCTTTTCCGGTCGTCCAATCACAGCAGCGCGCTGGAAATCGAACTCACGCGTCGCAATATTCCCTTCGTGAAGTTCGGCGGCCTGAAGTTTCTCGACAGTGCCCACGTGAAGGACTTGCTCGCGGTGCTGCGCTTTGCGCAGAATCCACGCGATCGCGTGGCGGGTTTTCGGCTTCTTCAGATGCTTCCTGGCATCGGTCCGCAAACAGCCGGAAAGATCCTCGACACGATCGCGGCCGAGCCCGAGCCATTGCTGTCGCTTGCCGAGATCCCGCCGCCACCGAAAACCGGTGATGCCTGGGCGGATTTCACCAATCTCCTGTCCGGATTGCGGAAATCCTCGGCTGTCTGGCCAAGCGAGATCGGGACGGTGCGCGGCTGGTACGAGCCGCATCTCGACCGCATCCATGAAGATGCCGACACGCGCAAGGCCGATCTTCTGCAACTGGAGCAGATCGCCGGCGGCTATCCGAACCGCGAGCGGTTTCTGACCGAGCTGACGCTGGACCCACCCGATGCCACAAGCGATCAGGCCGGTGTGCCATTGCTTGACGAGGATTATCTGATCCTCTCCACGATCCATTCTGCCAAGGGGCAGGAGTGGCGTTCCGTCTTCATGCTCAACGTCGTGGACGGCTGTATTCCGTCGGATCTGGGAGCGGGAACGACGGCCGAGCTGGAGGAGGAGCGCCGCCTCCTCTATGTCGGAATGACGAGGGCTCGTGACAGCCTCACACTTTTGACGCCACAGCGGTTCTTCACGCATGGCCAGAACACGCAGGGAGACCGCCATGTCTATGCCTCGCGGACGCGGTTCATCCCCGTCACCCTGCTGCAGTTCTTCGAGGTGACGAGCTGGCCGAAAGTTTCGGCGAACGCAAGTGAGCGCAGCACCCGTCAAATACGCATCGACGTTGGCGCCCGCATGCGGTCGATGTGGAAGTAGGCCTGCTTCGCTTGCCTAGGAGAAGGACCCGATCGAAATCATCCGTCTTGACAACGGGGCGCCTGTGGGAGTAATTGGGTAATCGATAACCCAAGGGAGGAACCAAGTGGCGGCATCGCTGTCGGATATCGCGGAAAGGGCGGGGGTCTCAATCAAGACCGTCTCCGGCGCGCTCCATGGCGGCTCCGCGCGGATGTCTGATGAGACGCGTGCGAAGATCAAGGAAATCGCAGACGAACTCGGTTATGTCACCAATCTCGCAGCCCGTGGCGTGCGTCAAGGGTGGCTGCCGCTAATCGGCGTGGTCGCCGACGAGCTCATCACCTCTCCCTTCGCAACGGAGATCATTCGTGGTCTCGATGGTGCTGCCCGAAGCGCTGAGCTTGCGGTCTTCGTCATGAATCTTGGGGGAAACCGCGACGTTGGTTCCGTTCTTGAAGAGGTTCGCCGGTTTCGCCCGCGTGCGACTGCGTTTGCCGCCATGTACCACAAGACCGTGGCGCTGCCGCCGGAACTCGCCAAAAACGTCGGCGTCATGATCAACTGCCGCGAGGTGGATGGTCGCGTGATCTCGCTGGTGCCTGACGAAGAGGCGGCCGCCGCGGAGATGACCCGTCACCTGCTTGACGCCGGCCGGCGTCGCGTTGCCTTCATCAATCTTCCAGGCCTGCTGGCGGGCGATTTGCGCGAGCAGGGCTTCCGGATCACCTTGGCCGAGGCTGGCCTTGCGCCTGTTGCCGTGTTGCCGGCTGTCCGGCGCGCGATCTACAGCGACCGCGCGCCCAGCCTTGTCCTGTCGCATGTCACGGCGCTGATGCAGGCCGCCGACCGACCCGACGCCATCCTTTGTGGCAATGATCGCGTTGCCATGGAGGTCTATGCCGCGCTCCGTCGGGTCGGGGCCTCGATCCCCGGCGACGTTGCCGTGGCAAGCTTCGACAACCAAATCGAGATCGCCTCGCGTCTCGATCCGCCCTTGACGACCATGGCGCTGCCGCATCGGGCCATGGGCCGCCTTGCCGCCGAGATCCTGCTGGCCGAGGAAGCCGGCGGGCCCATGCTGCGAAAGCTGCCGTTCCAGCTCGTGGAACGGTCTTCCGTTTAAACATCGACGCATGCCTATCAATGGAGGAGAATATAAATGGGTAAACGTTTACTTCAAGCTCTGCTTCTGTCTTCGGCCTCGCTGGTGGCGACCGCCGGCTTTGCCGACGCAAAGACCGTCATCCACATGATGCATCAGGGCGATCCGGGTTGGGTCAAAGCCTATGCTGATGTCGCAAAGCGCTTCGAAGCGGCCAATCCAGACGTCGACATCGAGTTCATCTATGCGCCCCACGACGCCTACAATGAGAAGTTCAGCGCCGCTGTCATGTCCAAGCAGCTGCCTGACATCATGGAGATCGATGCGCCGTTCCTCGCCAACTATGCCTGGTCCGGCTATCTGCAGCCGATCAAGTCGCTTATCGACAAGGACGTCATCGACGACATGACGTCTTCGAACGTGTCGCAGGGAACCTACCCCATCGACAAGGAACTCTACGCCGTCGGCCTCACCGACTCGTCGGTCGTGCTCTACGGCAACAAGAAATACCTGGAAGCCATCGGCGCACGCATTCCGAAGTCGGTCGACGATGCCTGGACCAAGGAGGAGTTCGAAGGTTATCTCGAGAAACTCTCCAAGCTCGACGGGGTGAAGTGGCCGATCGATACCTTCCGTGGCTACGGCATCAAGACCGAATGGATCACCTATGCCTATGGTCCGCTGCTTGAGAGTGCCGGTTGCGACCTGATCGATCGTACGACCTGGAAGGCGACCGGAACACTCGACAGCGATGCCTGCGTCGGCGCGCTGACGATGATGCAGGGATGGGTGAAGAACGGCTGGGTTGTTCCTGGATCATCGGGCACCAACCAGTTCTATGCGGAGGGCCGTCCGGCCGCACTGGCACTTGGTGGGCACTGGTTCTACGCGGAAGCCGCGGCGGCCATGAAGGACGATATCGTCGTGATGCCGCTGCCGAAGCTCGGCAACAAGGGTGTCAGCCCCAACGGCACCTGGATCTGGGGAATCACCAAGACCTCCGAGCATCCTGATGTGGCCGGAAAGTTCCTGAGCTTTATGCTGAAGGACAAGGATTATCGCGAATACGCCAAGCACGAGTCTGCCTTCCCCGGCCTGAAGAGCTTCGCGGAATCCTCGCCGCTTTACGCTCCGGGCGGTGCAATGGCAGTGGCCTTCGAGCAGGCGTCGAAGACGGCGGTCGCGCGTCCGCCGCATCCAGCCTATCCGGCGATCACCTCAGCCTTCATGCAGGCCGTCGACAAGGCCTTCAACGGCGGCGACGTAAAGCAGGCTCTGTCTGAAGCCGCCCAGAAGATAGACGAGGATATCGAGGACAATGACGGCTATCCGCCGTTCGATGCCCAGCAATAAGCGTTGAGCCCCGGGGCCGGACGGTCCGGCCCCGGAAGCGCCCGTCATGACAGAACAGACTGCGAGGAGGAGACGATGACACTGCAACAATCACCTGCCGCTGCCCGACCGCGCGTCGGCAGACGCCGGGATCCGGGCCGGCTCATGCAGGAAATGCTGATGATTGCACCGGCAGTCGTCCTGCTCGCCTGCTTCCTGATTGCGCCGTTCCTGTTGTCGTTCTGGACGTCGATGACGAACCAGCCGCTGGTGCCGCGCCCGACACCGGTGCGCTTCATCGGCCTGCAGAACTTCATGCGCATCTTCAACGACCCGCTGTTCTGGACCTCGTTGTGGAATGTGACGCGTTTCACCATCTGGGTGCTGCCCGTCCAGTGCGGCATGGCGTTTGCCACAGCACTGTTGCTCCACCAGAAGATCCCCGGTCGCAACCTGCTTCGCGGCATGTTCTTTCTGCCAGCCATCACTTCGATGGTCGTCGTCTGCGTTATCTGGGGCACGCTTTTCCAGTATCCGAGCGGCCCGCTGAACCAGATCGTCGGCTTTCTCTCCGCCGGCCACATCCAGCCGATCGATTGGCTCGGTGATCCCAAATGGGCAATGTTCTCCATCGTCCTTCTGTCGGCCTGGCAGGCTTACGGTTTCCAGATGATCGTCTATCTCGCCGGTCTCCAGGGAATTCCCGATGAACTCTACGATGCCTCAAGGATCGACGGAGCCAACGTCTTCCAGCGTTTCTGGCACGTCACCATGCCGGGCCTTCGTCCGACCCACGTCTTCGTGCTTGTGATCACGACGATCCAGGCCTTCAAGCTTTACACCCAGGTTTCCATCCTGACCCAAGGTGGACCGAGCGGAAGCACGGAAACGGTCGTTCATTACATGGTGAGGACTGGGTTCGAGCAGCAGAAGCTTGGCTACGCCTCCGCCGTATCGGTGATCCTCTTCGTCATCGTCCTCGTAATCGCGCTGCTTCAGCGCCAACTGCTGAGACGCTTCGATGTCTGATATCGCTCTCCCCCGTGTCGTGCCCGCCGAACGCTCCGGAAAGATCTCGCTTCGCCTCGTTCAGACGGTCGCAATCTTCATTATCGCGCTTGTCGTGATCTCGCCGCTCTTCATGCTCCTGATCGCGAGCCTGAAGGATGACCGCTTCCAGATTCTGGCGGACATGGGCAGCTTCCGCGCCTTCTGGGTTTCGAACCCGACGCTCTCCAACTTCAACGAGATCGCCCATTTCTCCGGCGAGCTTGCCTACGGCCGTTATCTCTTCAATTCGCTGGTGATCCTGGCTGTTACCGTCGCGTCCGGCCTTGTCGTCAATTCGATGGCGGGCTTCATCCTCGCCTGGGGCTCGCTGCGCGGCAAGGCCGTGCTTCTGTCGCTCGTCGTCGCGCTCTACGTGATCCCCCAGGAAAGCATCATCATGCCGCTGGTGGTGATGATGTCGCGCGCCGGGTTGACGGACACCTTCGCCGTCCAGATTCTGCCTTGGGTCGCCAGCCCGCTCTACATCTTCCTCTTCTACCAGTTCTTCGCCCAGCTTCCGAAAGAGCTCTATGAGGCGGCCGAGATCGACGGAGCGTCGATCTTCAGGATCTACCGCTCGATCTACCTGCCACTCAGTCTGCCGGCTCTGGCAACCGTATCGATCCTCATGGGTATCGAAAGCTGGAACCAGTATCTCTGGCCGACCCTGGTGACGCAGACCGATTATGCCCGGCCGATCTCTGTCGCGATTGCCACCTTCTTTGGTCAGGACAGCATCTATTGGGATCGCGCCATGGCAGCCTCGGTCCTGATGATGATCCCTATTCTCGCCCTCTATCTCGCGTTCCAGCGCTGGTTCGTGAGCTCGTTCGTCGGCTCCGCCGTGAAAGGTTGATTGATGACTTACCAGGCAACGACCATCCCGTCTGCCCGCCAATCCGTGCGTGCTGAACTCGACACTGGAACGGTCATCCACCTCTGGCTCAAATCGCGCCGACCAGGCGAGGTCGCGACGATGAGTGTTGAGCTCGATGGTATCGAGCTTCAACAGGTGGCGACCGCTAGGACGGAAGAGTTCGAGTTTTGCAAGGTTGCGTTGCCTCGCGGCGGCAGTCTCGAATTGTCCTACGATGCCAAAGCAACTGACGTTTCGGTTATCTACGCCTTCCTCCCCACGCGCGTGCAGAACGAGGGGATCCGTGTTCTCCACCACAGCGCCGAGAACGCGCCTCCCGCCCTTTCGGACGGCTATCATTTTCGGCCGCTGTTCGGCTGGATGAACGATCCGAACGGGTTTGGCCGTTTTGGCGGTCAGGTGCATCTCTTCTACCAGCACTATCCTCACAGCCTGCGCTGGAACACCATGCATTGGGGACATGCCGTGTCGAACGACTATGTCCACTGGCGGCATCTGCCGGTCTTCCTGTTTCCGTCCGATGACCTGTCGCAGCGCAATGACGGACGCGGCGGCGCCTTTTCCGGTTCGGCCATAGCGGCAACCGGGCAGGGCGGAGACGATATCCGTGTCTTCTACACCGAGCAGGTGCGCGATCGAAAACCGGAAGAGCAGATCCAGCTGTCGGCCACCAGCCTCGACGGTTTATCGGCGGAGCCGTCCACCGTGATCCTCCCGGAACGACCAGGCGGGTTGGACCTGACGCTCGACTTTCGCGATCCCTACGTCTTCAAAGGCCCCGACGGGCGCTGGAAGATGTTGATCGGCAGCCGCGACAAAGCCGGGGGCGTCGTTCTGCTCTATGAGACGCTTGATCCGGTCGGTGCGGATGGCTGGACCTTCCTCGGCACGCTGCACCGAGAAAATCGCTACGGCATGACGGCTGCGGAATGCCCGTGCATGGTGCCGCTTGGCGATGCCGGGACTTCCGAAACGCGGTGGGCGTTGATCTTCGGACTTCTGACGAGCCGGGATCAGAGGGGGCGCCGCAATATGACCAGCGTCACGGTCGGGCGTTTCGATGGCCAAAGCTTCACGCCAGAGCTGGAGCAGGAGCTGGATTTCGGGTCGGACGCCTATGCCTTCCAGGCCTTCGTCGACGATGGCGGGCCGGTCGGGATTGCGTGGCTCGCCAACTGGACAGATGTCTCCAAGAAGGAGGACTTTCCAACGGCGATGACCTTGCCGCGTCGGGTTCTGTGGGATGGGACGGCCGTCCTTACGCCGCCGGTCGAAGGTGTCAACGCGCTTCGGCATGCGGAGCTCGATGGTACCGGTCGTCTGGCAGCGGGCGAACGGCTGCCGTTGGAGAACGGCGCCGTCGAGATCGAGTTGGATCTTTCAAGCCCGGGTGCGGCCTTCGAGCTGCGCTTCGATCATACAGACATCGATCTTGCACTTCGCCTCGACGCGGAAGGCCTGGAGATCCTCTTCGGCGAGCGCGGTGGCAAAGCTTCGCCCCGCTACCTCGCGGCCGGTGCGCGACCATCTACGGTACGGGTCTTTCTGGACGCCGGATCGATCGAAGTCTTTGCCGACAACGGCCGGTGGACCGGAACCAAGCGCCTGCCGACCTTCATGGGCGTCAAGGCGGCACAGCTATCTCAAGGAAATGGTTCGATCGCCAGCGCCCGCGTCTGGCAACTCAAGCTCTAATTTTGGTGGGAGGATATCATGGCATCGGTCGCAATCGACGAAGTCAAGAAGCAGTATGGCGCGGCATCCGTGATCTACGGCGTTTCCGTGGACATAGCCGACGGTGAGTTTGTTACACTTGTTGGTCCATCAGGCTGCGGCAAGTCCACCTTGCTGCGTATGCTGGCAGGCCTCGAGGACATCAGCGGCGGCGAAATCCGCATCGGTGGGCGTGTCGTCAACGAGGTGCCGCCGAAGGAACGCGACATCGCCATGGTGTTTCAGAGCTACGCGCTCTATCCGCACATGACGGTCGAGGAGAACATGGGTTTTGCCCTGAAGCTTCAGGGTCAGGACAAGACCGCAATCTCAAAGCGCGTGCGCGAGGCGGCCGGGATACTGGCGCTTGAGCCACTCCTCGACAGGCTGCCGAAGCAGCTCAGCGGTGGCCAGCGCCAGCGCGTGGCGATGGGCCGGGCGATCGTGAGACACCCCAAGGTGTTTCTCTTCGACGAGCCATTGTCCAATCTCGACGCGAAGTTGCGGGTAACGATGCGCGCCGAGATCAAGGAACTGCACCAGTGCCTGAAGACGACGACCGTCTATGTCACGCACGACCAGATCGAAGCCATGACCATGGCCGACAAGATCGTGGTCATGCGCGCCGGTCGTATCGAACAGGTCGGAAAGCCACTCGATCTCTATGATCGTCCTGTAAACACCTTCGTCGCGACCTTCATCGGCTCTCCCGCCATGAACCTGTTCGATGGGACGCTTGTCGAGGGTCGCTTTGTGCTGGATGGCGGCCCTGCTTTGCCCTTGCCCAACGATCGAGGCACCGCCGCGATCGCCCAGTATGGTATCCGGCCGGAGCACGTTGCCCTCTCAGCGGATGACACCGGTGTCCCGGCCCAGATCATTCTGGTTGAACCGACCGGCCCGGAGACGATGCTCATCGTGAAGATCGGGAACCAGACGGCGACGGTAATGCTTCGCGATCGTGTCGACGTTCAGCCGGGAGAGCGTGTGAAACTCAGCATCAATCTGGCAAAGCTTCACCTTTTTGATGCCGCGGGAGATCGCGTTCCCTGATCAACGGCTAGCGGGACTGTTCAGTCCGTTGGCCTCGGAACCTTTCGAGCGCTCTGTCGCAGCGAAATCAGGATACATGCAAAGGCCCTTCCTTTTTCCGTCCGACGTCGGCGTCTAGGCAAAAGTGCGGACATCACAAGGCTGTCGCTCACTCGAAAGGGGTGCATCACCCCAGTGTTCTCGCCATCGTTGGCGGGTAGCTGGTTGCATCCATGAGTTTTGCTCCAGGCGTTCGGTGACAAATTCACGAAAGTCCTGCCTTACATAGGTCTTGATGTCGGCCCAGCCCGCTGGGTTTTCCAGGAGCACATCCAAGGCCGTATTTGCCCATGCATCGGCTAGTTTTGGGTTCTCACTCGACAAGGCGCACAGATATGAGAGATAGGCAAAACCATATTGCCGATTATTGCCGCGTAACGCCGCCATGAGCCTGGCTCTCAGGCGATGCCGCAGAGGCTTTGGGGGCGTCCCGAACGCACACAGTTGTCCGACATGCTGATCGAACAGATCCCGTGAAAATTGTGGGAACAGATCGTCGATCTGGGCCTGGACGAACGGTCTATCAAAACCCCAATAGTGCCTCACAACATCCGGGCACACCGACAGCGAAGCGTACTTGCCCAGTACGGCGGAGAAGGCGAACTGCTCAATGTTGAAAACGGGCTCGATCGCAAAGAGTCCGCTCATGAGATCATAGACCTCGTCAATCTGTGACCGAATTGACCAATCTGCGCCGACGATCCCGGAATTGAGCATAACCGAGGCGCCGTCAACTCTATAGCCGGCAATTGGACCACCGATCTGTGCCAGCAACTTGGTCCATTCCGGGTGAGTTCCAAGCGTAGTATCGTAGTCGTGCATCAACGCGCGCTTTGGACCGATCCGTTCGAAAAGCGTTTCAGGATGCTGGGTGAAGTAGGTGTCCGTATCAATCAGGATGACCTGTCCCTGAGACTCGTCCAAAGCGCGCAGAAAAGCCGCGTATTTCGCAGCATGGGCGTATTTTCCGTCAAGCATCCACCGATCCATCTCGTCATCATCAATAATAAGATGTCGAACGGGGAGATCGTCACGCCGGCTCGCAGCCGTGGTTATCAACACAATCTGAATGTTGTCATTGCGCTGCCGGAGGAAATGGACGGCTGACATTACACTGTAAGTTAGCTCCAGCCCGTACTCGCGCCGGTTTCCATACGTCAAATATGCAATTGTCTTCATCAAGGGAATGTCCTGTATGTGAAGAAGCCCGCCCGTTTCTATCGCTGCTGTATTGTCACTATAAAATCCGATTTTGTGCATATAAAAATATTGGTGAGTGTATTTATTCAACTACAGACATGGGTTGCCTGATGCAACTCAAATATGAGTGTGTCACGTAATATAAAATACTCTGTAATGCGTGCGGATTACTAAGTGATTAATTCAATAAATACTTTAACCTGTTGATTCCATGACGGGCTTGGCTCAAGAGGTGCCGATTTTCATCAAGGATGACAGGCAGGGTTTGGAGGTCAAGGTGTCGCCACTTCTCCCGGTCAGTGGAAGCGGTTTGAGTAGACGGTTGCATCCCGCCATGTGACGACTACGATGTCGTACCGCGTCCATTATGGCGCCGACGAGGGAGAGAGCATGACGGAGGGTGGGTTGCGTCCCCATACTGGGGGATGCCAATGTGGCGCGGTGCGCTTTCGGTGCGATAGTCAGCCGGAGAATGTTCATGTCTGCCATTGTCGCATGTGCCAGAAGGCGGTGGGCGGGCCGTTTGCGGTGATCTGCCCGGTCCTGAAGAGCGATTTTCAGGTGACGCGCGGCAAGCTGTCGTGGTTCAAAAGCTCCGAGCTTGCTCGCCGGGGGTTCTGCAGTGAGTGTGGCACTCCGATGATTTTCGATTATCCTGAGTTTCCGGACATCGGTGTCATGGCAGGAAGCTTCGATAATCCCAGTGAGGTTCCGCCCGTAGTGCAATATGGCAATGAGAGCCGTGTTTCGTGGTACGGCATGCTGGTATCGCTTCCTGGCGATGCGCCGACCTATGCCGTGGATCCGCAAGGTTACCTGCCACGAATCCAAGCCTCAAATCGGCAACATCCGGATCACGATACGGATCATTGGCCTCGGCCCGTCAGGTCGTAACCGAACCTGTGATACGACCAGCCTTGCTGGTGGTTTCCCAATGAGGTTCGGCTCTCTAAGCGAGGGGTGTCGAGGCCACCGCCCTCACGGCGGGTCTCCTCAGCAGACGGGCACTACCTGCCCAAGCGTTGCGCGGCGGGGGCTAACGTAGCAACGTTTTATGATCGCGGCGCGCCATGAGTCAGTCGGCTGTACCACCGGTAACAAACGGGTCGTTGGCCGTTGGTCCAAACAGGCGCCGCTTGATCCCCTCGCGCGTGCTTTGCACGGCGATATACAGTAGGGGGATCATCAGCAGGCCGATCAGCGTTCCGACCAGCAGGCCCCCGAGAACGGTCGTGCCGATTGCCTGCCGGCTGCCGGCGCCGGCGCCTGTGGCGATTGCCAGTGGAATGACGCCCAGGATCGAGGCCATTGCTGTCATCACGACAGGGCGGAAGCGCTGCGACGTTCCTTCGGTCGCGGCTTCCATGATGCTCATGCCGGCCTCCCGCCTCTCCTTTGCGAACTCGACGATCAGGATGGCGTTTTTCGCAGCCAATCCGATCAACAGGAGCAGGCCGATCTGCGCATAGATGTCGAGATCGAGGCCGGCAACGAGCAGACCGCCGAGCGCTCCGAGTACCGCAACTGTGACCGAGAGCATGACCGCGACGGGCACGCTCCAGCTTTCGTACTGCGCCACGAGGAAGAGGTAGGTAAAAATGATGCCCATGATCAGGATGATGACGGTCTGATTGCCGGCCTGCTTTTCCTGCAGTGCCAGCCCCGTCCACTCGTATCCGAACCCAGCCGGCAAGGTCGCGTCCGCCAGTCGTTGCATGGCGTTCAGAGCCTCGCCCGTACTCGTTCCCGCTGCGGCCTGGCCGTTGATCGCCGCGGATGGGAAGAGATTGTAGCGGTTGACCGCATTGGGGCCGTAGACGGCGGAGATCGACACCATGGCTTGCAATGGCACCATGTTGCCCGCCTGGCCCCGAACGCGCAGGCGCTGGATATCTTCGACGCGGGTGCGAAAACCCGGCTCGTCCTGGATCCTGATCTGATAGACGCGCGAGAACAGATTGAAGTCGTCGACATAGGACGAGCCCATATGGGCCTGCAATGTGTTGAAGATCGTCGCCGGGGAGACGCCGTAGAGTTCGGCGCGCTTGCGATCGATGTCGAGATAGAGCTGGGGAACATCGGCCGAGAACGTGCTGAAAACGCTGGCGAGCCCCGGCGTCTTGTTGGCGCTGGTGATCAGGCCGCGCATCACTTCGGCCAATTCCTCCTGGCTTTGACCCGCCCGCGCCTGCAGCCTGAAGTCAAAGCCACCGGTGGTTCCAAGTCCCGGGATTGCCGGCGGGTTGAATGCCACCACGGAGGCCGTCGGAACGGCCGCAAATTCTGCCCTAAGCCGGTTCATCAGCGCAAAGACGCTTTGGTCGCGGCCACGCTCGCCCCACGGCTTCAGCGCTGCAATGATCATCCCCGAGTTGGAGCCACCGCCGCCAACCATGCTGGAGCCGGCGATCCCGATCGTATTGGCCACACCCGGCGTTCGCTGCAGGATGGAGCTCACCGTGGCGATCGTCTGTTGCGTGCGCTCCAAGGAGGCGGCGTTTGGAAGTTGAACATTCATGAACAGGTAGCCCTGGTCCTCTGCAGGAACGAAACCCGTCGGCAGGATCCGAAAGAGACCAGCGATGCCCGCGATTATGACCAGGAAGGCGAGCAGCGAAATGAATGCCTTGCGCGCAAAGAACGGCAGGAGATGCAGATAAAAGCGCCGAGATGCATCAAGCCCATTGTTCAGCTTTCTGAAAATCCCGGCGCGCTGGTGCTCGGGTGGGCGAAGCATGAGGACGCAAAGCGCCGGGCTGAGGGTCAGGGCGTTGATCGTCGAGAAGGTGATGGTGACGAGGATCGTCACGGCAAACTGGCGGTACAATTCACCGGTTATTCCTGCGAGGAAGGCGACAGGCACGAACAGGGCGGCGAGCACCAGCGTCGTCGCGACGATCGGCCCGGTGACCTGGTTCATCGTGCGCAGGGTCGCATCCCGAACGCCGACGCCGGCCTCGCTCATCACGCGCTGGACATTCTCGACGACAATGATCGCGTCGTCGACGACAAGACTGATTGCCAGGATAATGGCAAAGAGAGTGATCGTATTGGCCGAATATCCCAGTGCATAGAGCACCGCGAAGCCGCCGATCAGGGAGACCGGGATCGTCAGTGTCGGGATGACCGTTGCGCGCCAGTCCTGCAGGAAGGCGTAGACCACGGCAACGACAAGGGCGAAGGTGATCGCAAGCGTGATGAAGATTTCCCGGATCGTCTCTCGAACGAAGGCGGTGGTGTCGAATACCACGGTGGAGGCAACATCCTCGGGGAACTGCTTCGACAGGCGCGTGAGTTCCGATAGGACCGCGTCAGAAACGGCCAGCGCGTTTGCATCGGCGGATTGGTAGACGACGACCGTCGCACTCGGCTTGCCGTTCAGGGTCGAGGCCGTATCGTAGGACTGAGCGCCGAGCTCGACGCGGGCCACATCGCGTAACCGCACGATCGCGCCATCCCGGTTCGTGCGCACAATGATATCGCCAAACTCGGCTTCGTCAGCAAGCCGACCCCTTGCCATCACTGTCAGCTGCAGTTGTTGGCCGGTCGCCGATGGCGGCGAACCAAGCTGGCCTGCCGATGCCTGGGCGTTCTGTGCCTGGATTGCGGCAGTAAGGTCGGCCGCTGTGACTCCAAGCGCCTGCATCCGGTCCGGGTTCATCCATATCCGCATGCTGTATGCCGGGCCGAAGACGCTTGCCTCGCCGACACCGGGAATGCGGGCAATCGCGTCGCGAATGTTGATCGTCGCGTAGTTGCTGATGAAGACGTCGTCTCTGGTTCCCTTTGGCGAATAGATCGCAAAGCCGAGCAACATGCTGGAGGACCGCGCCCTCACCGACACGCCGGTCTGCGTGACGGCGGCAGGAAGCCTGGGCGTGGCCATGGCGACGCGATTTTGCACGTTGACTTGTGCGATTGCTGGATCCGTTCCGGCGGCAAAGGTCACGGTCAGGCTGTAGGTGCCGTTATTCGTGCTGGAGGAAGACATGTAGAGCATGTCTTCGACACCGTTGACCTGATCCTCGATCGGCGCGCCGACACTGTCGGTCATCACGCTGGCATTGGCGCCGGGATAGCTGGCGGTGACCTGGACTTCGGGCGGGGTGATCTGCGGGAACTGCGCGACCGGGATTTGAAGCAGCGCCACCACGCCGGCGATGATCATCACGACAGCGATCACCATAGCAAATCGTGGTCTTGCAATGAAGGGCGCGGAAATGTTCATGGCGACGGGCTCTGTGTCGCTGGAACCAGCGCAGACGCGCCTGCCGCGGCGGCCGGCGATGCGGGGACCGCTTTGACATGCGTGCCCTCCGACACGTTCTGCAGCCCCTCGACAATCAGGCTTTCTCCGCCCTTGAGGCCCTCGTCGACGATCCAATTCCCATCGGACTGCTCGGAAACCTTGATCCGCTGGACGGCGACCTCGCTTTGGGCATTGACCAACAGGACGTACTTGCCCTCGCGATCCTGCTGCACCACGCCGAGCGGCACGACCGGGCGCAACTTTTGTTCGGCCTGCGAAATGACGACCGTCACGAACTGCCCCGGGATGAGCAGCGCTTGCGGATTGGGAAACAGCGCGCGTATTGCCAGCGTTCCGGTCTGTTCGTCGATCTCGTTTCCGAAAAACTCTATCTTGCCCGACTGCGCGTAGGGCTGGCCATCCGAGAGGCGAAGGCCGGGCGTAAATCGCTTGGCCAACTCGTCCTTGCCGATGCCTCCTGCTGCCGCGCGCAACTCCAGGATCGAGCGGTCGCTGACGGAAAATACCACACGGATCGGGTCGATCGCCACCACGCGTGCCAGCGCCGGCGATGAGGTGTTCACATAGCTCCCGACCGACAGGGCGGCCGCGCCGATGCGGCCATCGAACGGCGAGGATATGCGCGTGAAACTGAGGTTAAGCTCGGCCTGCTCGACCCTTGCCTGGGCGGACAGGAGATTGGCTTGCGCAGTCTCGCTGGCGGCCTGGCTTTCTTCCAGCACCGCGCGTGACACAGTCTGGCTGCTCAGAGACTGATTGCGCTCCAGACGGCGCTTTGCATCGCTAAGTGTTGCTTGCGCGCTTGCCAGGCCGGCCTTTGCATCTTCGAGAGCGATCTCCGCGGAGCGCTTGTCGATTTCGAAGAGAACCTGATCTTTTCGAACGAACTGCCCCTCGGCAAACAGGCGGCTTTCGATAAAGCCCTCGATGCGCGCACGCACATCTACCGCATCGACTGCCTCGACCCGTCCGACGAATTCATGCTTGGGAGAAACGTCGGCAACGACCACGTTACTGACACCGACCGTCGGTTCGGTCTGTGCGGCCAGGGGCTGAGCGGCTACAACCATTGCGAGGCACATAGTCGAAAAGATCGTACCGAAGCAGCGCGCAATGCCCCCCTCAGAGCTGGTCCTCAAGGCTTCCTCCGTCAATTCGTTGAGCGATTGGCTGTTCGTATGCGAAGAGAAATGCTGGGTAGAAAACACAACTGCAAGACGTACATAATCCCACGTTGAGAAATCGATGCTACTCCTCGTTGGCGGAAACCGTCAAGCCGGGTCGACCGCAACGCGGCGTTCCTGCGCATAATGACTGATCAAACCGCGGCGATCCCATTATTGGTTGGCTTCGCCTCCGTGACTATTTGCCTTCCAATGACCGATTGATCGGCGTTGTATTGGCTGACATAGTCCCGCCGCGCATCAGCCCCCACTAAACAAAGATCCATCAATGACCGAATCCGCCAATCAACCCTCCACGTCCGTTTCCGTTCGTCCGCTGGCGAAAATCAGCCTGAAATGGAGCATGGTCGAGGAGCCTTCGCTATCCATCCTGGAGAAGTTCCAGCTTCTGCGCGATCTCGGTTATGACGGGGTTGAACTCGATGCACCCAATGATCTGCCGCTCGACGAGGTGTTGAATGCCCGCGACAAGACCGGCCTCAAGATCCCAGGCCTCGTCAATGCCGTGCACTGGAAACATCCGCTCACGGATTCTGATCCGGCGGCGCGTCAGGCCTGTGTCGATTCGATGATCAAAGCGCTTCATGATGCCGTGCGCTACGGTGCCACGACGGTGCTGCTCGTTCCCGGTGTCGTCAACGCGGGCACCAGCTACAAGACCGCTTACGCGAGAGCCGCCGAGGGGATCGCCAAGATCCTGCCCGCCGCGGAAGAAACCGGCGTATCTATCGCCCTTGAAAATGTCTGGAACGACTTCCTGCTCAGCCCCTTGGAGGCAGCGGATTTCGTCGATCGCTTCAATCATCCGAAACTCGGCTGGTATTTCGATGTCGGCAACGTCCTGCGCTACGGCAGACCGACGCATTGGATCGAGGCACTCGGGTCGCGTATCCTGAAGATCGACATCAAGGAATACAGCCTCGGAAAAATGAACAGCGAAGGCCCTTGGAAGGGTTTCGATGTCGAGTTGGGCGAGGGCGACTGCGATTGGGCGGCCGTCAACAAGGCCCTGTCTGATGTCGGCTATTCCGGCTGGGCCTCCATCGAGGTGACGGGAGGCGACCGAAATCGCCTCGCCGATCTCAAGAAGCGCGTCGACCGGATCGCCGCGCTCTAATCTCAAGATTGCAGGAGGGCAATGTTCAGCGGCCGGCAGCGGCAAACATTGCCTTCGCATTCTTCAAGCCGATCTCACAGCCGTATTGCGTCGGTTCATTGCCTTCGTATTCCAGAGAAACGAAGCCGTCATAGCCCGACGCGACGATGTCCTCGATGATCGACTGAACAGGCAGATCGCCGTAACCGAACACCGAACCGCGAATCGCCTGGCCGCCGACCGTCTGCAGCCAATCGGTTCCGGGTGCGGTCTGGCGCACATAAAAGTCCTTGATGTGGACGAAGCTCGCGTCGGGAAGGCATGCTCGCGTTCCCGTCAGCGGGTTCTCATCGACACAGAGGAAATTGCCGATATCGACGGTAAGCTTGAAGCTCGGCAGATTGACCGCATGCAGCAGCCGCTTGATCCGTTCGCTTGAGTTCATGAAGAAGCCATGATCCTCGACGCCCGTCGTCACGCCATAGCGGCCAGCATGGGCGGCAAGTTCGTGGGTCGCTTCGGCGATAGCAGGGAATGCTTCTTCGAACTGGCCAGGCGCTGTCACGCGCAACGACCACGGCACGACGTCGTGGCGCAGGAAGCGTACGCCGAGCTTGTCACACAGCTCGACATAGCGCTTCAGCCGGGCGAGCTGGAATGCCCGTTCACTATCGTCAATGAAATTGCCTGAGGTGCAAAGGCCGGCGAGCGGCACACTGCTCTTTTGGGACGCTCCCGTCAGCCGCTCCAGCATCTCGGCGTCATCGATGAGTTCATATTGCAGGTCCTGTCCTTCAGGGGCGACGGAAAGCGTTGCCAGCTCGACATGATCGCCGCCATGTTTGCCGACCCAGGCGAACACATCCTCGATCTGCATGGCCCCGCTCTGCATCAACGGACGGAAGCTATATGAACTCAGACCTATCTTCATCGCGGCATCTCCTCGATCGCTGTTATCAAACTTTGTTCGTAGACTAACGATCCCGGTTGACATCCGCCAGGATACATCTTTGTTTGATATCAAATTGATACCGAAGAATAGGGAATAGCATAATGTCTGAGCAATCCGCCGACGTCGTCATTATCGGGAGTGGCCCGACCGGCTCGGCCTATGCACGGGTGATCAGGAATGAATGGCCGCAAGCGCGTATTCTGATGGTCGAGGCCGGCCCGCAGATTCTCGCGCAAAAGGGCGCGCATCTCGACAATATCGCTGATCTCGACGAACGCGCGGCCCTCGAACTTCAGGCCCAGGGCGGCGATCGCAGCCCGCGCATGCCGATCAACAAAGAGGAATGGGAAGCGCGTCGTGCCGGCGGTTTCGACGGATCGATGTTGCGCCGTTCCGGTCTTTTCATCGCCAATGAAGCCGATCCGCAGGACGAGAACCTGTTTGCCGGCTTCTCGGCAGCCAATGTCGGCGGCATGGGAACCAAGTGGTCGACCGGCACGCCGGTGCCCTCCGAGATCGAATTGGTGCCCTTCATCCCGACCGACGAGATGCACAAGGCTCTGGCGGTGTCGGCGCAATTGCTTGGGACCAACAAGGATCCACGCGCCGGCGATGTTGCAGCCATTGCCATGCGCGAGCGCCTGGGCGAAGTTTTCAATCCCGGTCGCACGCCCGATCGCTTCGTTCAGCCGATGCCGCTTGCCGCAACGCCTGGCCCCGAGGGCCTGCGCTATCACGGCACTGATGTCGTTCTCGGCGATCTCGTCGATGAGCCGAAGGAGCGCTTTCAGATTCTTTCCGAAACGGCCTGCCGCCGCGTGATTCATGAGAATGGCCATGTCACCGGTGTCGAACTTGTCCGCGTCGGCTCGGAAGAAGCCTTCGTGGTCAGGGCCGCAACGGTCGTCGTTGCCTGTGATTCGCTGCACTCGCCGCAACTGCTCTACGCCTCGGGTATCCGCCCGGAAGCGCTCGGCCGCTACATCAACGACCACTATATCGTCTCGCAGATCAGCGAAATGCAGACCGATGTGCCGATGGCGTCGATGAGCTGGATTCCGTCCACCACGGAGTTTCCCTATTCCGTCACGATTGCCGCGACCAGCCTGCATACGATGCCGAAGGCCAGCGAAATGAGTGGTCAGCCGATCGGCATGGGCTTTTTCGTGGCCTCCGACATCAGTGCCGACAACCGTGTCACCTTCGATGACAACACCCGTGACTGGCTCGGCCTTCCAGCCATTTCCATCCACTGGCGGCAGTCGGAAGGCGACAAGGCGCGCCTGGAAGAGGCCAAGGGTCATGCGCAGCGTATTTCGGCCATCATCGGTCGTCCGGCGCCGGGCTTTGCTACCTTCGTGCAGCCTGTCGGTTCGTCGCTGCATTACCAGGGAACGATCCGGATGGGTGAGCGCGACGATGGTACCAGCGTCTGCGACAGGAACTCCAAGGTCTGGGGCTTCGACAATCTCTATGTCGCCGGAAATGGCGTGATCCCGACGGTGACTGCGACCAACCCGACCCTGTTCAGCGTCGCTCTCGCCAGTATCGGCGCCAGCCAGATCGCTGACGCTCGCCGCACCGTTTGACTTGGAGATTGCCTGAATGACTAAGCAAAAACTCAAGGTTCTGGTGGTCGGCCTCGGTCAGATGGGGAAGAGCCATGCGCTCGCCCATCACAATCACCCCGGTTTCGAGATCGTCGGTCTCGTCAACCGCTCGGTTCCCGACCTGCCGGAAGAACTGCGCTCCTATCCCTTGCGTCACGACTATTTGCAGGCGCTTGAAGAGCTCAAGCCCGATGTCGTCTGCATCGCAACCCATACGAACACCCACGCGGATATGGCTGTCGCGGCGCTGGAAAGCGGCGCGCATGTCTTCGTCGAAAAGCCGCTTGCCGCCAATGTCGCCGATGCAGAACGCGTCGTGGCCGCCGCCAAGGCCAATGACCGGAAACTCGTCATCGGCTATATTCTGCGCCATCATCCATCCTGGATGCGGCTGATCGACGAGGCACGCGGCCTCGGCGGTCCTTATGTCTTCCGCATGAACCTGAACCAGCAGTCGAGCGGTAGCGCCTGGGCGATCCACAAATCGATCATGCAAACGACATCGCCGATTGTCGATTGCGGCGTGCACTACGTCGACGTCATGTGCCAGATCACCGATTCAAAGCCGGTGGAAGTGCGCGGCATGGGCGTGAAAATGGCCGGCGGCCTGCCTGATGGCATGTATAACTACGGCCACTTCCAGGTGCTGTTCGAGGATGGAAGCGTCGGCTGGTACGAGGCTGGCTGGGGTCCGATGATGTCGGAGACCGCCTTCTTCGTGAAGGACGTCATTTCGCCGAATGGCTCGGTTTCCATCGTCATGGACGAGGGCGCAAGCTCCGCCGATCTGGACGCGCATACGCGGACATCCAGATTGCGCGTCCATCATGCAGAGCTGAAGGCAGATGGATCTCCGGCAAAAGCGGATGATTGGCTTGATATGCATGACGAGCCGGGCCATCAGGCGCTGTGCGATCGGGAGCAGGATTTCGTCTACCGGTCCGTGGTCGAAAACCTGGACCTTACCCGTCACATGGATGATGCCGTGACTTCGCTGCGCATCTGCATTGCGGCGGACGAGAGCGTCAGGACTGGGCGCAGCGTCTCTCTCTAGCTTGGAGCCTTGGTGCGCCGCTGCTCAACCACGTCCGAGGGCAGCCACTGCGCGGGTCATGCATCCGCGCAGTGGCACCTTCAATGTGGCATTATTCGAACAGATCCGGATTATCCGCCTCGATCTGCGGTAGATCCGACAAAATCCCGTTAAGGTGGGCGCGCATGGCGCCGGCGGCGGCGTCCGCGTCGCGTCCGTCGATGGCGGTGATGATCGCCTCGTGCTCGGCGATCAGCCGCATCATCGAATCGGGGTGGCGAAGCTGCAGATTGCAGACGCGGTCCATGTGGGCCTTGATGTCGGCGATCGCATTCCAGGCAAGGCTGCAGCCAGCGCCTTCAGCGATCGCGATATGAAACTGCTCGTCCTCTCGCCGGAATGCGTTGTGGTCATGGGCGTCCATCGCGGCACGCTGCCGGCCGAGAATGGTGTCGATCCGGCGCCGCGTCCAGGTGTCGAAGCTTTCGCTGGCGCGTCGGGCAACAGCGGTTTCAAGGGCTTCGCGCACGAAGCGCGCTTCCATCATCTGCCGTGCCGAGATTCGGACGACCACGGTGCCTCGGTTCGGGCGCACGTCGACCAGCCGTGATTTCCCAAGCGCGATCAGGGCCTCGCGCACGGGTTGGCGCGAGACACCCATGCGGGTCGCGATCTCCTGTTCGGAAAGCCGCGTGCCGGGTGCCAGTTCCAGCCTGATGATCTGCTCGCGCAAGTCGCGTTCCACCTGTGCCGCAGCGGTTTCGCCGGTCTCAATCTTCAAGGATTCGAGGTTCATGTCTTTCGTCGCCGTCATGCGTTGACATCCAATTTAAACCACCATACAGTACCATACAATTCAAACGCAACATAAATCCGGTGGTCTGAAACCGGGTAAAAAGGGAGGGCCGGCACGACTTGTCGGCTTTAAGAGAAACGTGCTGTCCAATTTCATTGCGCCTGATTCCAGTGATCCGCGGCTGAACATTAAATCCCGCTACCAGATGCTTGTCGATGGCAAGTCGGTGGATGCTGCTTCCGGCCGGACGATTGACCGTGTCAGCCCCGGTCACGCGGGCGTCGTGGTCGGCACTTGGCCGGAGGCCTCGGCCGATGATGTGCGGCTGGCCGTTGCCGCCGGCCGCCGTGCCTTCGATGCCGGCCCGTGGCCGCGCATGTCGGGCGCGGAGCGTTCGCGTCTGATGTTCAAGGTGGCCGACCTGATCCTGAAAAATCAGGAAGAACTGGCTCTGGCTGAAAGCCTTGAGGTCGGCAAGCCGATCGCCCAGGCGCGCGGCGAGATCGGCTTCTGCGCCGACCTCTGGTCCTATGCCGCCGGTCAGGCGCGCGCTCTGGAAGGCCAAGCGCACAACAACATCGGCGACGATCGGCTCGGTCTGGTGCTGCGCGAAGCTGTCGGCGTTGTCGGCATCATCACGCCATGGAACTTCCCCTTCATCATCGCTTCAGAGCGCGTGCCGTGGGCGATCGGCGCCGGCTGCACTGTCGTCCTCAAACCGTCCGAGTTCACCTCTGGTACGTCGATCCGCATGGCGGAACTGGCGCGCGAGGCCGGCATTCCCGATGGCGTCTTCAACGTCGTCACCGGCTACGGCGATCCGGCCGGCCAGGTGCTCGCCGAAGATCCCGGCGTCGACATGGTCGCCTTCACCGGTTCGGTGCGCGTCGGCACCAAACTCGGCGAGATTGCGGCGCGCAGCGTCAAGCGCGTCGGATTGGAGCTCGGCGGCAAGGGGCCGCAGATCGTCTTCGCCGATGCCGACCTCGAGGCGGCGGCCGATGGTATCGCTTACGGCGTGTATCACAATGGCGGGCAATGCTGCATCTCCGGCAGCCGACTGCTGGTTCAGGAGGGTATTCGCGACGCATTGATGGAACGCCTGCTCGACATCTCGCGGAAGGTGACCTTCGGTGATCCGCTGAACGACCGCACCAAGATCGGCGCGATGATCTCGGAAGCCCATGTCGGCAAGGTCCATTCGTACGTGGAGGCCGGCATCGCATCCGGTGCCGAACTGCTGCTCGGCGGCGAGCGCGTCGGCAAGGACACCGGCATCTATTACGCTCCTACCGTGTTTGCCGGCGTGAAGCCGGAGATGTCGATCGCCCGCGAGGAAATCTTCGGACCGGTGCTTTCGACCTTGACCTTCAAGACCGCGGACGAGGCCGTCGCGCTCGCCAATGCCAGCGAGTTCGGCCTTTCCGCCTCGGTCTGGTCGACCAATCTCGAAAACGCGATGCAGAGCATTCGCCGCATTCGCGCCGGCCGCTGCTGGATCAACAGCGTCATCGACGGCACCCCGGAACTGCCGATCGGCGGCTATAAGAAAAGCGGCCTCGGCCGCGAACTCGGCCGCTATGGCTTTGATGAATATTCCCAGTTCAAGGGCGTGCACGTGACGTTCGGGCGACCCGCGCCGTGGTTCGGCTGACAGGGAATTAGAGGGACAGGGCGTTTCCGCTTTTGGGAGAAGGCGGGACGTCTCGGAGGAAAATCTCGGCCGGCGTGATCTTTGGTCGGAGCCCGCCAGCCGAGACTTGGGTCTTTCGACCCGTATTGCACATCCAAAGGGAGGATACGCAAATGAAATTGACCAGGTTGAAAACCGCAGCACTCGCCGCGGGTATCGCCACGATGATGACATCTACGGCATTGGCCGCCGACGTCAAGGCAACGATGATCATCTATCTCGATCCGAGTGTCCAGTTCTTCAACCCCGTGGTGAAGGGCGCCAAGGATGCGGCGGCACAGTTCGGCGTCGATCTCGACGTGCAATATGCTAATAATGATCCGGTTCGCCAGAACGACCTGATCGAAAGCGCCACGGCAGCCGGCGTCGATGGCATCGCGGTTTCCATTTCCTCGTCGGATGCCTTCGATGAGAGCATCTGCGCGGCCGTGAAGGCAGGCATCGTCGTCATCGGTTTCAACAATGATGACCTCGAAGGCGCCAAGGGCAATTGCCGCCAGGCCTATGTCGGCATGAACGAATTCGCCTCCGGTTACGAGCTCGGCAATCGGATGATCAAGGAGTTCGGCCTGAAGTCCGGCGACACCGTCTTCAATCCGCGCGAAATTCCCGAAGCGAGCTTCGCGGTCGCGCGTGGCGGCGGCATCGAGAAGGCGATGAAGGAAAACGGCATCAAGGTCGAGACGGTTCGCGCCGGGCTTGATCCGGCCGAGGCGCAGAACATCATGGCGCAGTTCCTGATCGCTAACCCCAACGTCAAGGCCGTGTTCGGCACGGGCTCGGTCACCTCGACCGTTGGCGCCGGCGCCATCAAGGACGCGGGCGTGAAGGTCCCGTTCGGCGGCTTCGACCTCGCGGTCGAGATCGTCAATGCGGTCGAGTCAGGCGCGATGTTCGCGACCATGGACCAGCAGCCCTATCTGCAGGGCTACTACCCGATCGCCCAGATCGCGCTTTCCAAGAAGTACGGGCTGACCCCGACCGACGTCGACACCGGCCAGGGCGCCTTCCTCGACAAGTCGCGCATCAGCTCGGTCAAGCCGCTGATCGGCAGCTTCCGCTAACCGCGCTTCGTGGGAGCCTGCCGGCGATGCCGGCAGGTTCTCCGTCTCCAATCGATCGAGTACCAGACCGTGACACCAATTCTTGAGACAAGTGCCGCGCCCCGGTCGCGGACGCAGAAACAACCGATTATCCGGCAGATCATGGCGATGCCGGCAGGCGCGATCTTCCTCGTCTTCATGATGCTGCAGATCGTCTGCATCGCAGGCGCCTTGCTCTATCCGGATCAGTTCCGCTATCTCTCGCCGCAGAACCTGACGATCCTGATGAAGGCGGTCCCCGTGCTCGGCTGCCTGGCGCTCGGCGCCGGCGTGCTGATGATCGCGGGTGAATTCGACCTCTCCATCGGCTCCGTCTACACCTTCACCGCCATCCTGATGGCGAGCCTCGTCGGCGCCGGAATGAGCGCCTTCATAGCCGCCCCGCTCGGCGTTTTGGCCGGCATCATGATCGGTCTGCTCAACGGCCACATCACGCTGCGCTTCGGGTTACCATCGTTCATCGTGACGCTGGGCGGCCTGCTGTTCTGGCGCGGCGCGGTGCTCCTTTATAACGGCGCGGTCCAGGTCCGCTTTGACCCGGAACCGATCTTCACCAGCCTGTTTTCCGGCACACTGCTCGGCATCAATGCCGCCTTCATCTGGATCGTGCTCTTCGTCGTCGGCTTCCATTACCTCGTCCATCGTCACCGTTTCGGCAACCATGTGTTCGCCACCGGCGGCAATCGGGGTGCTGCGGAAGCGATCGGCATCAACACCAACCGCGTCAAGCTGGTGGCCTTCGCGATCGCCGGCGGCATGGCGGCGGTGGCCGGCATCATTGCAACGGCCCGCGTCGGCAGCGTGCAACCGGGGCAGGGCGCCGGACTGGAACTGCAGGCGATCGCCGCCTGCGTCATCGGCGGACTGTCGCTTCGCGGCGGCCGAGGCTCGATCATCGGCATCTTCCTCGGCGTGCTCCTCATCCACACCATCACCGATGTGCTGCTTCTACTGCGTGCGCCGGGCTTCTATCTCGACATGTTCATCGCGACGCTGATCGTGCTGGCCGCCATCTTCAACCATCTTATCGAGCGGCGAGGTCTTGCGTGATGTCGGCCCCCAATCTTCTTGAACTGCACAACATCTCGAAAAGCTTCGGCGCGCTGACCGCGCTGCGCAATCTGAGCTTCCACATCGGCGAAGGCGAAGTGGTAGGACTGCTCGGCGACAACGGCGCCGGCAAGTCGACGACCGTCAACCTGATCTCGGGCATCCACAAGCCGACGGATGGCTATCTCAGCGTCGATGGAAAGAAGACGGCGTTTACCTGCCGGTCTGACTCCGCCGATGCCGGTATCGAAACCATCTATCAGCATACGGCACTGGTGGATTCGCTCTCGATCACCCGCAACATCTTCATGGGCCGCGAACTCACCGATCGCTTCGGCTTCCTGCGCCAGCGTGAAATGCGCGAGATCGCCATGGAGGTGCTGCAGAACGCCGTCCACATCTCCGGCATCGATAGCCCCGATACGCTGGTCGGAAATCTCTCCGGCGGCCAGAAGCAGGCCGTTGCCATCGCCCGCGCCGTCTATTTCAAGAAGCGCGTCCTGCTTCTCGACGAGCCGACGTCTGCGCTCTCGGTGCGCGAGACGGAGGCGCTCCTGAACCAGGTGCTGAAGCTCAAGGCGGAAAACGTCTCGAGTGTGCTGGTGACCCACAACATCTACCACGCCTATCAGGTCTGCGACCGCTTCGTGATCATGAGCCACGGCACCAAGGTGTTCGATGTCGACAAGGCGGACACGACGATCAACCAGTTGACCGAATATGTCGTGCTCACCTGATCCCACCCAACAGACAGAAGGGGCATAGCCCGTGACCATTTCAGTATCAGTACGCCAGGTCGTCGGACCGCAGGACGCCGCAAGGCGCGACACCCAAGGTTTGCGCGACGGCTTCGTGATCGAGAACCTGTTTCGCCCCGGCGAAGCAAATCTCACCTACAGCCATCTCGATCGCATGATTGTTGGTGGTGTGGTGCCTGCTGCCAAGCCTATCGAGATTGCTGCCATAGCCGAGACCGGCACGGAGCGCTTTCTCGACCGGCGCGAGGCTGCCATCGTCAATATCGGGGGCGCCGGTACGGTCAGCGTAGGGGGTAAGGCCTATGAACTCGGCTTCCAGGAAGCGCTTTATATCGGAATGGGCGAGGGGGCTTTGAGCTTCGCCAGCAAGGACCCGGCCCAGCCGGCGCTATTCTACCTCTTGAGCGCACCGGCGCATCGGACCTGCCCGACGGTGCACATCACCCGTGAGATGGCGAGGAAGGTGGTCGTGGGCTCGGCGGAGGAATCCAACGCCCGCACCATCAACCAGTACGTCCATCCGGATGTGTGCGACAGCTGCCAGCTGCTCGTGGGACTGACGATGTTCGAGCCGGGTTCGGTCTGGAACACCATGCCGGCGCATGTGCACGATCGGCGCATGGAGGTCTATCTCTACTTCGGCATGCAGGAGCAGACGCGTATCTTCCATTTCATGGGAGAACCCAGCGAAACGCGGCATGTCGTGCTGAAAAACCACGACGCCGTGCTGTCGCCCGGCTGGTCGATCCATTCCGGTGCCGGAACCGGTCGTTACGCCTTCATATGGGCCATGGCTGGCGATAACATGAGCTTCACCGACATGGACAAGGTGTCGATGGAAGACCTGCGATGAGCCTTTTCGATCTCACCGGCCGCTGGGCCATCGTCACCGGCGCCAATACCGGCATCGGCCAGGCCATTGCGGTTGGGCTGGCCGAAGCGGGCGCCGACATCGTCGGCGTCGGCCGCTCGGCGATGGACGGCACAGCGGATGCGGTCACATCGACGGGGCGCCGGTTCGTATCGCTCAAGGCGGACCTGTCCGATACCGGGGAGGCTAAGGCCGTTGTCGAACGCGCCCTTGCCGCCGGCGCCTCGCCCGACATTCTCGTCAACAACGCCGGCATCATCCGCCGCGCCGACGCGCTGGAGTTTACGGAGGAGGATTGGGACGCGGTGCTCGATACCAACCTGAAATCCGTCTTCTTCCTCTGCCAGGCCTTCGCGAAGGCCGCGGTCGCGCGCCAAGCGCCGGCAAAAATCATCAACATCGCCTCGCTGCTCTCCTTCCAGGGCGGCATTCGCATTCCGTCCTATACGGCGGCGAAAAGCGGGGTTGCGGGGATCACAAGGCTGATGGCGAACGAGTGGGCGTCGAAGGGCATCAATGTGAATGCCATCGCCCCCGGCTATGTCGAGACCAACAATACCGAGGCACTTCGCGCCGACGCGGAGCGCAGCGCGGACATCCTCAAACGCATTCCGGCCGCCCGCTGGGCTAAGGCCGAGGATATGGCGGGCACGGCGGTCTATCTGGCGTCGCGCGCTTCCGATTATGTTCATGGCACGGTGCTGCCGGTCGACGGCGGCTGGCTTGCCCGATAGGTAGCCGATTCAACTGGCGTCCGTTCTGCCGCAAGCGAGTTGAGCGTCCGCCTGACAGTTCTCTTGGACGAAGTTGCTTTCCGACTTTCACGCATAAGCTTTCGCTCACTTGCTTGTAGCGGCGGAAGTCGGATCCTGAGGGAGACCCGACTTCCTGCTCGGTTGGCGTCACTTACGGTGGCACTTCACTTCATGCGACCTGCTGCTGCGACGCGCTTTCAGCCATTTTGCGCGCTGTGACAAAATCCACTTTCCCTGAACCGAGCACCGGCACCTTGCCGATGTTGACCTCGGCCGGCACCATCATGTCCATGGCGCCCTTCGACTTGGCGAAGGCAAGGAACTCGGCGCGGCTGGCGGTCGGCGCCTCGGTCAGGAGTACCAGCCGCTCGCCCTTCTTGGCATCGGGCACCGAGGAGACGACCGAAAGGGCGCCGGGCCAGAGCTCGCCGGCGAGCGCCTCTACGGCTGCAAGCGAGATCATTTCGCCGCCGATCTTGGCGAAGCGTTTCGCCCGGCCGCGGATCTTGACGAAGCCGTCCTCGTCGATCGTGACGATGTCTCCCGTGTCGTGCCAGCCGTCTGTGAGCGGTTCGATGACGCCTGGATTTTCCGCACGCAGGTAGCCTGCCATCACATTGGCGCCGCGCACGTGCAGCCGACCACCCTCATCGATGCCCGGCATCACTTCCAGCTTCCATTCCATGCCCGGCAGGATTTTCCCGACCGTGCCTGACCTGTTGTACATCGGCGTATTGATCGAGATGACAGGGGCTGTCTCGGTAACGCCGTAACCTTCGAGAATGCGCAGGCCGAACTTTTCCATATAGGTCTGGCGCGTCGAGGCTTTCACCGGCTCGGCGCCCGAGAAGATGTAGCGGATCGAGCGGAAGTCATAGGGATGCGCCGTCCTGCTGTAGCCGTTGAGGAAGGTGTCGGTACCGAAGATGATCGTGGCATTGGAGACATAGATCAGTTCAGGCACGATGCGGTAATGCAGCGGCGAGGGATAGAAATAGACTGGCACGCCCGAGATCAGCGGCAGGACTGTGCCCGCCGTCAGACCGAAGGAGTGGAAGACCGGCAGGATATTGAACACCTTGTCGCCGCTGTGAAAGTCGATGCGGGCGGCGGCTTGGGCAGCGTTCGACAGCACGTTGCGGTGGGTCAGTACCACGCCCTTCGGTGTGCCTTCCGAACCCGAGGTGAAGAGGATGACGGCCGGGTCGTCGGGTTGGCGTTTGACCAGCGGTCGCGCCTTCCTGAGATAGCCGACAATCTTGTCCTTGAGGGTGACCTCGGTTCTCAGGTCATCAAGCCAGACGATCGTCAGTTCCTTTTCCAGAACCTCGATGACGGGGCCAAGCTTTGCCTGGGTCACGAAAGCCCGCGAGGTCAGCACGTGCCTGACTTCTGCCGCCTTGCAGGCTGAGAGAATGTTGGCGGCACCGGCGGTGAAGTTCAGCATGGCCGGGACCTTGCCCGCCGTCATGACGCCGAGCAATGTGGCGGCCGCGCCATTGGCATTCGGCAGCATGACACCGAGGTTCCGTTCGGGGAACCGGGCACGGAATTTCGCCCCGAGCACGGCAGCGCCGGTCAGCAATTTTCCGTAGGTGAGCCGGCCGGTGACCGGATCTTCGACAGCGAGCTTCTTCATGCCAAATTCGTGGCCCGCCTGTATGACCCGGTCGAGAATCGTCGAGCAGGTATCCGCGGTGCGAAAGAGCAGGTTCGACATCACCTGGTAGAGGGCGGCGCCTGCGGCGACGCGACGCTTGCGGCCTTTGAGCTCCGGCGATACTTCGAGTTTCACCGGCTCCAGGATCGTGACCTTGACCTTGGGGAACAGTCGGCGGCGGATCTTGCCATCGCCGAGATAGGAGAGATAGCTCTTCTCCAGTCCGTCGATTTTGACCGGCACGACCATCGAACCGGTTTTATCGGCGACCATTGCAGCGCCGTCATAGACTTTCATCAGCGTGCCGGTCACTGTCAGGCGGCCTTCCGGGAAAATCCCGATCGGATTGCCTTCCTGCACCACCTTGATCAGCGAGCGGGTTGCCATCGGCTTTGTCGGGTCGAGGGGCAGGAACTTGCACATCTTCAGGAAGGGGCGCACCCACCAGGCTTGGGCGATCTTGTAATCGACGGCAAAGACCGGCTCCTCTTCGGTGATGGCAAGCGCCAACGCGCCGTCGAGCAGGCTGACGTGGTTCAAGGCAATGATCGGCGCCGCGCCGGCCTTCTTGATGTTCTCCAGTCCCTCGACTTCCAGCCGCATGAAGGCGCGGAACAGGATCGAAATGAAATCGCGGAACGCGTTCGTCGGCAGCGTCTTCAGCATCAGCCAGGCCACCGCGAAGTTGATAATGCCGAGGCCGATCAGGATCTGCGGAATGGAGGCGCCCAATGCCTGCAGAACGGTGACAAGGCCGAGGCCGACGGTAATAAAGAGTGCGGAGAGCACGTTGGCTGCGCCGATGACGCGGGCGCGGCGATCCTCATGTGCCCAGGTCTGAAGCGCCGCGAATGTCGGGACAGCGATGAAGGCGCCCGAGATTGCCATGCCGGCGAGATCGACGGCGACGCGGATGGTGTTCTGTCCAGCGAAGAATCCGGCAATCGTCGTGGCATGGCTTGTCGATTGCAGGCCCCAGAGGTTCCAGGCGAGGTCGAGGCTGAAGAGGCCGAGAAGCGCCGTGCCGACAGGCGCCGGCAAGAGCACGATGCGGCCCGACGACATCCAGGCGGCAATGCCCGAACCGACGGCAACGGCGATCGCAAAGACCGTGAGATAGGCCGGCACGACGAGCTCGGAGCCGCCAAGCAGTTCGGTGACCATGGTCGGCAGGATGGAGAGGGTGAAGGCCCCCACCAGCCAGAACCAGCAGTTCATCAGCGCAGACCGCCACAACCGCTTGTCCTGACGGATCTCCATGACGAGGTTATAGCTGGAGCGGATGACATTGCGGTCGATTGTCAGACCCGGTGCCTTGGAACCGGTCGGCGGGATCATTCGGCTGGCCAGCCAGCAGATCACCGAAAGCCCCATCATCATCGAGCCGAAGAGGACGACGTTGTCGCCGTTGGAAAAGGCAAGGGCTGCGACGATCGTGCCGCCGAGAATGGCGATGAAGGTGCCACCCTCGATCCAGGCGTTGGCCTTCGGCAGGTCACGACGCTCCAGATGGTCGGGCAGGATGCCGTATTTGATTGGCCCGAACAGAGCCGAGACGACGCCGAAGCCGAAGAGCGCGGCCATCAGCACGAAGATGGAAGAAAAGCCAAGGCCGACGACGGCAAGGGCGGCGACCGCGATCTCGCAGCGTTTCAGGAGTTCGGCGACCTTTGCCTTGTCGTGCTTGTCGGCGATCTCACCACCGATTGCCGAGAGCAGCAGGAAGGGCACGATGAGAATGACACCGGCAAGCGTCACAAGGGCAGCGCCTTCGCTTGCCGACATCTTGAACAGGATGAGAAATACCAGGGTATTCTTGAGGAAATTGTCGTTGAAGGCAGTCAGGAACTGTGTCCAGAACAGCGGCGCGAATTTCCTCGACGTCATCAGCTTGTGTTGCACGGCAGGACCCCCTTGTGATGGGTAGAGAAAGCCACAGAGTTGTTACGCAAAAGTTGAATGCGATAACAACCCTGCGCTGTAGTTAAGGACGATTAATCTTCACCGTTACGATTGAATTTGACCAGCAGCTTTTCGGTGCGGGCATCCTCGACCTTGCGGATCAGCTTTTCGGACTCGGCATTGTCGCGCAGGGTCTTGGTGATGTTCACCGTTGTCTGCACCAGCATCAGGATGCCCATGGCGAGGTAGCCCTTGCCCCACAGATCAAGCGGCATCAGGTAGAGGCCGAGCGTCAGCATGAAGGCGGCCGCGCCGAAGGAAATGTAGGAGAAGCTGACCCAGCTTGCGGAGTGTTTCTGGAAACTGTCGTTCATTGTCGTGAACCCTTGTGTGATCCTGTTGACGTCAAGCGGCGGGATTGATGCGGTTGCGCAGGCGTGCCAGCACGTCATCGGCGGAGGTGTGCAACGGCGCGCCGCAACCGGCATTGGCTAGCTTTTCGATGATTCCGGCAGGGCGCGTGGAGGTCTCCATGGCCTTGAGAGCCGAGGCCGTCATTTCATTCTGGCTCTGGCGGATGCGAAGTCGCGCAAGCGTCTGTTCGGCATCGTCGAGCGTGGCAAGGCCTACGTCCGCGCCGGCGACATCAAGCTTCTGTGCTTCTTCCGTGGCGCGGGCCAGGCGCTCGCCGCGCTGCAGTTCCTGCAGGCGCATTTCTGAAAGGCGGATAGTCCCCTTCAGTTTGTCGATTGCAGTCGTGAATTGCGCCTGAGCCTTTTCGGACTGGTCGCGTTCTGCCTCCAGATAGGCGATCGATTCAGCAGCCTCTCGAGCCAATGCCTCATTGCCCTTGGCCAGCGCAGCGCAGGCGCGGGCCTCAAGATCGTCTATGCGGGAGGCGATCGTAGCGTGCTGCGTCCGCTCCTGCTCATTCTGAGCCATGGCGATCGCGACGCTGCGACGGGCAGACTGGATCGATTGGGCGGCATCGCGGATCTGCTGGGCGAGCAGAGGCACGGCGTTGCGATCGGCAAAGGCCTGTTCGGCGTCATGCGCCCTGCCTCGCAGCAAGATGGAAATCAGTTTGAACATTTCCTTCCTCCGGTTTATGAACGTTGTTCACGAGTTGAGGTATGGCAGAATCGTGAACGATGTTCAAGAATAATTTTGAACATCGTTCAGGAAATCGAAGTGGAATGGTTAATGGCCGGTCGACGGGAAGAAAAACGCGAGGATCTGAAGGCGCGGCTGATCGAGGCGGCGCGCGACCGCATCGCGCGTGACGGTCTGGTCAATCTCAGGGCTCGTGACATCACGCAGGACGCAGGTTGCGCGCTTGGCGGGCTCTACACGGTCTTCTCGGACCTTGCCCAACTCGTCATCCACGTCAATTCCGCAACGCTGAAGGCGCTGGAGGCAAGGCTGACGCTCACGGAGGCGAGGGATCTCAGCCCGACGGACCGGCTGCGCAACCTCGCGCAGGGTTATCTGAGCTTTGCTGTCGAGCACCGCAATCTCTGGAAGGCGCTATTCGACCACTTTCCGCCCGACACCAGTCCGACGCCGCAGTGGCATCTCGACGAGCATCTCTTCCTGATGGATGTGATCGCCGAACCGTTGGCCGAGCTGCAGCCCGACATGTCCCCGGAGGACCGCGCCATCCGCGCCCGCACGCTATTCGGCGCCGTTCACGGTGTCATCAGCATCAGCTTGGAGGGCCGTTTCGTGGGACTACCGCCAGAGCGCCTTGCACTTGAGGTGGACGAACTGGTGTTGACCATCGCCGCCGGCGCTGCACAGCGGCGTGAGATGTAGGCAGGTGATGTGCGCCACCGTGTTCGAAGGAGGTGCGGAGGTGAAGAGTAAAATATTGCGACTTTGAGTAGATTATTTATACTTTCCGAACAAGTCTTGAGGATAATGTCGGTCAAAGCCCGATATTCTAATCATACCAACTGTTCCGGTTCGACATGGTCGCAATACCCATTAGTCAAACTCGCGAGGACTCCATGTTGGACATGGAGAATCTGATCCTCGACATCTCCATGGCACGGGGCCTGACGGATATCATGTCCGCTGTACGGCTGGCGGCAAGAAGACTTGTTGGCGCGGATGGCATTACTTTCGTGCTGCGTGAAGATGGGATCTGCCACTACGCTGACGAGGATGCCATTGGGCCGCTTTGGAAGGGCCAAAGATTTCCGCTGGAGCAATGCATTTCGGGATGGGCGATGCTCAATCGCCAAGCCGCGATCGTCGAAGACATCTATGCGGATGATCGAGTTCCGCATGCCGTGTACCGTCCAACCTTCGTGCGCAGCCTTGTCATGATGCCGGTGAGGGAAGAGGATCCCGTCGGCGCCATCGGAGCCTACTGGGCAAAGCAACACGTTCCGTGCTCGCAAAGCGTTCACGTACTTCGGCGCATCGCAAACAGCGCGGCCGTCGGCATGACCAATGTTGCCCTGATCAATTCACTGGCAGCTTCAAAGGAAGAGGCACTGCGTGCAAAGGATGCCATCATTCTGGCAATGGCATCGCTGGCCGAAACACGAGACAACGAAACCGGAAATCACATTCGGCGCACTCAGCATTACATCCGCGTTCTGGCAGAGGCGGCGAGTGTTCATCCGGCGTTCCGGTCGGAACTGAGCAACGCGGTTATCGAGCTTCTTTATAAGTCGGCGCCCCTCCACGATATCGGCAAGGTTGGCATCCCCGACCGCATTCTGCTCAAGCCTGGAAAGTTGAGCGCGGATGAATTCGCGATCATGAAAACTCATTCAGAACTGGGCATGTCGGCAATCGCCAACGCGCAGCAGCATCTTGGCGTGTCGAACAATTTCTTGAGCGTCGCTCAAGAGATCGCACTGACGCATCACGAGAAATGGGACGGCTCCGGCTACCCGCGCGGACTGAAGGGCAAAGACATTCCCCTGGCGGGACGCCTGATGGCAGTCGCGGACGTGTACGATGCCCTCGTCTCGGAAAGGGTCTACAAATCGGCCGTTCCCCATGAGGAGGCCGTCGCGATTATCCTCGGCGAAAAGGGAAAGCACTTCGATCCGGATCTCGTCGACGTCTTCGAAACGGTTGCTCTGCGCTTCAAGGCGATTCATCGAGAGTTTATGGACGTGCGAAACGCAATTGAAGGAAGTTCGGCGATCGCGTCCTAGCGTCGTCTTGAAGACGTTTTCTGCCCCGTTGTCGTCTTTGTATGAGCCGGCAGCATTCTAACCCGCAATAGAAAATTGAGACGCCGCCGCCCCGCTGACACCGGGGAGGTCCTCAAGCTCGCACTTCTTGCGGGTGCCGGCGTCACGGACAATTTCGGCGATGGGACCGAACTGCGATACCAAGGGATTGGTCTTGCGCCAGATCATGCCGATCGTGCGGAAGGGGCGGGGCTCCAGCAGGCGGAACACGCTGACATCGGCCGAGCGCGTCTCCGTACGCACCGCCATCTGCGGCAGCAGCGTGACGCCGATGCCGGCACCTACCATCTGCACCAGCGTGGTGAGCGAGCTTCCCTCCATGAGTTCGCGCGGCGGCGCGGCGGCGATGTTGCAGAAGGAGAGCGCCTGCTCGCGGAAACAGTGGCCCTCCTCCAGCAGGAGTAGGCGCATCTCCTGTAGCATTTCCGAACTCGGCACGGGCTTTCCCGCGTCCTCGAGCGGCCGCACCAGAACAAACTCCTCGTTGAACAGGGGAACTTCCTCGAGCGTCGGCTCGGAAACGGGGAGGGCGACGATCGCCGCATCAAGCCTCGCCTCGTGCAGGTCCTCGATCAGCCGCTGGGTCACCGCCTCGCGCGGTCGTGGGTCTAGCCCGGGATAGCGCTGCGTCAGCGTCTTGATCACGTCGGGCAGCAGATAGGGAGCAATCGTCGGGATAACGCCGATGCGAAGCCGGCCCGCAAGCGACACCTGGGTGGCGCGTGCTAGTTCGGCGAGATCATCGACCGAGCGAAGGATGGCGCGGACGCGTTCGGCAAACTCCTCGCCGAGGCTTGTCAAGCGTATCTGCCGTCCGCCTCGTTCCACGAGCGGAGCGCCGATCAGTTCCTCGAGTTCTCGGATTTGCACGGACAGCGCCGGCTGGGAAATCGCACAGGATTCAGCGGCGCGGCCGAAATGCCCCAACCGCGCCAGAGCCTCGAAATAACGCAGGTGCTTCATGGATAGGCCAATCATAATCTAAACTTATCAGGCCATTCAGAATATACAATTGGAATTTATCGTCCGAGTTGCTTATTGCCTATCTCGGGACTTGGACCCGACAGCTGGTTCAGCGACCCGCGCAAAATATTTGGCACGCGACGTCAACCCCAGTTCGAATTTTAGGGAGAGTTAACGTGGACACGAAAACACAATCGGCCGGCAAGTGTCCGGTCATGCACGGCGGCAATACGGCCCTCGGCAAATCTGTCACGCAATGGTGGCCGAACGCGCTGAACCTGGACATCCTTAGTCAGCACGACACAAAGACCAATCCGCTCGGCAAGAATTTCAATTATCGCGAGGAGCTGAAGAAGCTCGACGTCGAGGCCCTGAAGGCCGATCTGCGCGCGCTCATGACAGACAGCCAGGAGTGGTGGCCGGCCGACTGGGGCAGCTATGTCGGCATGTTCGCCCGCGTCACCTGGCACGCGGCCGGTTCCTATCGCGCGGCAGACGGCCGAGGTGGCGCCAACACCGGCAACCAGCGTTTTGCCCCGCTGAACTCGTGGCCGGATAACGTCAACACCGACAAGGGCCGCCGCCTGCTGTGGCCGATCAAGAAGAAGTACGGTAACCGGGTTTCCTGGGCCGATCTGATCGCGCTTGCAGGTACAATCGCCTACGACGTCGCCGGCTTGAAGACCTTCGGTTTCGGCTTCGGCCGCGAAGACATCTGGCATCCTGAGAAGGACGTCTATTGGGGTGACGAGCAGGAATGGCTTGCGCCGAGCGACGGTCGCTATGGCGACGTTGCCAAGCCCGCTACTCTTTCGAACCCGCTCGCGGCTGTCCAGATGGGTCTGATCTACGTCAACCCTGAAGGCGTCAACGGCAAGTCCGATCCGCTTGCCACTGCGGCGCAGATGCGCGAAACCTTTGCCCGCATGGGAATGGACGACGAGGAAACCGTGGCACTCACCGCCGGCGGCCACACCATCGGCAAGACCCACGGTAATGGCAATCCTGCCGACCTCAGCGCCGATCCTGAAGCGGCAGGTCCGGAATTCCAGGGCCTCGGTTGGATGAACACCAAGGGGCGCGGCATCGGCCGGAATACCGTCGTTTCCGGCCTTGAAGGTGCCTGGACGACCGAGCCGACCAAGTGGGACAACGGCTTCTTCGAAATGCTGTTCAAGCACGAATGGCATCTGGTCAAAAGCCCGGCAGGCGCCACCCAGTGGGAGCCGATCTCGATCGCCGACGCCGACAAGCCTGTCGACGTCGAAGATCCGAGCATCCGCCTGAACCCGATGATGACGGACGCCGACATGGCGCTCCGGGTCGATCCGATCTACCGCGAGATCTCGCTGCGTTTCCGCGATGACTTTGCAGCATTCTCGGATGCCTTCGCTCGCGCGTGGTTCAAGCTGACCCACCGCGACATGGGCCCGAAGGCTCGCTACGTCGGCCCGGATGTTCCGGCGGAAGACCTGATCTGGCAGGACCCGATCCCGGCAGGCAGCACGAGCTATGACGTCTCGGCCGTCAAGGCGAAGATCGCGGCTTCCGGTCTCTCGGTCTCCGACCTCGTCAGCACGGCATGGGACAGCGCCCGCACCTTCCGCGGTTCGGACAACCGCGGCGGGGCCAATGGTGCCCGCATCCGTCTCGCGCCGCAGAAGGATTGGGCCGGTAACGAGCCTGAACGCCTTGCCCGCGTTCTCGCCGTGCTGGAGCCGATCGCTGCCGCCAGCGGCGCTTCGGTTGCTGACGTCATCGTGCTTGCCGGCAACTACGGCGTCGAACAGGCCGCCAAGGCTGCCGGCTTCGACATCCAGGTGCCGTTCGCAGCTGGCCGAGGCGACGCCATTGCCGAGCAGACCGACGGTGACAGCTTCGCGCCGCTCGAGCCGCTCGCAGACGGTTTCCGCAACTGGCAGAAGGAAGACTATCTCGTCAGCGCCGAGGAACTGCTCCTCGATCGCGCCCAGCTTCTGCGCCTGACGGCGCCGGAGATGACGGCTCTCGTCGGCGGCCTGCGCGTCATCGGCACCAACCATGGCGGCACCAGCCACGGTGTCTTCACGTCCAAGGTTGGAGCCCTGACCACGGACTTCTTCGTCACCCTGACCGACATGGCCTATTCCTGGGTCCCGACCGGCCGGAACTCGTACGAGATCCGCGATCGCAAGACGGGCGCTGCCCGCTTTACCGCAACCCGCGCCGACCTCGTCTTTGGTTCCAACTCCGTGTTGCGCGCCTATGCGGAAGTCTATGCCCAGGACGACAGCAAGGAGAAGTTCGTGCAGGATTTCGTCGCCGCCTGGACAAAGGTAATGAACGCCGACCGCTTCGACCTGGTCGCCTAACGGCGAAACGGCCTGCCGCTGGCATCGCAAAAAAAGACCCTCCCGTGTGCTGGCCGCACACGGGAGTTTTTTATTTGCGCGGCTGATGCTGGGTGGCCGGAGGCAAAGTCGCATCGGAAAACTGGCCTTTCAGGCTATGGCGTTGCGCCTGGCGGGAGCCGGCCCCGTTGCTTGACTCTCGAACCGCCCTCAGGTTCGCGGGTTTGGCTTGGTGGTGCCCTTGTCTTTGTCCGGCACCACTCTGTGAGCGGGATCTCTCCCCCCGCGCTCGCGTTCATGCGCCTCGGGGCCGGCGACGATCACACCATTCTGGTCCTCGTCGACATGCTCCTTCGCCCGGCGATCTGTAACGTCTTTGGCCATTGTTCCAATCTCCTTTCGCGGCTGATGCCACGTTAATGACTGGAAACGGGCCTGGTTCCATCGCGTGGCGACTAGAGCCAGAATCGAACAGGTGGATCCTTCGCTAGCCATCCATCGATGTCTAGCCTCGGGCGGTGAGGCGGGGCTTTTCGGTGCCGGCCGCGATAGGGCAGGTACTTGTCGCGCCAGACCATGCGCTCACATCATGCCAAGATCAGCGTAGTTGGCATGTAGTGCATCGTCGCCGGCGTTGAAGCGTGCGCTCGCAAAATTGTGCTGATGCCAATAGGGATAAATGCAGGGCGCGCGACTGACTGCGTTCAGCGTATTCAGCTCCTCGTCGGTCAGCTTGAGATCAACGGCCGCGATATTGTCGCGGAACTGGTCTTCGCTGAGGCCGCCGACCACGAGGCTTGCAATGGCCGGGCGTGAGAGGGTCCAGGCCAGCGAGACCTGCGCCACCGTTACACCGCGCGCCTTGGCGATAACCTCAAGCGCGTCGACGATCGTCCAGAGGCGCTTCTTGTCCCGAATCGGCGGCTCGCTCCAACCGGCGCCTTGGCGGGACTCTGCGGGCGCCCTATCGCGGCCGAAAGCGCCGGAGAGGAGGCCGGCGGCAAGCGGGCTCCAGACCATGACACCGAGGCCTTGGTCGACGGAAATCGGCAGCAATTCGTATTCGGCTTCGCGCGCTTCCAGCGTGTAGTGGATCTGCTGCGTGACAAAACGGGGCAGGTTCCTAGCGTCGGCGACGCCTAGAGCCTTCATGATGTGCCAGCCGGAATAGTTGGAGCAGCCGACATAGCGGATCTTGCCCTGTTCGCGCAGCGTTGAGAGTGCAGCCAGCGTTTCTTCGATCGGCGTCAGACCATCCCATTCGTGCATGAAGTAGATGTCGATATGGTCGGTTCTCAGCCGCTTGAGGCTCAACTCGCACTCCCGGATCAGATGGTAACGCGATGTGCCTTCATCGTTCGGTCCGTCGCCGATGCGCATGCGAGCCTTGGACGAGATCAGCACTTTCTCGCGCTTCGCCCCGAGCGCCTCGCCGAGGATTTCTTCAGAGCGGCCGAGCGAATACATGTTGGCGGTGTCGAAGAGATTGACGCCACCGTCGATACAGCAATCGATCAGGCGGCGTGCTTCGGCAACGCCCTGATTGGCGACCCGGGAAAAGGCACCGACCCCGCCGAAGGAGAAGGTTCCCATGGCGATGGCCGAAACCTTGAGGCCCGAACGGCCGAGTGTCCTGTATTCCATCGTCTTTCCTGGCGGTGTTATTGCGCGGGCTGTTTCGTCTTGCGCATCGGGCGGTCCTGGGGAGCCTTCGGTGCGCCATGCTCATGGCTGGCGCGCAGGATGAGCTCGGCGCCAACCAGGATCTTGACCGGCGGCTGTGGCTCGGCGGCGGCAATCAGGTCGTCCAACACGGTGACGGCCAGGTTGCCGATCTTGCGCTTCGACACGTCGATAGTCGTCAGTCCCGGCTCCATGGTGGCGCTCTGCGGCAGATTGTCGAAGCCGATGATGGAAACATCCTGCGGGATTGAAACGCCATGTTCACGAAGCGCGCGGATGAAGCCGTAGGCAATGATGTCGTTCGTGCAGAAGTAGCATTCCGCGAGCTCGAGCCCAGTCGAAAGCAGCGCACGCGTATCGAGATAAGCGCCGTTGTACGTTGATTCCACCGAGAGGATATCGGCCTCGTTCACCGGCAGGTTGAGCCGCGCCATGTTCTTGAAGAATGCCTCGCGGCGCAGGCGGAAGTTGGTCGTGTCGACATGGGAGGCAACGAAGCCGATGCGCTGGAAACCCTGCATGCGGAAACGCGACAGCGCCTTGTAGACGGCGTCTTCATTGTTCATGTCAACGAAATTCGCCTCCAGCACCTCATAGAACGTATCGATGAAGACGGTCGGCAGGCCGAGGCCCTGGATCAGCCTGATATCGGCTTCCGTCAGTTCCGTGCCAAGCGCGATAACGCCTGAGATCGGTGCGCCGGCCAGCGATTCCGCCACCGTGCTGATCGGCTGGCCCTCGAAACTCACCACCTCAAGCGTGTAGTTGCGCCGAGTCGCCTCGGCTGACATGCCATCGATATAGTCGGAGACAAAGACGCTGTGGTCGCGGTTGACCGTGTGACCGTGCTTGGCGATCTTCAGGAAGCGCAGCGTCTCGCCCGGGTCCGCGCTGCTTCGCGTTGCCCGTGGCACGTAGTTGAGGCTTGCCACTGCCTCAAGCACCCGTGCGCGGGTTACGCCGGAAATTTCTCCCTTGCCGTTCAGCACGAGTGAAACCGTCGCGGGCGATACGCCCGCCGCCTCGGCGATGTCCCTGATAGTCAGTTTTCCCGGTTTCTTCATGCGGAGACAGACTGCCCTTCATGCTGCAACTGCGAACGAGTTTACTAAACGATTTAAACGAAATTTTCCGAGACCTAAGCCAATTTGGCATGGTTCGCAACCGATATGGCGCAAAAACGGGGCTTGTCAGCGCAAATTTCCTTTGCTAGCGTTTAGTGAAGCTATAGTTTGTTTAGTAAACAAATGGGAGGAGATCATGCAGAAAACCGGCGGACAGCTGGCGATGCTGCTTGTCATAAACGGTCTGTTGCTTGTGGCGGGCGCCCTGATTTCAGGCGGCTCGTTCCTTTCGGTTTTCAATCTCCAATCCATGGCGAGCCAAGTGCCGGAAATCGGTCTTCTGGCCATCGGCGTCATGCTGGCCATGTGCGCCGGCAATGGCGGTATCGATCTGTCGGGGATTGCGCTCGCCAACCTGTCAGGCGTGCTTTCCGCAGTCATCGTCTCATCTTTCGTGTCGGTGTCGGAGAGCGGTACGGCCTTCAGCCTCCTGTTCATCGCGGGCACACTTTTCGTCGGCCTTGCCGGCGGGGTCATCAACGGCCTTCTCATCTCGCGCCTGAACATCACGCCCATCCTGTGCACGCTCGGAACGCAGATGGCCTTCATGGGGCTCGCGGTCGTGGTGTCGGGCGGAAAGGCCGTCACGGTCGGCAGCCCGGCGCTCCTTTCCAGCATCGGCAACGACATGATTGCCGCGGTGCCGATCAGCTTCCTCGTCTTTGTGCTGGTTGCCGGCGTCGTCGCGGCGCTTCTGAAGTTCACACCATATGGTCTGTGGTTGATGCTGATGGGAACAAACCCCAAGGCTGCCGTCTATGCGGGCTTTCCGAAGAACCGTGTGATCATCGGCACTTACGCGATCTCCGGCATACTGTCGGGTCTCGTCGGCATCATCATCGCGGCCCGCAACGTCAACGTGAAGTTCGACTATGGCAGCTCCTACCTGCTGATCGCCATCCTCATTGCCGTGATGGCCGGCGTTAAGCCCGAGGGCGGCTACGGACGCGTCGTCTGCGTCGTGCTCAGCGCCATCGCCCTGCAGCTCATGTCGAGCCTGCTCAATTTCGGCGGTCTTTCCAATTTCGTGCGCGACTTCGCCTGGGGCCTGCTCTTGCTCACGTTCCTGGCCGTCGGCCGCTACGACATCGCTGGCTTCCTGTCCCCAGGTCGCGGCAAGAAAACCCCTTCGGTGCCTGTCCCTCAAGCATCGAAGTAGAAACAGGAGGGAATATTCGTGGAGGAAACTATGAAGTCGTTTTCGAAGAAGCTTTTGGCTGGAACCACCGTTGCAGCCGTCGCGCTTGCCGGTTCGATCGGTGTGCTGTCCGCACAGGACAAGCCCGTCATCGCCACTGTGGTCAAGATCAGCGGTATTCCATGGTTCGACCGCATGAACACAGGCGTCGTCGCCTATCAGGAAGCCAATCCCGATGTCGTCGCCACCCAGAGCGGCCCGGCAACGGCGGACTCGGCCCAGCAGCTGCAGATTGTCAACGATCTCGTCGCCAAGGGCGTCAACGCACTTGCTGTTGTCCCGATGGACCCGGCGGTTCTGGAAGGCACCTTCCAACGCGCCATGGACCGCGGCATCGTTGTCGTGACGCATGAAGCCGATAACCAGACCAACACCAATGCCGACGTCGAAGCCTTCGACAATGCCGACTACGGTGCAGCGCTGAATGAGCGCCTCGCCGAATGCATGGGCAAGGAAGGCAAGTGGACGACCTTCGTCGGTTCGCTCGGCAGCCGCACGCATATGCAGTGGGTCGGTGCAGGCGAAGCGAATGCCAAGAAGTATGCTGGCATGGAACTCGTCGATCCGAACAACGAATCCTTCGACGATGCCAACGGTACCTATGAGAAGGCCAAGGAAATCCTGCGCAAGCATCCTGATCTCAAGGGCTTCCAGACCTCGGCTGGCAACGACGTCCTCGGCGTCGGCCGCGCTATCGACGAAGCGGGTCTGAGCGGCAAAGTGTGCCTGGTTGGTACCGGCCTGCCGAACCCATCCGCCGACCTTCTCGAATCCGGTGCGATCACCGCAATCGGCTTCTGGGATCCGCAGAAGGCCGGCATGGCAATGAACGCCGTCGCCAAGCTGCTGCTGGAGAAGAAGGAAGTCACGGACGGCATGGACCTCGGCGTCGAAGGCTACAACAAGGTCTCCGTCAAGCAGGGTCCCGGCAAGGGTCTGCTGATCCTCGGCAACGGCATGGTCCTGGCCGACAAGGCGACCTACAAGGAACACCTGTTCTAATTCGGCAAACCGTCAGCCGGCCGGGGGATTCGCCTCCCGGCCGGAACCGTCCGGCGTGGCAACACGCCGGTCAGCATGAGGACAATTTCCGTGGCGGCACAAGCACACACCGCGCAGCGTTCGGCAGCGCTCCTTGAACTCAAAAATATTCAGAAATGGTTTGGCGGCGTCCATGCCTTGCGCGGCATCGACCTGACGCTGCAGCCCGGCGAAGCCTACCATCTCCTCGGTGAGAACGGTTGCGGCAAGAGCACCGTAATCAAGATCATGTCGGGCGCGCACGCGCCAACCTCGGGAGACATCATCCTCGATGGCGAGACCTTTTCGTCGCTAACGCCGATCCAATCGCTCGCTGCCGGCATCGAGACCGTCTACCAAGACCTGTCACTGCTGCCCAACCTCACGGTTGCTGAAAACGTCGCGCTGAACGAGCAGCTGGTCAATGCCAACGGCCGCCTGGCACGCCTCTTCGACCGGAAGCGGCTAAGGCAGACGGCTGAGCGGGCGCTTGCCGCTGCCGGCCTGCCGACTGACCGCGCCTTCCTCAACACTGTCGTGTCCGACCTGCCACTCGCGTCGCGTCAGCTCGTTGCCATCGCACGTGCGATTGCGACCCGCGCCAAGCTCGTCATCATGGATGAACCGACAACTTCTCTGACCCGCCGCGAGGTGGACAACCTCATTCGCGTCGTCGAGAGACTGCGTTCCGAGAACGTCGCCGTGCTTTTTGTCACGCACAAGCTCGACGAATGCTACCGCATCGGCGGGCACGCGGTTGTCTTCCGTGATGGCCAGTGTGTTGCCCAAGGACCCATCGCCAATTACACCAAGAAGGAACTGGCCGAATTGATGACCGGCCGATCCATCGACGCCCAGCGCTACCGCACCGGCAAGCCAGCCGATGCCGACCTCCTCAAGGTCGATCGCCTTGTCGCCGACGGTGTGCGGGACATGAGCTTTTCCATCAGGAAGGGCGAAATCCTCGGCATCACCGGCTTGGCCGATTCCGGCCGCAACGAACTCGCCATGGCGCTCACCGGCGTTGCCCCCGCGACAAGCGGCGTCGTTACCCTCGAGGGCAAGACCGTTTCCGTGCGTTCGCCTGCGGAGGCGATTGAACGCGGCATCGGTTATGTGCCGGAGGACCGGCTCGCCGAAGGATTGTTCCTTGGTAAGTCGATCTTCGAAAACGAGATCGCGCTGATCGTCTCGCGCCTTGCCAATGCGCTCGGTGTCGTCGACCGGGAGGAAGGGCGCACGATCGCCGCCCGGCTCTCCGAGGAAATGCGGCTCAACACGAAGAACCTGGACCTGCCGGTCGGAGCACTTTCGGGCGGTAACCAGCAGCGCGTGCTTATCGGCCGGTGGCTGAGCATCGCCCCGAAGCTCCTCGTTTTGCACGGACCGACGGTCGGTGTCGATGTCGGCTCCAAGGATACGATCTACCGCGTCATCCAGGCGCTCGCCGAATCCGGCATGGGCCTCATCATCGTCAGCGACGATCTGCCCGAACTGCTGCAGAACGCTGACCGCATCCTCGTCATGAACGGCGGCCAGGTGGTCGCGGAGATGGATGCGGAGCAGGCAACCGAAGACCAGCTCTACAAGGCCATGCTGGTGACTACGACGGAGACTATGCGATGAGCGCTTCACGAACCGATGAACTCCACGGCGCTGCCAATCCGTCCCGCTCCTTCAGCTTCGGTGCGCTCGTGCATCGTCGCCCGGAGACGATTACCTTCCTTCTCCTGATAGCGATCGTTGTCGGCGTTACCATCGCCAACCCGGCCTTCCTGCAGCCTTCGACGCTCATCGATATCGGCCGTGCCAGCGTGGTCATGGGGCTGTTCGCGCTTGGCGTCTTCATCATCCTCGCGGCTGGCGGCATCGATGTCTCCTTCACGGCGATCGCGGCCTTCACCATGTACTCGATGACGGTGCTGGTGCAGCACTATCTGCCGGGTCTGCCCATCATCGTCGTCATCCTGATGGCGACACTCGGCGGCGCGGTCCTTGGCATCATCAATGGCCTGCTCGTTCATCACCTAAAGGTGCCGTCGCTGATCGTCACCATCGGCACACAGTATCTCTTCCGCGGCTTCTTGCTCTCCTTCATCGGCACGGTCTGGATCATGACGTTGCCGCCGCAGATGGGCGCTTTCGGTCGCATGCCGCTCCTCCAGTTTGAATCTGCCAACGGCGCGCTGATCACGCTGCCATTCTACTTCCTCGTCTTGCCCGTCGCGGCTCTGGTCACCTGGTGGATCCTCAATCGTACCCTGATGGGGCGCGCGATCTTCGCCGTCGGCGGCAACGCCGACATTGCAAGCCGCCTTGGCTACAGTCTGCGGACGGTGCACGTCTTCCTGTTCGGCTATGCAGGCGCGCTCGCGGGCCTTGCCGGCATCATCCATGTCTGTGCCAACCGGCAGGCCAACCCCTTCGATCTCGTTGGCACCGAGATCAACGTCATCGCCGCTGTCGTGCTCGGCGGGGCCCGTATTACCGGCGGCACCGGCACGGTTCTCGGCACCCTTCTCGGTGTGTTGCTGATCGTCGTGCTCAACAGCGTGCTCGTCATGGTTGGCATTCCCAGCACCTGGCAACGGCTCGTCGTCGGAAGCTTCATCCTGCTGGCCGCCGCCTTCTTCGTCACGCGCCAGCGTAAGAAATAACCCCCACTCCCGGAGGAAACCCGTGAAAAAGTTCCTGAACGACCCCGTCAACTTCGTCGACGAGATGCTCGAAGGCATCTACAAGGCCCATCCCGCCGTCACCCATACGGCTGGCGATCTGCGCTGCCTCGTCACATCCAAGATCAAGGCCGGCAAGGTCGGTATCGCTACCGGCGGCGGCTCCGGCCACCTGCCGACCTTCCTCGGCTTCGTCGGCGACGGAATGCTGGATGGTGCCGCAGTCGGCGGCGTCTTCCAGTCGCCCAGCGCCGAGCAGATGTACCAGGTGACGAAGCACATCGATCAGGGTGCAGGCGTGCTCTACATCTATGGCAACTATACCGGCGACCTCATCAACTTCGACATGGCGGCCGAACTCGCCGATCTCGACGGCATCGCCGTCAAGCAGGTGGTTGGCAACGACGACGTTGCATCGTCGGTCGTCGGCGAAGAACACAAGCGCCGCGGCGTCGCAGGCATCTTCTTCATCTACAAGGCTGCGGGCGCTGCTGCTGCCGAAGGTCTTTCGCTGGACGAGGTCACGCGTCTTGCCGACAAGGCTCGCCTGCGCACCCGCACCATGGGTGTGGCACTCTCGAGCTGCGTCGTTCCTGAGATCGGCCATGCCACCTTCTCCATCGGCGAGGACGAGATGGAAATCGGCATGGGTATCCATGGCGAGAACGGTATCAGCCGAAAGAAGCTGGCGCCGGCCGATGTTGTCGTCGACGAGATGATGGAGCGCATCTTCGCCGAAACCGACTACAAGTCTGGCGACAACGTTGCCGTGCTGATGAACGGCCTCGGCGGCACGCCGCTGGAAGAGCTCTACATCCTCTTCCGTCGCGTCTCCCAGCTTCTGGAAGCACGCGGCGTCACGGCGAAATACGTCTGGGTCGGCGAATTCGCGACCTCGATGGAGATGGCCGGCGCATCGATCTCGATCCTGCATCTCGACGAAGAGCTGGATCGGCTGGTCGCAGCCCCGGCAAACACACCATTCTTCCAGTACGTCGCAGGGTGATGCCATGACGCTTCAGACACTGAACGCCGCGAACTTCATCGACCTCTTCAAGAGCTGGAAGGAGCTTTTTGCCGAGCAGCGCGAGTTCCTCATCGCGCTCGATGGCAAGGTGGGTGACAGCGACCTTGGGATCACCATGAGCAAGTCCTTCGCCGCCGCTGCGGAGGCACTGGAAGCCGAAGGCGAGGCAGCGGGCATTTCCAAACTGCTGCGCACGGCCGGGGCGACCATGGCGCGCACGGCGCCGTCCACCATGGGTACCTTGACAGCAACCGGGTTCCTGCGCGCGAGCAAGGCGGTTGAAGGCAAGGAAACGCTTGATACGACCGACCTAGTTGCCTTCTGGCGAGCATTCCGTGACGGCGTTGCCGAGCGCGGCAAGGCCAAGGTCGGCGACAAGACCCTGCTCGACGTACTGGATCCGATCGCCACGACACTGGAAGCGCAGGCTGCCGCAAATGCATCGCTTTCAGATGCATTGAGCGTCACAGCGAAAGCGGCTGAACAGGCATTGGAAGCCACAAAATCCATGTTGGCGCAGCACGGCAAGGCAGCCGCCTTCCAGGAAAAGACCGTCGGTCTGCAGGACGCCGGCGCCACAGTCGGATCCTTCCTGATCCGTCGCATGGCCGACTTCGCGGCAAGCCGCTAGAACGCGGCAGTCTGGTTTTCGGGGGGAGACACCATCGCTCAGCCGATCCTTATGCTGCCGGTGTCCGTATGGGCATCGGCACATCCGGCTGATCGAGTGCGTCAGGTACATCCCGACCTTCGGTCACTTTTAGCTCTTCGTCAGGTTCACTGGTCTGGCTCCTCTTTGGCTTGGCTTCTAGAGTGATCGGCGAGGCGACGGCTCATGTTCGTCGCAGGCGCGCCGAACTCCCCAAGGTGCCCTATCTTCCACCTTCATCCGTTCAATGATGCAGTGAGCGGTTGGGAAGCTAGGAGATGCGCTATGAGCTATACCTTTGCGATCGGAGATATCCACGGCTGCATAAGCCCGCTCAGGCGCATGTTGACACATATCGATGCCTACGCATCGGGCGGCACGGTCGTTTTTCTCGGTGACTATGTCGATCGCGGCCCGGATAGCAAAGCGGTCCTCGATACGCTCACGGTAGAAGCGCCCGCCGGCTGGCGCTGGATCTCGCTCAAGGGCAACCACGAGGATATGATGGTCGGCGCTCATGATGGCTGTCATGACGAGAGTTGGTGGCTTGAAAATGGAGGCCTCAAGACTTTGGCGTCCTACGGGCATGAGATCCTGCCCTCGCATCTTCAATGGGCCGCAGCATTACCGTTGTTCCACCAGGACCAGTACCGTCTCTTCGTACACGCGGGGGTCAAGGAAGGGGCGTTCTTCGAAGATCAGACAGCCGAAGATCTCATGTGGACGCGCTTCCCGGGCGGTTACTCCAGCGAATACTGGGGCAAGCATCTCGTGCACGGCCACACGCCTTCGCTCGAGAACCCGCAGACGACCGGCAATCGAACAAACCTCGACAGTGCCTGCGTCTTCGGCGGCCGATTGTCATGCGCGGTGTTCGACGACAACATCCCTGGCGGACCGATCGAGTTTATCCAGGTCGCAGCGTGAGCGCTTCGCGAGCCGATATTTGCGCCCCTTTTTTAAGCAATGGGCCAGCTTTTGCCGAAGGCATGAGGCAAATCGAAACCTGGCGCGCGCTGGCATGATCGGCTGGCGTTCGCGAGCAGCCGCAGACCTTGCAACGTCTAGCGAGCATCGCTCGCGGCGATGCCAAGTCTTTGTTCGTTGCCGAAGTTGTGAGCACGCGCGGTTTCGACGGTTGCTTGCCCCCCTTATTGATATCGACTGGCGGACTGGAACAGCCGGCCCTGCGACGGTCGCCAGATCTTCACCTGTTATTCTGTAATCAGCTCTTTACAACTGACATGTTAGCTGGTTACGATTGGCATGTTAAATGGGAGGAATGATGTGACTGAGAAATTCGGGCTTTCTGCCGCTTTGGCCACGCCGTTTGATGGCGACGGCGATATCGCGATCGATGCCATGATCGCGCAGGCCCGGCGTTGCCTGGCAGCCGGATGCTCGAGCGTGACGCTCTTTGGGACAACTGGTGAGGGTTCGTCCATCGGAACGCAGGAGCGGGAGCGCGTTCTTGCCGCTTTCCTCGCGGCTGGGATCGCCCCAGGCAAGATCGTTGTCGGCGTCCTCGTCGATGCTGCTGAAGATGCGGCGGCTCAGGCCGGCCATGCGCTCTCCAAGGGAGTCCGCAACATTCTCCTGGCTCCGCCCTCCTATTTCAAGAACGTCAGCGACGATGGCCTCTTCCGCTGGTTTTCCGCCGTATTCGCCATCCTGGGCGACAAGGCTGCTGACGTCATCGTCTACAATATCCCTTCTGTAACCATGGTGCCGCTGACAGTGTCGTTGATCGGGCGGCTGCGTGCCGCGTTTCCGCGTGTCGTCGTCGGTGTCAAGGATTCGTCCGGTGACTGGCCCTTTACCGAAAGCCTGCTCAAGGCGCATGGCGATCTGGTCATCCTGATCGGAGACGAACGCCATCTGGCAAAGGGTGTTCGGCTTGGTGGGCAGGGCGCAATCTCCGGCATGGCCAACTTCGTGCCCGACGAGGTCAAGCTCATGGCAGAAGAGGGCAGGGACGATTCCCGTATCGAAGATTTCGTGGCCGAGCTTCTCAAATATCCTGTGACAGCTGCGGTCAAGGCGATGGTGGCGCGTCTGACGGATGATGAAATGTGGCTTGCGGTTCGTCCGCCGCTTGTTTCAATATCCGAGGAAGGGCAAAGCCAACTCGCCCTTGCTTTCGATTCTCTTTTCCGGTCGAAGGCTGCATAGGCGAGGCATGTTTTTGGGGGAGGCGATGGACGGAACGGACGAGCAGCCGACACTGCGGGAAAAGGCGTATGAGAGCTTCACGCGTCACCTCCTCGCGCGTGACGTGCGCCCCGGCCAATTCGTGTCACAGCGCCGCCTGGTGGAGTTGACGGGCCTCACGCTCGGCGCCATCCGCGAACTCATCCCCCGGCTTGAGGCCGAGGGATTGATCAAGACCGTGCCGCAGCGCGGACTGCAGATCGCCCATATTGATCTCAACCTCATTCGTGAGGCGTTCCAGCTTCGTGTTTTTCTGGAGAAGGAAGCAGTGGCGCTCTTCACCCGCTCGGCATCGGACGAAACGATCGCGAAGCTCTTGAAGCAGCATCAGAATATCGCTGACGCCATTCGAAATGGCGATGCGTCTCATGAGCTCGAGGTGCGAGCCCAGGCGGTTGACTGGGGCATGCACGATGCCTTCATCGATGCGCTTGGAAATACCATCATATCGAACGCCTACCGCGTGAACTCGATCAAGATGCGGCTGATCAGCCAGGAGCGCTTTCGCATCGACGGTCGGGTCGGGCCCGTGATGGGCGAGCACCTGAAGGTGCTGGAGGCGATCGAGCGACGATCGGTGGAAGACGCCGTCAACAGCCTTGTGGCGCACATCAACCACGCAAGGGACCGTGCGCTCAGGATTTAGCAGGACATAACCAGCCGGAGGTGAGGAGATCGCCGGCACAAGGAGGAGGACAAACATGACATCATTCTTGAATCCGACGCGACGCGGCTTTCTCGCGGGCACCGCGGCGCTCGGTGCGGGCAGTCTGCTCAGCGTGCGCTCCGCATCGGCGGCAGTCGACTGGAAGCGCTATGCCGGCACCACGCTCGAGGTCAATCTCGTCAAGAGCCCGCGCAGCGAGACGCTGATCAAGTACCTGTCCGAGTTCGAGGAACTGACTGGCATCAAGGTCAATGCCGAAGCAACCCCTGAACAGCAGCAACGCCAGAAGACCACGATCGAGCTCAGCTCCGGCAAGCCGAGCTTCGACGTCGTTCACATGAGCTATCACGTTCAGAAACGCCAGTTCGAAAAGGGCGGCTGGCTTGCCGATATCAGCGGCTTCGTCAAGGATCCTTCGCTCACGGACGCGTCGCTTGTGGAACGCGATTTTGCCGAGGCCGGCATGGCCTTTGCCAAGGATCAGGATGGTGTGCTGCGGTCGCTTCCCTTCTCGGTCGATTACTGGATCATCTACTGGAACAAGGCGCTCTTCGAAAAGAAGGGCCTTTCCTACCCGACAACCTTTGACGAGCTGGCGAGTGCAGCCGAAGCCCTGACCGATCCGTCCACCAACACCTACGGCTTCGTTGCCCGCGGTCTGAAGAACGCCAATACGCCGGTGTGGACGACGCTGATGCTCGGCTATGGTTCGAGCCCGCTCGGGCCTGATGGCAAATTGCGCACGACGTCCGATGAAGCGGTCGAGGCCGCAAAGCTCTATCAGAAGCTGATGACGAAGACGGCGCCTCCCGGTGTCTCCGGCTTCAACTGGGCGGAAGCGCAGTCTGCCTTCCTGCAGGGGAAGATCGGCATGTGGCTCGATGGCGTCGGCTTTGCACCACCGATCGAAAACCCGGAGAAATCCCGCGTCGTCGGCCAGGTCGGTTACGGCATCATGCCCAAGGGTCCGAAGGCGCAGGCCGCTGCCACGACGGGTGATGGTCTCGGCGTCGTCGCTGCCAGCCAGAAGAAGGAAGCCGCCTATCTCTTCTGCCAATGGGCGATCTCGCACGACATGGGCGCCCGTCTGCTGCAGGCCGGCGCCGGCGTTCCGTTCCGTCAGTCCATCCTCGAGGATGCGAAGGTTCGCGAAGGCGTCAAGATGCCCGGCGCATGGCTCGATGCAGTTGTCGGCTCGGCCAAGGTCTCGCAACTTACCCTGCCGGTCATCATCCCGGTGACGGAGTTCCGTGACATCTACGGCGTCGGTCTGACCAACATGATCGGCGGGGCCGATCCCACGGACGAACTGAAGACGGCAACGGCTCAGTTCGAACCCGTTCTTGCGAGAAGCGAGGGATAATGGCCTCGGTGAGCATCGAAACGGCCGCAGTGGCCAGGGCCGCACCAAAGAAGGGGAGCAAGCCGGGCCGGTTTGCCCCCAACTACTGGCCCTTTGTCGTCCCGGCGCTGATCGTCATTGCAGCCGTTATCGTTTTTCCGTGGGTGTTTACCCTGTGGATGAGCGTGAACAGCTGGACGCTTGGCCAGGCGCAGGTCTTTGCCGGGATGGACAATTATGTCCGTCTCGCCGGCGACATGCGCTTCTGGGAATCTCTGTGGCATACGGTGGTCTACACGTCGCTGTCCGTGCTGGCGCCGCTGGTCCTGGGGACGCTGGCTGCGCTGATCTTCGATGCGCAATTTCCGCTGCGTGGATTTCTGCGCGGTATCTTCGTAATGCCGATGATGGCGACCCCGGTCGCCATCGCACTCGTCTGGACCATGATGTTCCATCCGCAGCTCGGCGTTTTGAATTACCTGCTCTCCTTCATCGGCATCGGGCCGCAGGAGTGGATCTATAACCAGAGCAGCGTCATTCCCTCGCTCGTCATGGTCGAAACCTGGCAATGGACGCCACTTGTCATGCTGATCGTGCTGGGTGGGCTGGCCGCGGTTCCGCGTGAGCCGTATGAGAGCGCAGCAATCGATGGCGCCAATGTCTGGCAGAAGTTCCGCTATCTGACGCTTCCGATGATCGCGCCTTTCCTGATGACCGCCGTCATCATCCGCAGCATCGACGCGGTGAAGAGCTTCGACATCATCTACGCGATGACCCAGGGCGGGCCCGGCACGGCGTCCGAGACCATCAACATCTACCTCTACAACACCGCTTTCTCCTACTACGACATCGGCTATGGCTCGGCCATGGCGGTGGTCTTCTTCATTCTCATCGTGCTCTTGTCCTTCGTCCTGCTGATGGTACGGGCCCGCGCGAACTGGTCGGACGGGGAGGCGCGCTGATGAAACGCAAGACGCTCGATCGCATCGGACTGCTGTTCGCCGCCCTGGTGATGATCTCGCCGGTCATCCTGTTCTTCCTCTGGATGATCTCGCTGTCGCTGAAATACGAGATCGACAACGGCGCCTATCCGCCAATCTTCATTCCTGAACGCTTCGCCTGGTCGAACTACCTCAAGGTCTTCGAGGAAAACAACTTCTTCCTCTACCTCTGGAATTCAGTGCTGGTTACGGGCGGCGCGACGCTTCTGGCCCTTCTGATCGGCGTGCCCGCCGGCTATGGCATCGCGCGACTGAAGGCGGAAAAATCGGCGATGGTAATCATGATCTCCCGCATGACGCCCGGCCTTTCCTTCCTCATCCCGCTCTTCCTGCTGTTCCAGTGGCTGAACCTGCTCGGCACGCTCCTGCCGCAGATCATCATCCATCTCGTCGTCACCGTGCCGATCGTCGTCTGGATCATGATCGCCTATTTCGAAACGACGCCGCTGGAGTTGGAGGAGGCCGCGAGTATCGACGGCGCTTCACCATGGCAGGTCTTCCGGCTCGTCGCCCTGCCGATTGCAAGACCAGGCATAGTTGTCGCCTTCATCCTGTCGGTCATCTTTTCCTGGAACAACTTCGTCTTCGGCATCGTGCTGGCCAGCCGCGAGACGCGAACGCTCCCGGTTGCGGTCTACAACATGCTGTCTTTCGAGCAGGTTAGCTGGGGACCGCTTGCGGCAGCCGCCTTGATCGTCACGCTGCCTGTGCTGATACTGACGGTGTTTGCGCAACGACAGATCGTGGCCGGCCTCACGGCTGGTGCTGTCAAGTGACCAGTTGAGAGGCCGATTTTGACGACATTTTCTGCCTTCGATCCGCCCGCTGGACCGGCGCGCCGTGTCCTTTGCGTTGGGGCCGCCGTTCTCGACACCCTGTTTCGCGTGCGCTCATTGCCCACTGGCCAGGGAAAGGTCCTGCCCTATGACATGCTGCAGATCGCCGAGGGAATGGCGTCGAGCGCAGCTTTCGCGGTCGCGCGACTGGGTGGCCATGCCAGCCTGTGGGGCGCTGTCGGAGATGACGATGCGGGCGAACATATCATAGCCGATCTCGGCAACAGCGGCATCGACGTTAGCGGCATGACCCGAGCGGAAGGTGCCCGTTCGGCCGTCTCGACCATTCTCGTCGATGACGACGGAGAGCGTCTGATCGTTCCGTTTTACGATCGGCGGCTGCACGATAGCGTCAAGCCGGTCACGACCGAAGAAATCTCCGACTTCGACGCCGTGCTCGTCGATGTTCGCTGGCCCGAACTCGCTCTGCAAACCCTGATTGCCGCCCATGATGCGGGCAAGCCTGGCATCCTCGACGGAGATGTCGTTGGGGATGGCGTGATCGAGAGGCTCGCGCCGGCAGCGAGCCATATCGTGTTCTCGCAGCCTGCTGCAGAGCGGCTGGCTGGAGCGACCGACCTGGTCGAAGTCGTCCATCTGCTGAAGCAGAGATTTCCCCATGCCTTCATCAGCGTCACCGCCGGCGAACATGGCTGCTTGTGGTACGACGACGCGACCGGCCTCGTTCGCCATCTTCCCGCGCCAAGGATAAAGGCCGTCGATACGCTTGCCGCAGGTGATATCTTCCACGGAACCTTCGCGCTTGCCATCACTGAAGGTATGGAAATCGAGCAGACCATGCGGTGCTCATCCATGGCCGCGGCACTCAAGTGCCAGATGTTCGGGGGGCGTATCGGGGCACCCTCACGTGCCCAGCTCAATGAAGCGCTGCGTAAGTGGGATGCCGTCTCATCGAACCGGTCACAGTGGCAGGATTGATGCCGTGAGTTCGAGCGATTGAGTACTTCCGATAGTCACGCAAGAGGCATCGGATCACCTTGTTCAGCATGATCGGTAGTTCCCGGGCTACGCTTTCGGCTGCGTAGTAGCCCGCGTTTGCGATAGTTCATTTCACCTCGCAAACAGCGCCGTCTTTGGAGCCAGGAATAAAACCTCTTGCAATCCCTCCGTGGACTTTTGGTAAATCTGCACTAACTCGCCAAGGGAAGGCTAACGAGGAAGGTTCAATAATGTTGAAGAAGATTGTTATCGTGACCGCTACGATTGGCGCTTTGGCGTCCTGCACGCCCACCGAAAAGGGTACCGCAATTGGCGCCGGGACAGGTGCTGTCATCGGCGGTGCTGTCAGCAACAGCTGGGGCGGAGCGGCGGTAGGCGCGGTGGCAGGCGGGTTAGCCGGAGCTCTCATCGGCCAATCAACCGAGCGCCGAGGATATTGTGTTTATCGCGACCGATATGGTCGGACTTACGAAGCGCGCTGCCGCTGAGGCCTGCCTGCGGCGTAGCGATGGTCACGCGGCACGCGACTTTATGAACCGGCGTGACAACAACCCTTTAGGCATGCGGGGCATTCAACTGGAAGAGTTGGGTGCCCCGTAGCCGAGTTCACGCTCTCCGAGATAAAGAGGCGTCGCCCTTCTGGCGACGACCGGCTTCTGTCACCTGAATGCGATCGCTGAGATCAGATCAAAGATGCTTCGAGGAATGCTGATCGCTTCGATAGCCGCGCGTTGCTCGTAGCCGGTGACGCCCGGCACGTGGACGCTGTACTCCTGCAGTCGCTGCGATTGAGCTTTGGCGCGGTCGATCTGTGCGTCGCCGCTTTTGCCGGGCATGATGGCGATGATCGTCAGACCGACTCCGGGAGACGTCGGGCCGGATCGGAAGTCGGGCACGTCCAGGGACCAGTTTCCGCCTGAGAGGCCTGCAGACAGCATTTCCACGAGCAGGGCAATGTTGCCACCTTTGCGGCTGCCGAACGGCAGCAGCGTACCGCAAAGCGCCATCCTTGGGTCCGTCGTGGGTTGGCCATTGGCGTCGACCGCCCACCCTTCGGGGATCGGCTGATCTTCCTCGGCGGCGTGAAGGATGTTCACGAAGGCGGTTGCGCTCGACGCTTGATCGATGACCAGGGGCGGGCTCTTCGATCCAAGGGGAAACCCGAAAGCCAGGGGGTTGGTGCTGTAGACGGCTCTGTCGCCGGGTTTCGTCGCCACCATGGCATGGGCATTGGTAGCGGCAAGCGCGATTATGCCTTCGTCGGCCAAGGTGCGAACATAGTAGCCTAATTCGCCGGTCGTAAAGCTGTTGTGCTGGGTGAAGACGGCGACGCCGTAGGTTCTTGTGGCGCCCACAAGGTCGTTGAGGGCAAGGTCGAAGCCGAGCTGGGCGATGCCGCCGTCGGCGTCGCAGACCAGGAACGCCGGAAAACTGCGCTCCAGCCGCGGGGTCGGGTCACACTTTATGCGCCTGTCGATAAAGCCGGTCAGATAATCCAAGAGGTGCGGGAACCCCAAGGTCGCGCGGCCATGCCGAGCCGCCGATAGGGTGGCGTTCACCAGCGAGCGAGCGCTTGAGGATGCTGCACCTGCAGCGAGACAGGCCCGCATTGCTAGGTCCTCCGCCTCCTGGAAAGAAAGGTGGACCTCCTCGACCATGTCAGATCTCCAATCCCGCACGTCTGCCATCGTAAAAGGCATAGGGAGCCTGGCGTGGCGCGGCACAATCGCCGATCTGGCGCGTGGTCACGCCGCGCTCGCGAAGCCCGGCCATCAGCCAGTTCATCGGCAGATTTGTGGTCGCTGTGGCCAGCGTGTCGGCCTCGACGAAACGGGTTTCTCCAATGTCGTTGTCGACGATGGTCGCGCCGTTGCCATGCCATTCGAGGATGCTCGCGTCCGTGATCCAACGGACACCCAGCTTCTTCAGGATCCGCCTCATCGGAACGTCTGCGGCAGTCCGGATCAGCTCCTTTCCGACGAACGGATCAGGCGTGACGATCGTAACGTCGTGGCCGCTCTCGGCGAGTTGCCATGCGGTGCCGCAGCCGCGCCATCCGCCGCCCTCATCAAGCACAAGGACGCGACGGCCCGGTCTTGCTTGTCTCGCCATCACGGCTTCGATCGAGAAAATGCCGCCCTTGTCGATGCCCGGCATCGTGTCGACGGTCGGCAAGGCCTTCTGGAAGCCGGTCTCGGGAGGATAGGAGCCGGTCGCCACGAGCACGACGTCGACCTTCGACGCGTCGATCTCGTCGGCGTCTACATAGGTGTTGAGCCGCACCTCCACGTCCAGCTTCGAGAGTTGCCGTTCGTACCACGCGAGAAGGTCGAGGATCTGTGCGCGACGCGGTTGGAGCCCTGCCAGCAGGAAGTTGCCGCCGAGGCGGCTTCCGGCTTCCGAAAGCACGACTTTGTGTCCTCTTTCTGCTGCCACTCTTGCTGCTTCCAGGCCAGCTGGTCCTCCACCGATGACAAGGACCCGCTTCGGGTGCTCTGTCTTGGTGAAGCGGTCGCCATTCCACTCAGCCTCCCTTCCAACGGAAGGGTTGATCAGGCAGCTTATCCAGTAGTCACGGGAACGGCGGCCCCAGCACATCTGGTTGCATGAGATGCACCCCCTGATGTCTTCGGGACGGCCCTCCAGCGCCTTGTTCGCAAGATGCGGATCGGCGATCTGGCCACGAACGATGGAGACGAGATCCGAGGCTCCTTCGCCAAGGACTGTTTCGGCATTCTCTGGCGTCCTGATATGGCTCTCCGCGATGATGACGGCGTTCTTCACCACCTTCTTCAAGGTGGCCGCCAGATCGGCGCCGAGTTTCTCGGGGTAGATGAATGTCGGCATCAGCTTGTAGAAGTCGAGATATCCGCCAGAGCCGCAGGTGACATAGTCCATGAGGCCGAGGCTGTCGTGCAAGCTTATGATCTCGGCCAGCTCATCACTTTGAAGCGCCGCCTTGACATCAGGTTCGTCGCTGACCGCCAGGCCGACGATGAAGTCGGGACCGCAGGTCTTGCGAATCCGCGTGAGGATCTCGCGCGACATTCTCGTCCTGTTTTCGAGCGAGCCACCCCATCGATCGTCACGCCGGTTGCTCCACGGCGTCCAGAACTGGTCGACCATCCCAAGATAGGCGGCCCAGACCTCGACGCCATCGAAGCCCGCTTCGCGACATCGCCGTGCGGCCTGAACGAAGCCGTCGATCGTCTCCCAAATCTCCTTCTCGCTCATCGGGTGCGAGCCGTCGCTATCGTGATAGCTGGGAAGCCCGGACGGCGACCAGTGCGGGTGGAAGGAGTTGTCGGCGTCTCCATGTGCGCCGACATGATAGAGCTGCTGGATCGCGATCGCGCCGTTGTCCTTGATGGCGCCGACCACCGTCTTGAAATGCGGGACGACACTGTCGTCCGAGTGGCGAAAATTTCCTCTGGTCAGAACCGTCGACGCGTGCACGGGCATCGGTTCGACGACGATCATTGCGGCTCCGCCGATCGCTCGCTCGGCATAGTAGGCAACATGCTGGGCCGACGGCAGGCCATCGACCGCCATGTTGGCCGTGTGCGCGCCGAACACGATCCGATTCCTGAGCGTGTGCCGGCCGATTTTCAGAGGACTAAACAGGCGAGGAAATCGTTGAGACATGTCGCGCAGCTCGATTTCGTGATGGTGGTTGGTGGGAGGAAGGCAGCAGGCGGCCCGACTGCCAGACAAGGTTGACGGTCACGCATGGAGTTCCATGCGCGGTCTGTTCTCGTGCGATGATGTCGTCGAGCCTAGGGCGTCGTCACCTAACGAGGGCAACCGCGCTTTCGTGCTCCTTGCGGGGCTGCGAGTTCACCATGGCTCCTGCCAGTTGGCGGAAGTTCACGACGCCGACGGGCTGCGATGAGGGGCCAAGGACCGTCACGTCGCCATCTGGCGCCGATGCCAGCATCCGAACGGCTTCCTCGATGGTCGTGTGGGCCTCGATCGTCATCCCGCTCAGTCCCGCGCCGGGCCGGATGGGGCTCATGATGGCTTCGACCTGAACGACGCGGCCGCGGTTCACCTCCTTGACGAAGTTTGCGACATACTCATCTGCCGGGCGCAGCACGATATCCTGGCTCGTTCCCTGCTGAATGACTTCGCCGTCGCGAAGGATCGCGATCTGGTCGCCAAGCCTGAGCGCTTCGTCGAGATCGTGAGTGATGAAGACGATGGTCTTCTTGATCTCCTTCTGGATATCCAGGAGGACCGTCTGCATATCCGTGCGGATGAGGGGGTCGAGAGCGGAATAGGCCTCATCCATCAGCAGAACCGGGGCGTCGTTAGAAAGCGCCCGCGCGAGACCAACGCGTTGCTGCATGCCGCCGGAAAGCTGATTGGGATATTTCTGCTCAAAGCCCTTCAGGCCCACCCGCTCGATCCACCGCATCGCGACGTCGACCGCCTTTGATCGGTCAAGCCCCTGAACCTCCAGGCCGAAGACTGTGTTATCAAGGACATTGCGGTGTGGAAGCAGTGCGAATTTCTGGAAGACCATGGCTGTCTGGCGCCGCCGAAATTCTCGCAGCTGATTTTCGTTCATCTTCACGACGTCGACGCCGTCTACCAACACCTCGCCAGCCGTCGGATCGATCAGCCGATTGATATGGCGGATGAGCGTCGATTTGCCCGATCCCGACAGGCCCATGATGACTTGAATGGCGCCGGACGGCATCTCGAGATTGATGTTTCGAAGCCCGAGCACAAGTCCGTGCTCTCGGTTCAGGTCCGCCTTGCTGAGGCCCTTTTGGACGGCCTCGATAAAGGCCTGCCCGTTCGGCCCGAAAATCTTGTAGAGATTGCGGATCTTGATCCCGCCGAAGTGATTGTCAGCCATGGAAGATCTCCCGATGCTTCTGGAGCCGCTTGCCATAAGCCTGACTGACTCTGTCGAAGATGATGGCGATGCCGACGATGGCAAGGCCGTTGAATATACCGAGGGTGAAATACTGGTTGGCGATCGCTTTCAGAACCGGCTGGCCAAGACCCTGCACGCCGATCATCGACGCCACGACGACCATGGCCAACGCCATCATGATTGTCTGGTTGATGCCGGCCATGATTGTCGGCAGAGCAAGCGGCAACTGAACCTTGAAGAGTCTCTGGGAGTTGGAGACGCCAAATGCATCGGCCGCTTCGAGGACGTCCTTGTCGACAAGACGGATCCCGAGGTCGGTCAGTCGGATCATTGGGGGAATTGCGTAGATCACCACGGCGATCAGACCGGGAACGCGACCGATGCCCAGCAACATGACAACAGGGATGAGGTAGACAAAGCTCGGCATGGTCTGCATCACATCGAGGATTGGATGTACGACCCGCTGAAACCGGTCTGACCGGGCCATCAGAATGCCGATGGGCAACCCAATTGCGACTGACAGAACGGTACAGACGAAGATCATCGCGACCGTCCTCATCGTATCGTCCCACATGTCGAAGTAGCCGATTAGCAGAAGCGTTACGAGACAGCTCAGAACGATCTTCACGCTGCGGCTCGCGAACCAGGCAACGATCAGCACCATCAGCGTGATGATCGGCCAGGGGGTCTGCGTCATGAACCGGTCGACAGCGAGAAGAAAATGCTGGAGCGGAGAAAACAGGCCTTCGATCGTGTCGCCATAAGCCCTTGTGAAGCCACGAAATCCGTCGTCGATGGCCTTTTTCAGATCGCGCAGACTGTCGTCGTTCATGTGCGGGAATTTATAAAACCATTCCATTCGGTTCCCCTTTGTCTGAAAGAGCCGTCACAATTGTTCTGATTATCTAACGGCTGTAGAAAAGACGGCGCGGGTTGCGCGCCGTCTGACCTTCAATCAAAGCGAGGCTTCGATCTTCTTGGCGGCATCTTCCGATACCCATTTCGTCCACACATCCTTGTTTTCCTTGAGGAAGTGCTTGGCGCCGTCTTCGCCGCTGGCCTGGTTGTCGGTCATCCATGCCATGACCTTGTTGACGGTTTCATTGCTCCAGGAGCGCTTCTCGAGATAGCCCATGACCTCGGGGCCAGCCTTCTCGGAGAACGGCTTGGCGACCAGTGTCACGATCGTATCGACCGGCCACGCATTGGGCTTCGGATCGGCGCAATCGGCAACCGTGTTGCAGCGCTTCCATTCCGTCGGGTCGGCGGGAACACCTTCACCAAGCTTGACCATCTCGTACTTGCCGAGAAGCGCGGTCGGAGCCCAGTAATAGGACAGGAAGCCCTGCTTGCGCTCATAGGCCTTTGAAATCGCACCATCCAGGCCAGCGCCCGAACCGGTATCGACCAATGTAAATCCTGCCTTCTCGCCATCGAAAGCCTTGAAGAGCTGCGTGGTTACGACCGTGCCGCCCCATCCCTGAGGGCCGTTAAAAATGGCGCCCTTGCTCGGGTCTTCGGAACTCGGGAAGAGATCGGGATGCTTAAGCGCATCGGGGATGGTCTTGATATCGGGATGGGCATCGGCGAGATACTTGGGAATCCACCAGCCCTGGACGCCGCCATCGGGCAGTGGCGAACCGACCTTGACGATGCGGCCCTCATCGGTGCCCTTCTTCACGACATCAGGAAGAAGATCGATCCACGCCTCGGGCGCGATATCCGGTGAGCCTTTTTCGGCCATGGAGGTAATGGTTGGGACCGTGTCACCGACAGTGACTTCCGCCTGGCAGCCGTACCCTTCGTTCAGGATGATCTTGTCAAGTGCGGAGAGCACTTCGGCGCTTTGCCAGTTCATGCTGGCGATGGTGACGCTGCCGCAGTCAGCGGCATTTGCCGAGGTCGCTGCTCCCAGCAGCCCGAACGCGATACATGTCGATGCCAATAGCTTGTTCATTTTATCGTTCCCTCTTTAGCGGCATATATGTCGTCAACGGGGTGCCGCGAACCCGCCTACACGGTTGTCAGGATGCGTCTCCCATACTCACCGATTTCTGGAGCGCCGCAGCCAATCCCTTGGCAACGGCGGTGTCGAAGCCTGCCGCGCGCATCTGCTCGATGCCGGCAGCTGTGACTCCGCGGTAATCGACAAACCGGCCGACGATGTCGTCAGGACAATCCGGTTTCTTTTCGAAAAGATGGCCGGCGCCGATCATCGTCGCAACGACGGCGCGCTGGGCAATGGCCGGAGACAGGCCATGAGCGATGGCGTCTTTCATCATCGCGGCGGCCAGAAGCGCGGGGTAGGCGGGGCCCGTTCCCGTCAGGCCTGTCAGATAGTCGAGATCACTTTCGCTCTGCACCTCGTCTTCATCGCCACAGGCGGCGAAGATCCGGCTCACGATTGTTCGATCGTCCGCATTGACGCTGGGTGATGGCAGCCAGGGGGTATAGGAATGCTGTACTTCCGCGGCCGCGTTCGGCAGGGCTCTGACGACTCGTTCGGAGCCGTGCGCGCTGACGAGCGCCGACAGCCGGATGCCTGCCATCACCGAGATCAGGAGCTTTCCCCTGGCGTCGAAAAGGTCGGGGTTCCAGTCCTGGGGTCTCACCGAGAGAATGACGACGTCGGAGCGATCCACAAGCTGTTGGTTGTCCGACGTCCAGTGCGCATGGGGGAAACGATCTGGGCGAGAGCTGCGATAGGACAGGGTGAGATCTTGTTCGGCCGCGACGCCGGCAGCCAGGATGCAGTCTGCGATAGAGGTACCAAGCCAGCCAGCCCCGCCTATGATCCCGATCCTCGCAGTGGCGCCCATTGTTCCTCTCCCTAGCCCGGCTTGTAGCCGTGTCTTGCGAAGAACCGGTCGAGCTCGCGTTGTTGGGGAATTTCGCCGGTATAGATGGCGATGTATTCCGGGATCCGTTTCATGCGGATGGCGATGTCCTCTCTGGCTTGCATCGAGATGTAGCCGATCTGAACAAGATAGGTCGTGCGCGCGCGGACATCCGCCGAGATCTCGGCATGGCCAAACCGCTTGAACATGCGCGAAAGCGCGTCCATGCGCGTTCGGTCTGCCTTGTGGACCTCATCAAGAATCTCTTCCGACTGCAGTGCCCAGCTGCGCACGGCAAACTCGAACTTGCTATCGAAGAGTTGGTTGTCCAGCCAGCAATCGAAGACGTTGAGCATCGCTTCCGCGAGCGTCTCCGCATAGGCCTCCGACTGTTTTACGATGGCGCCGGTGTTCTTGTCCCGCCAACGCGCCACAAGGCTGGACAGCAATTCCTCGCGATCCTTGAAGAACCAGTAGAAGCTGGTCCTCGAGAGGTTGAGCTTCTTGGCAAGCGGCAGGATCTTGACTGAATCCACACCGGAATCGAGCAGTGAGGTGTAGGCCGCTTCCAGCCATCCTTCCTGCGATCCTCGCCAGCCGCTGTCGTTGAGTGTCAGGTCCATAGGCCTCTCATATCAAATCGCTAATGCACACACAACAGGAATGTACATATGTGTCAAAATATATGACTGGTCTGTTTTCCATAGTTGACACATGTGTACATTCTTGTTTAGCCTCACTCCATACCTAATCTGGAGCCGGCACATGTCGAACGATCCACTTCTCCAGCCGTACCAGCTGAAGCATCTGACGCTGCGCAATCGTATCATCGTAACATCCCATGAGCCGGCCTATCCCGAGGATGGCATGCCGAAGGAGCGCTATCGTGCCTACACGGTCGAGCGCGCCAAAGGCGGGGTCGCCCTGACGATGACGGCGGGGTCGGCTGCAGTCTCCCGCGACAGTCCGCCGGTGTTCAACAACCTGCTGGCCTACAAGGACGAGATCGTGCCGTGGATCCGGGACATGACCGACGCCGTCCATGAGGAGGGCGCTGCGATCATGATCCAGCTGACCCATCTCGGCCGCCGCACGCGCTGGGACAAAGGCGACTGGCTTCCTGTTGTGGCGCCGTCTCACCATCGCGAAGCGGCCCACCGGGCTTTCCCCAAGAAGCTCGAGGATTGGGATATCGAGCGCATCATCAAGGACTTCGCCGACGCTGCCGAACGCATGAAGGCTGGCGGCATGGATGGTGTCGAACTCGAGGCCTATGGCCATCTGATTGACCAGTTCAACTCACCGCTGACCAACGAGCTCGACGGTCCCTACGGCGGTTCGCTCGAAAATCGCATGCGCTTCTGTTTCGACGTCTTCCGCGAGATGCGAAAACGCGTCGGCGATGACTTCATTCTCGGCGTACGATATACCGCCGATGAACGCCTTCCTGGCGGGACCGGCAAGGAGGAAGGCTTCGAGATATCGCGAAGGCTGAAGGAAAGCGGCCTGATCGACTATCTCAACGTCATCCGCGGCCATATCGATACGGATCCCGGCCTGACCGACGTCATCCCGATCCAAGGCATGGCGAGCGCGCCTCATCTCGACTTCGCGGGCGAAATTCGTGCCGCGACGGCCTTCCCGACATTCCACGCGGCGAAGATCCAGGACGTTGCGACGGCCCGTCACGCGATCGCGTCAGGAAAGGTCGACATGATCGGCATGACGCGCGCGCACATGACTGACCCCCATATCGTCAGGAAGATCATCGAGAAGCGTGAGGATGATATCCGCCCCTGTGTCGGTGCCAATTACTGTCTCGACCGTATCTACCAGGGAGGCCTGGCGTTTTGCATTCACAACGCGGCGACCGGCCGCGAGCAGACAATGCCGCATATCGTCAAGAAGAGCGATGCGCGCCGGAAGATCGTCATCGTGGGCGCAGGTCCGGCCGGGCTTGAGGCGGCGCGTGTCTCGGCTGAGCGTGGTCATGACGTCGTCGTGTTCGAAGCGGCCAACGACGCCGGTGGCCAAATTCGACTTACGGCACAGAGCGAGCGACGCCGGGAGATGATCAGCATCATCGATTGGCGGATGAGCCAGTGCGAAAAGCTTGGCGTGACCTTTCATTTCAACAGTTGGGCGGAGGCTGACACCATCACGGCCGAAAATCCCGACGTGGTCATTATCGCGACAGGCGGCCTGCCGCATACCGACGTGCTGTCGAAGGGCAATGAGTTGGTCGTCTCCTCCTGGGATATCATCTCGGGAGACGTCAAGCCGGGCACCAATGTGCTGGTCTTCGACGATGCGGGTGATCATGCCGGCCTGCAGGCAGCCGAATTCCTGGCGAAGGCAGGGGCAAAGGTTGAGATCATGACGCCGGACCGGTCGTTCGCTCCTGAGGTCATGGCGATGAACCTCGTGCCCTACATGCGCTCGCTGCAGAAGCTGGACGTCACCTTCACGGTCACGTTCCGGCTGGAATCCGCCGAGAAGAGCGGCAACCAGATCATTGCGAAGGTTGGAAGCGACTATGGCGGCGTCGTCAAGGAACGCGTCGTGGACCAGATCGTGATCAATCACGGCACCATTCCGCTCGATGAGCTGTACTTTGAACTCAAGCCGCTCTCGCGAAACCTGGGAGAGACGTCATACGACGAGCTTCTGGCCGGGCAGGCCCAGTCGGTCGTCCGGAATGAGCAAGGCAAGTTCCAGCTCTTCCGGATTGGTGATGCGGTTGCGGCGCGCAATACGCATGCCGCCATCTACGACGGATTGAGGATCGCCAAGGATCTCTGATCGGCCGGGATCGTGGCCCCTCCAGCGAGGAAGAAAGCGGACATGGGTGGACGACGCGACGCTCTCCAGCAGCTGCCAGCCGCCGCCTTCTCGGCCCATGATGATCTCGCGCCGATCGATCGGGGCGATGGTCGAAAGGACGTGCTGCTGGGTTTGTCGCGGATGGCGTCTGATGTGCGCTATCTCGACCATTGCCATAGCACACAGGAGACCTACCTCGTCCTCTCCGAGGGCGGGTTTAGCCAAGCAGTGGCGCCCGGTTCGGACCAAGGCTCGGCGGAACCTTTTGTAACGTGCCTAACATCAAGCATGCGATGCGATCGATCAACACGCCACTTCCGGCGTTCTGCGCAGCTCGCGCCTGACGCCAACGGAAAGGGCCAAGAGACACAACAGGACGCCCCCATGAAAATCCTCGTACCCGTAAAACGCGTCGTTGATTACAACGTGAAGATCCGCGTGAAGGGCGATGGCACAGGCGTTGAGCTCGCGAACGTCAAGATGTCGATGAACCCCTTCGACGAGATCTCGGTGGAAGAAGCGCTGCGGCTGAAGGAAGCCGGCAAGGCCGAGGAAGTGGTGGTGGTGTCGATCGGTCCTGCCAAGGCCGAAGAGACGCTGCGCACAGCGCTTGCCATGGGTGCCGACCGTGCGATCCTCGTCGAGACCGACGATGCCGTCGAGCCGCTCGCCGTCGCCAAGATTCTCAAGGGTGTCGCCGATGCCGAGCAGCCGGGTCTTGTGATCGTCGGCAAGCAGGCGATCGATGACGACTCGAACCAGACCGGCCAGATGCTGGCGGCCCTTCTCGGCTCCGCCCAGGCGACCTTCGCCTCGAAGATCGAAATCGGGGATGGCAAGGCTCAGGTGACCCGCGAAGTCGATGGCGGCTTGCAGACG
>NZ_LXKO01000026.1:0-11251 GCF_001692185.1 Rhizobium sp. AC44/96
TTCCAGCGCCTGCTGGATCGACAGGTTCTCGCTCAGGCCTTCCATGACCAGCGCATTCAGGCGCGGATCGTTATAGGCCGTCCACCAGGCAACCGTCGACACATCGCCAAGCTCCTTGGCGCCGCCTTCGTTGAATTTCGCCGGGAGAGGCATCTCCGGGGGAACATGATCCGGGCCGCTGACGCAGCCCGCGAGAAGCAGCAGAAGTGCCGGAGACGCAAAGCGAAACGATACCATTAAAAATCTTCCTGTAACTCGACCAAATTCATTTCATGTCTGAAGCTATTACACTTCGCTCTCGGCCGCGCTTCGCTCATACGAGAAACACCATCCCGAAGCAGTCGTGCGCAATGTATCAATGAGTCCCGGTTTCTTACAGTGCATTTATATCACACTCACGCTTCATTTTTCGTGCGGCGGGCGAAGACTCGCCGGATCACAACGAAGAAGGACGGGACGAAGAAGATGCCGAGAGCCGTCGCCGAGAGCATGCCGCCGAGGACGCCGATGCCGATTGCGTTCTGTGCAGCGGAACCAGCACCGGTGGCGATCGCAAGCGGCACGACGCCGAGGATGAAGGCAAGCGACGTCATGATGATCGGACGCAGGCGCAGCCGCGCGGCTTCAAGCGTCGCCTCCAGAAGCCCCATCCCGGTCTCCATTCGGTCCTTGGCGAACTCGACGATCAGGATCGCGTTCTTCGCCGCCAGTCCTATGGTCGTCAGCAGACCGACCTTGAAGTAGACGTCGTTGGCCTGGCCGAAGAGGCTCGCCGCTGCCAGCGCCCCGAGAACGCCGACCGGAACGGCCATGATGACCGAGAACGGGATCGACCAGCTTTCGTAGAGCGCCGCAAGGCAGAGGAAGACGACGAGGACCGAGATCGCGTAGAGCATCGGCGCCTGCGATCCGGAGAGGCGTTCCTGATAGGAAATGCCCTGCCATGCCACGGTGTAGCCACCGCCCAGTTGTTCGGTCAGGACTTCCATTTCATCCATCGCATCACCGGAGCTCACGCCCGGCGCGGACGCGCCGTCGAGCGGGATGGCACTTACGGCGTTGAAGCGGGCAAGCGTCGGAGCGCCCTTGACCCACTCGGTGCGAGTGAAGGCCGAGAACGGAACCATCTCGCCGCTCGAATTGCGGGCATACCAGTGATCGAGATCATCCGGCTGCATGCGGAACGGTGCGTCGCCCTGCACGTAGACCGGCTTGATTTCGCCGTTCAGGGTGAAGTCGTTGACGTCGCGACCCGTGAAGATCACCGAGAGCATCGAATTGACCGCGGCGATATCGACACCCATGGCGCCGATTTTCTCCTGGTCGATGATGATCTTCATCTGCGGTTCGACTTCCTTGTTGTTGCTGCGCAACGCTACGACCTTGCCGCTGGCATTGGCCGCCTGGATCAGGCGCTTGGAGGCCGCATCGAGAGCGTCCGTGCCATGGCCGCCGGTATCGACGAGGTACATGGAGAAGCCGCTCGATACGCCCATGCCCTGAATTGCGGGCGGCAGCAGCGCGAAGACCTGCGCCTCGCGGAAGGTGAAGAACGTCTTCAATGCGCGCGTCACGACGGCCTGCGCATGCAGGTTGGCGTCCGTGCGCTTGGAGAAGTCCTTCAGCTTGGTGAAGACAATAGCGCTGTTCTGGCCGGAGCCGTTGAAGCCGAAGCCCAAGGCGCCGAAGACGGATTCGACAGCGTCCTTTTCATTTTCGCGATAGTACTTCTCGACCTTTTCGACGACCGCCTGCGTTTGCTGGGTCGTGGAACCGGGAGGCGTGGTCACGATGGTGAGCAGAACGCCCTGGTCTTCCTGCGGCAAGAACGAGCTTGGCAGGCGGTTGAAGAGGTAGGCACAGCCGACGCCGATCAGCAGGAAGACGACCATGACGCGGAACGGCCGCTTCAACAGGTAGGCGATGGTGCTGACGTAGCCGTTGGTCGAGTGCGTGAAGTTGCGGTTGAACCAGTCCCCGAGGCGGTTCTTCTTATGCTCGGCCACCGGCTTCAGCATGGTGGCGCAAAGCGCCGGCGTCAGCACGATCGCGACCAGTGCAGAAAGAAGCATGGCCGAAACGATGGTTACGGAGAACTGGCGGTAGATGATGCCGGTGGAGCCTCCGAAGAAGGCCATCGGAATGAAAACCGCGGTGAGGACGAGCGCGATACCGACGATGGCGCCGGTGATTTCGCCCATGGACTTCTCCGTCGCTTCGAGCGGCGAGAGCTTCTCTTCGGTCATGATGCGTTCGACGTTTTCGACGACAACGATAGCGTCGTCGACGAGCAAACCGATCGCGAGGACCATCGCGAACATCGTCAGCGTATTGATCGAATATCCGGTGGCTGCAAGGATGCCGAAGGTTCCGAGCAACACGACCGGGACCGCGATGGTCGGGATCAGCGTCGCACGAATGTTCTGTAGGAAGACGAGAAGAACGACGAAGACGAGAACGATCGCTTCGATCAGGGTGTGAACGACCTTTTCGATCGACAGTTCAACGAACGGTGTCGTGTCGTACGGATAGGTGATTTCGACGCCTTCCGGCAGGCCGCGGCTGATCGTATCGAGCGCGGCGCGAACGCGGCCGGCGGTGTCGATGGCGTTGGCGCCGATGGCCAAGTTGACCGCGAAACCGCTGGAGGGCAGCGTGTTGTAGCGCGAAGAACCACCGTAGCTTTCCTGGCCGATCTCAATGCGGGCCACGTCGCTCAGGCGGACCGTCGAGCCGTCCTTCTCCACCTTGAGGATGACGTGCTCGAAGTCGGAAACAGTCGTCAGCTGGCTCTGCGCGGTGATCGTCACGTTGAGCTGCTGGCCATCCACTGCCGGCTGGGCGCCCAGCGAACCGACGGAAACCTGGGTGTTCTGTGCTTCAATGGCCGAGGTGATATCGCCCGTCGTCAGCTGATACTTTAGGAGCTTGTAGGGATCGAGCCAGACGCGCATAGCGTAGCCGGAACCGAAGATGTTGATGCTACCGACACCTTCGAGGCGCTGAATCTGATCTTCGATCGAGCTCGACATGATGTTGCCGAGATCGACGGAGGAGCGCTTACCATCGGTCGAGACCAAGGCGCCGACGAGCAGGATACTCGACGTCGAGCGGGTGACACTGATGCCGGCGTCGATGACGTCACTCGGCAGTTTCGACTGCACGAGCTGAAGCTTGTTCTGCACCTGGACCTGCGCGATATCCGGGTCGGCGCTGGTGCCGAAGGTCAGGGAGATGCTGGCCGAGCCGGTCGACGAAGTCGAGGTCATGTAGGTCAGGTCGTCGAGGCCGGTCATGCCGTCTTCGATGATCGTCGTGACCGACTTCTCAACAGTTTCCGCACTGGCGCCGCGATAGGTGGCGTTGATGCGCACGGTGGTCGGCGCGATGTCGGGATACTGCGAGATCGACAGGGTGAAGATCGCCAGCACGCCCGCAAGCATGATCGTGATCGCAATGACCCACGCAAAGATCGGGCGTCGAATGAAAAAAGTTGCCATTGGCTTGTTATTCCTGTGCGGCTCGGATCAGTGATCGTCGCATTACTTTGCGGCGGGCTTCTGCGCGTCACCGGACGAGGGTTGTTCCGCGGGCACGACAATGCCCTTCTCGTTGATCTTCATCGGCATGGGCTTTACCGGCATGCCTGACGTGATCGACTGCAGGCCGGTCACGATCAGCTGATCGCCGTCCTTGATGCCGTCCGTCACCAGCCATGCGTTGTTGGAAGGCGATGCGTTTTCGAAGATACGGGTTTCGACCTTGCCTTCTGCGGAGACGAACTGCGCCGTCAGCTCACCGTTTGCATTGCGGCTGGTCGCCAGTTGGGGGAGGGCGAAGCCGCTCTCGGAGCCCAGTTCGAGCGTTGCGCGAACATACATGCCCGGCAGGATGATGCGCTCAGGGTTCGGGAAGCGCACGCGGATGATGAAGGTGCCGGTCGTCTCGCTGACGACAGACTTCGACATGTCGAGGGTGCCCTTCTGATCGTATTCCTTGCCGTTTTCCAGAATCAGACGGAACGCGGCATTGCCGGCATTGCCCTTGATCTCACCCGACTGGATCGCGTTGCGCAGACGCAGCAGGTTCGTGCTCGATTCAGTCAGAAGGATGTAGACCGGATCGAGCTGGCGCACGGTGGTGAGGGCTGTCGTCTGGTTGGCCGAGACGACGTTGCCGACGTTGTAGGCCGTCTGGTCGATCAGGCCGTCAAAAGGCGCGGTGATCTTGGTGTGGTCGAGATCGATCTCGGCCGCTGTCAGGGCCGCCTTGGCGGACTCGACTTCGGCCTGCGCCTGCAGCAGGTTCGTCTTTGCGGTTTCGAATTCGATCTGCGTCGCACCGGAGCCAACGAGGCGCTGGTAGCGATCGAAATTGCTCTGTGCGCTCGGAACGCTGGCTTCGGCCTTGGCAATCGCTGCCCGCGCCTGTGCGACGCTCGCCAGATAGGGCGCATCCTCGATCTGATAGAGAACGTCGCCCTTCTTGACCTCGCCGCCTTCGCGGAACGGGATTTCCGTGATGATGCCGCTGACCTGCGGACGGATATCGGCAACCTGTGATGCTTCGGCGCGACCAGGCAGGATCGTCGTTACGGGGAAGGAGCCCTTCGTCAGCGTGACGACGCCTACCGGCGCTGCCTGCTGCGCCGCACCCGCAGCGCCGCCGGCGGCGCCTTGCGTCTTGCCGCTATCGCTGCAGGCTGCCAGCACGCCTCCGATCGCGAGAGCGGAGGAAACGAGAAGAATGCGCCGTATCATAATGAAATCCCCGTGCGGTGGCAGCTGAATCAATGGCTTCCGGGAAGAAGCCCGATTCCCGATTCAGAATCATTAGCCACTGATCCGAATTTAAGAAAGACTTTACAAAGTGACGTATGGTAAGAATCGTCACTTAGCAAGCGCTATTTTGCAGTGCGGCATCCACGAAATTCACGATGTCACGAGCGCGCTGGACAAGTGTGTCTTTATCGTCACGGGCAATGAGGACGGGGTGCAGGACACTGGCAAGAACGTCCGAAACGGTGTCTGCCGCCCGTTCCGGGTTGGTGCAATTATAGCGTCCCCTTGCGACGCCTTCGCGAACGATGTCCCGCAGCTTGTGGACGATGCGCTCCCGATATCGGTTGCCTGCCTCGAGCTTTGCCTCGACGGTCATCAGGACCATTTCGAAGATGTAGGGGTTCTGCTGGATGTCCTGGAGGTGGCTGTCGAGCAGTCGGAGCACGAAGCGCAGTAGCTGTTCCTGCGGAGGGAGATCGTCGTCATAGGCGGCAAAGCGATCGGCCACGTCACCGAGATGGCGTTCCGCGATAGCGTCGACGAGCGCGGACTTGGTGCGGAAATGCTTGAAGACGTTGGCCGGCGACATGCCGAGCGAGGAGGCGATATCGGCAATCGACACCGCTACGAAGCCACGTTGTCGAAACAGCAATTCCGCCATCGACAGGATGTCTTCGCGTGTCTCTTCGGCCTTGCGCCTTGGCCTGCGTGCCATTCATGCCCCCGCCGGTTCGTCTCCGGCCCCAAGTCTTTCCGATGCTAATGCGAACAGCGGAAGACCTGCAAGCTTATGTTGCAGGCCATGCCGCGATCAGTTGTGCATTCAGGAAAAATAGGGCGAAAGATTCCGGCGAACACGCTCGACCGGGGTTGCCTCGCTGTCGTCGGGGACGAAGGTCTGGGCGGTGATCGCCTCATAGGCCTTTATATAGACGGCGGAGGTTTGCTCAATCAGGTCGACGGGAATCTCCGGGATCTCATCCTTATATGGATCGCACCGTTCGGCGACCCATGCGCGGACGAAGTCCTTGTCGAAGCTTGCCGGGCGTGTGCCGGCTTCGAAGCTTGCCTGATAGCTGTCAGCCAGCCAGTAGCGGCTGCTGTCAGGCGTATGAATTTCGTCGGCCAGAATGATGTTGCCGTTTTCGTCCGTGCCGAACTCGTATTTGGTGTCGACCAGGATGAGGCCGCGCTTGGCGGCGAGTTCCTGGCCGCGCGCAAAGAGCGCGAGGGCATATCGCGACAGCGTTTCCCATTGCGTCTGGGTCAGCAGTCCGCGTTCGACAATCTCCGTTGGCGTCAACGGCTCGTCGTGGCCGCCGTCGAATTCCTTGCTGGTGGGGGTGATGACCGGCTCGGGCAGTTTCTGGTTGTCGCGCATGCCGTCGGGCAGGCGCATGCCGTACATCTCGCGCTCGCCCTTCTTGTAGAGCGTGAGGATGGAGGTGCCTGTGGTTCCGGCGAGATAACCGCGCACGACGATTTCGACCGGCAGAATGTCGAGGCGCTTGCCGATGACGACATTCGGATCCGGATATTCGATGACGTGGTTGGGGCAGATGTCCTTCGTGGCCTCGAACCAGTAGCGCGCGGTTTGCGTCAGGACCTGGCCCTTGTAGGGAATGCAGGTGAGAATCCGGTCGAAGGCGCTGAGCCTGTCCGTGCTGATGATGATGCGTCGTCCGTCGGGAAGATCGTAGTTCTCACGAACCTTGCCGCGGTAATAGTTCGGCAGTTCTGGAAAATGGGCTTCGGAGAGGATGCGCACGTGGACCGTCCTTGTCGGTTAAGGGGCTTTCCCCTGCTCTAGTTCCATTGCCGGGGATGTCAAGCAAACCGGCCTTAAAGCCAGAAGACATAGACAAGAACTAGGGTCAAAAAATAAGATCCCAGTGCCAGCGGGCCGCCAATCTTCAGAAAGTCACGGAAACGATAGCTGCCGACGCCCATTGCGAGCGTGTTGTTGTGGTGGCCGAAGGGCGTGAGGAAATCGAGCGAGGCACCGGCCGCGACGGCAAGAAGATAGGCGGCGGGGGAGTGATGCGCGATCGATGCGAATTCGATCGCGATCGGGCTGAGCACGATGGCAACGGTGGCGTTGTTGACGAACGGCGTGATCGCCATGGCGAGAAAGAGCAGGAGGCCGACGCCTGCAACGGGGTTGGCAATCGGGATGACCGCACGCAGGCCGGTCGCAATGACCTCGGCGGTTCCCGTGCTTGCGACGGCAGAGCCGATGGGGATCATCGCGGCAAGCATGATGATGATCGGCCAGTTCAGATCCGCCATCGCCTGGCGGATATTGAGATAGTTCAACAGGGCGAGCGCCAGTACGACCGCGGCGAAGGCGATATCCGGCTGCAGCAACCCGAATGCAGTCGCTGCCACGCCGCATGCAAAGATAATGAACGGTTGCCAGGCACCGCCGCTGCCATGCGATGGTGGCTGGGAGGCAAGCGGAAGGCATTCGCATTCCTCCAGCGCTTCCGTGATGGCGGCATGTTCGCCTTCCAGCACAAGGATGTCGCCGATCGACAACTGCAGGTCCTCGAAGCGTCCCTCGATACGCGGCGAGCGCATCGACAAAGCCGCAACCACGATGCCGCGGCTGCTGAAGACCTCGAGCGAGCGCAGACGCGAGCCGACCAATGTGCTCTCCGGCATCACGACTGCTTCGATGCTGGTGAGTTCGACCTGTGGAACTGCCGGATGTCTCGCCGGAGAGAGGGCGCCGGATGCTGTCAGTTCTGCGAGGACTGTATCGTCGGTCTCCGCCAACAGGTAATCGCCTGCTACGACATGGGACTTGTCCCGAGCCCCGAAGACAAACGCGTTGTTGCGGATCAGGGCATGCGGCTGAAGGCCGAAGCGGGAGGGTATCTCCGCAAGATTCACGCCAATGAGGGGAGAGTGGTCGGGGATATGCCGTTCGCCTACCACGCGCCGTGCGGCGGGATTGGGCGTCGCCGCATCATTGCCAGTTTCGGCGAATGTCCGGGGCGCGCGCCACGAGACGAATGCAATACCGATGATGAGCAGGGGCGCGCCGACGTAGGCAAATTCGAACAGGCGAAATCCTGTGCCCGTTGCCTGTGCCATGGCATCGCTGACCAGCAAATTCGCCGGTGTCCCGATCAGCGATACGATCCCGCCGAGCAGCGCGGCGAAGGAGATCGGCATGACCAGTTGGCGTTTCGGGATCTTCATGACCGCGCTGACCCTCAGCGCGACGGGCAGACCGATCGAGAACGCACCGATATTGTTCATGAAGATCGAGAGGAGGCCGGTGGCCGACGACAACGCAGCAATCACCCCTGTATTGGAGAGGCGCGCCTCGCCGAGGAGACCCGCCAGCCGATCCAGGATCCTGGCGCGTGCCAGCACCTGTACCACAAGCAGGATCTCCACCACCGTGATCACGACCGGGCTCGCAAAGCCGGCGAAAACCTGGTTGGCCGGATAGAGCCCGAGCGCATATCCCGCCAGCAGGCCGGCAATGGCGACGATCTCGATCCTGAACCGCTCAAGGGAAAACAGCGCAAGCATCGCGATCAAGAGGATCAGCAAAGATACCTGCTCAAATGTCATGGGGTGTCCCGAGCATCTTCATTCGGATCGAATGTAGCGGTTCGGCGTCCCCTGTATAGGGCTATATATTGCAGGCGCCCGACCGACGGCTGTCCAATCAGCGCGAGATCCGGCGCCATGTGCCGTTCTGCGTTTTCTCAAGAACTGGCGTGGAGAAGACGCCGATCGTTCTTTCCTGCCAATGCGATCCGGAAGCGTCGAGCGTGTCTCGCCAGCGATCCGATTGCAGCATGGCCGCGCCGATCGCGACGGGCGTGATCGCGCAGCCCGCAAGCAGATCGAGCCCCGATACGATCGACGTGCCGCTCGATATCACGTCGTCGATCAAGGCCACGCGCCGGTTTTCGAAAAGCGGAAGCATGCGCGGGTCGATATAGAGGCGCTTTTGTTGTGTCGGCGTCGTGATCGAAGACAGCGGTACGGAGAGCTCGTCGCGGTACCAGAACTTTCTCGATGTGCCGAGCGGCACGTAGCGCCGGTGGCCGAGCTTCTGCGCGACGGCGGCGGCAAGGGTAAGCCCGAGCGTGGGCAGCCCGACGATCACGTCCACATCGAAGGCCCGCAGCTTCGCCGCGAGCCGCTCGGCCAGGGCGTCGAGGACCTCGAAACTTGCCTGATTTATGATCAGCGAGGCAAGGGCATGCTGCCCGTCCGTCATCACGCGGACCGGCAGGCGAAGTTGCCGGCCGTCATCGAATTCGGCCACATAAAAGGAGGTGAATTCGTCTCTGCTGTGAAAGCTGCCTGCAGCATGGATTTCCTGCCAGAAGTCGTGCGGCGCCAATTCCGTCATGCGATTCAATTCCGTCTTGTCTTTTCCATGCCTGCGCGAACACGGAGTTCCTTCAGCTCGGCCTCCGTCAGCGTCCGCGCCGTGCCCTTTGTCAATGTGCCAAGTTCGACGCTGCCGATCGCGACACGCACGAGCCGCAGGCATTCGGTGTCGAGTGCTTCCAATATCCGCCGGATCTGCCGGTTGCGGCCCTCGTCGAGTTCGACCTCGATCCAGGAGTTGCGGTCGCCGCTGCGGAGCAGGCGCGCCGAGGTCGCCTTCAGCAGTTCGCCATCGTGGCGAACGCCGTAGGTCATATCAGCCAGCCGCTCCGCATCCATGATCCTGTCGACCTGGACGTGGTAGGTCTTGGTGACATGGGTGTCGGGATCGAGCAGCGCCTGGGCAAAAACGGTGTCGTTGGTAAAAAGAAGGAGACCTTCGCTGGCCTTGTCCAGCCTTCCGACGGGCGACAGGTGCGGAATGTCGAAATCCTTCAGACAGTCGTAGACAGTCGGGCGCCCTTCCGGGTCGTGGCGCGTGGTCACCAGCCCGCGCGGCTTGTTCAGCATCAGATAGACGAATTCTTCGGCGGCGACACCGATACCGTCAACGGCAATCTTCGCCTGGGTGATATCGACCCAGGCGGACAAATCGGTGACGATGCGGCCGTTCACCGCCACGCGGCCGTCGGCGACAAGCCGCTCGGCTTGCGTGCGCGAACAGTACCCGAGTTTGGAAAGAGCCCGGGGCAGCGTCACGCGTTTGCCGGACGCATCGGCGGCAGGCTTCATACGCTCTCGGGGTTTCTGTGGTGCTCGGCGCGCCCTCACTCTGTCGCCTCTGTCAGATGTCGATGCGGTGTTTCTGGCATGAACCGTTTGACGATGCCAGCGATCCGGCATCAAAACGCGGGGATAAGCCCGCCGTCATGGCCGAGAAAATCGCCATGCATGAACGCCGGCGCTGACCACGCCGACGTTCATGAAAGAGGTTTCGTGAAGGGATGCTGGGTTGGAGGTCGGCCTAATGGCGGGCCATGAAGCCAGCGAGTTCCTGCCGGTCCATCACTATACCGGCCGCCGCTTTGGCCGGATCGGGATGCGTATAGGAAAAGCGCGACATTTCGGGCAGTTCGAGAGCCTGTCGCGCGTTCATGATGCCGACCGCATGACGGCCATTGGCGCCGTCGACGCTGACTTCGACAATGCAGTTCAATCTCTTCCCGTCCATGAACTGTTCTCCCGCTTCTTTATTACGCCATTCCCTATCCCGGAAAATTGGTTTTTCTAAGACGTTAGTCTTATGAGCCGCATCCTACGTCGGATGGAAACGGCTCGCAAGAAAAAGCGGGGTACCAACTTCAGGCGGGTGGTCTAACGCCACCAGTGGCGGGGCTCCTGTTGCTGACTGCTCAGGAGGTAGCCGGCGAGGAAGCCGATGGCTCCGGCCAAGGCCAATGCGGTCGTTGTTGCCGCGGCGTGCTCGCGAGCAGCGCCGGCTGCTGCCACGCCCTCGGCCTTGATGTTTGCGACAGCAGTCTTGGCGCGGGGCGTGATCTCGTCATAGGCCTTGCCGGCGCGATCGCGCACTTCATAGTAAGCTTCGGCCCCTTGCGCGGAGATCATCTTCTGAAGTCGCGACACCTCCTGCTGGAGCGCTGCGATGTCCTTGCTGACCGAGGCCCTGACGTCGTCGGTATTGGCTGCCATGTCTTTTCTCCTTTGTTGTACCGAAGCAGAAACACCGCAACGGGCTGTTGGGTTCCAGACGGCTTTCATCGGTCGATAGAGGCGGCCGCGATCGGCGCGGCTGTCTCAGGGGAGGCTGAAAACGACAAAACAGGGCGTATGCGGGGGAGGCGAGAGGGCGCTTCCGGCAGTTTTTGACCGTCCGGTAAAGAAAATCGAATGGTCTGGGGGAGGGCAGGGGGCTAGGTCTCCTCTCTCTCCGGAAATTCCCTCTGTGGAATCAGCATGTTACAAAAATGTCAAAAAACTTTGTTGGGGTGTGTTGACTTAGAAAGGGTGGGGGCCGTATAAGCCGCTTCACAGAACGAGGGCGGCGGCGCTGCTGGCGACGAAGACCTTCGCTCTAAGATTTCTTTTAG
>NZ_LXKO01000027.1:0-4920 GCF_001692185.1 Rhizobium sp. AC44/96
AATGGATCAACAAAGATCGCTCTCGAAATCTCCGTCCCCCTCTTCCTCAAGATCACCATCGAGCACTCATTCCCTAATGAAAGGAAACACTGATATGGCCGATACCAAGCAGACCGCCGAAATCACCCCTGTAGCCCCGCAGGGTGGCGAAAACACGCAACAGGCTATCAGCGCCCATGCCGGTGCCGGAAACGCCTACGTGGAAGCCCTAGAGAACGCCGTGCTCGATGCTGAAGACGGTGCCGTATTGTTCAACTGCTGTACTGACCACAAGGCCCCTGATTGGAAGAGCTTCAACGCTATCGAGATTGGTGGATGCAGGAACGATGCCGACGAAGGCGCAGAGGATACTTGCATTTGCGGCGGCTACGCAGCAAACGAGGCAGAGTTCTTCACGGTATATGGACATCTGATCGAGGGAGGCGTCGAGGCTATCACTGACGCTCCTACATTCGAAGAAGCGCATAAAATAGCAGCTTTATTCGCTCTACAGAATGGCTTTGAGGTCAACGTTATCTGCTAAAACGGACCCGCAATTACCAACGTATCAGACCGGGCCGTGGATCTATGTTCCGGCCCGGTCAGTATATATATCATGGCTGTGGGTATCGTGCTTCGATTTTACGAACCTCAACAATGGCGTCACCGATACTTGTTATAGCACCTGTTGAAATAGCCGCGATTACGGTGTCGTAATCATTATGGATCGCATTCAATCTTTTAACTTGCGCTGCAAATGGTGCATCATCTGGTGTATTTCCAACATAATGATCGAGACTCATCTCAGCGCTTTGGATCTCCATCGAGATAAATTTTAAATGTTCTTTGAACTCATTAAGCATTTAGCAACTCCCATTCTGTGGCTTTCGACCTTGTGTAAGGTTCTTCACCTGAAAACATCAAGCCTTAGCGACCGGTAAATCGGATAATCGGGTCGTATAGCGCGGCGATCTCATGTCGGCCTTGGTCGCGAAGGGCTGTTTAAAGCCCTCTGACGCGAGAATGAGGGTCTTCTTGCCCCATCGGTCGTTTACTGCGTCAAGGGCCGCTGACAGCCTTCCTGATCGCTCCTGTTCATGAGCGAAGAGGTCAACAGGAGCAAGCTCAGCAGGAATGAGGTCGTCCAATATGACCCCGGCTTTGGTATAGGCGAAACCATTCCCCGCTGGATCGCCCTTCCACGCTCTAGCAGCGCAGGCGAGGGCGGTGCCGACGAGGGAGGTCGTCGCGTTCGACGGTGGGGAAAGGCGAGCTGTTCTCGATCCGCTATCACGGGCCGATCCGTTGTGCGGATTGGTGTGAAAGAAAACCTGCATGTGGCTGGCAACGAGGCCATGATTGCGAAGCTTCTCGGCCGCTCTGGTCGCATGGGCGGTGATCGCCTGCTGTAAGACGGCAAGAGATGTCATGGGACTGCCAGCCGATCTTGTGACGGCCATTCCTTTGCGTGTCGGCTCGATGTCCTGAATGTCGATGCAACGCAGCCCGTTCAACTCGGACACGGTGCGCTCAAGAACGACTGTCCCGATCTTTCGGGCGAGAGGAAGCGGCATGTCGCGCAACTGAGAGACGGTGTGTATCCCGATCTCCCGAAGCTTGGCGGTGGTTCTCGATCCAACGCCCCACACTTCCGAAACATCGGTGCGTGCCATGCAATAGCCCGCGATCTCCGTGTTCATCAGGTCCGCGACACCATTGAAGACCGGGTTTTTCTTCGCAATGAAATTCGCGAACTTCGCGAGCGTCTTTGTCGGCCCAATACCCACGCAGGTTGGGATTCCGGTGTTCTGGCGGACAGTTTCCCTCATCTCGGTCGCATGATCGAGCATTCGGCCACCAAAACCCGACAGATCAACGAAAGTCTCGTCTATCGAGTAGACTTCCGTTCGCGGAGAAAAGTCGGAAATCGTTGCCGCCACTCTGCGGCTAATGTCGCCATAAAGCGTATAATTCGAGGAAAAGAGCCGAATGCCGTGCTCTTTCGTCTTCTGCTTAAAATGGTGCGCGGGCTCCCCCATGCCGATGCCGAGGGCCTTCGCTTCATTCGATCTCGCGACAGCGCAGCCATCGTTATTTGATAGGACCACCACGGGCTTGTCGCGCAAGCGCGGGTCGAAAAGCCGTTCGCAAGAAACATAAAAATTATTGCAGTCGATCAGCGCTATCGGTTCGGCCATGGCTTCAATCGACAGGATAACGGCGGGCGATGCCCGCGACGATGCCGAATATTTCAGTAGTTTCGAGCACCGCAAGCGGCGGATAGCGTTCGTCGGAACGCGCCTCAAGCCACATGCGACCATCGCGCTGTGTCAGCACCTTCAGGAGCATGTCTCCATTATGGTAGGCAAGGACCGTTCGTCCTGGCTTCACCTTGCCTGCCCGATCAATGGCGACGAAATCGCCATCAAGGATGCCTGCGCGACACAGAGAATTGCCACTCACGCGATACCAAAATGTCGCGTGTTCGTGTCGTACCATCCAAGCTATGAGATCTATCGGATCTTCTAAGTCGTCGCCTGCCGGTGACGGAAAACCGGCTGAAATCCGCAATCCAGCAGTCTTGATCTCGCGAACGATATAATCGACGCTAACAGGCTCAACGGCCGAAAAGTTGGTTTTCATAGAAAGCCCCGGCATTGCTGGCTGTTATTTTCGTTCTTATTATGTTCTCATATTAGGTCGAGTCAACTACGATTCGGCGAAACACCAAAACAGGGCGCACAGGGTTCATTTTACTTGTGGGAGATCAGCAGGAACCGTTTAGGAACGCGAGCGGTCCATCCGTCGCTGTTCATCCAAACGCCTCTGTTCTTCACGCTGCATCTCTTGACGCCGCAAGTCGTCTGCCCGGCGCTGTTCATCCATCCGTCGCTGCTCGTCGCGCTGCTGGTCCTGTATGCGGCGCTGTTCATCCCTAAACTGGTCGTTGTTCATATCGATACCCGTGTTCACGTTGCTTGGCATAGAGAGATATAGGGCGCTGAAATGGCCCCGAAACCGTGTTAGGCTTCAGCAAATATTGCACTTTGGATCACTTTTCGCCAGATGGACTAGGATTTGCTAATGCAGACCGGAGACATACTGAGGTTACGACAAGAGGCTAGGGACGCGTTAGGTTCCCATGGCGAGGAGCTATATCAGATGCACGCAAATGCGGTCGCAGCTCTCTCTGATCCTTCAAAAGCCGAAGACGTGCGGGTAGATGCCCTTCTAACCCTACGAGCATGGGAAGATGCTGGCCTGTTCAGCGACGAGCATATCGCCTCATGGCGTCACATTCTCGCGATGGACGACGAGGAAGCAGCGCAGGCTATGCTCGCAGATACAGAGGAAGCCACGGCGTTGCGTAGAAACACCCCGTTTTCAAAATCAGCATTGGCGTATCCCCATGGATAGAGGCGTAGTCGGCCAACTGCTCATCAAGGCAAGCACTGTCATTCATCAGAATGATTTCGTCATCCTTGGGAGCATGGCGGCTTTGGGCAAGACGCCAAATCCTCCGCGCGCCATGTTGGACGCTGCGGATATCAACTTCCATCCGCTCGATGACGCTGCCGTCAGCTCCAAGAGGGTTCGTGATCAAGTCGGCCCCGGAAGCGACTTTCATCATAGCCATCATTTCTACGGCGAGCCAACCTCTCCCTATGCCGCCACGCTTCCGCAAGGCTGGCAACATCGAATGACGCGAGTGGATGTCGCACCAAATCTGCGCGCATGGTTCCTTGACGTAAACGACGTTGCCATCTCGAAATACGCACGAGGAAACGAGCGCGATCGATCATGGATAAAGGCCGGATTGGAAGCTGGCCTTGTGTCCCTCGATGTCGTCAGGGAGCGCCTTCCTGAAACCGTCACCTTGCCGACAGAGAAGGCCAATATCGACAGAGGAATGTTCGAGGATACCGCGTGGCTCTCGCAAGAGCGTAGCGTCATCGGTTCGAGGGAAGCTCCTAAGCCTGTAGAGGATGATGCAGCGCGAGGCCGCAAGCTGCTCTCGGATGTCGAGACGGCAGCAAACCTCTTCAAGCGCTCCGTGGATCGCGGCCAGCTCAAGCTCGGCAATTACTACCTCACTGAGTATCAGCGTCTAATCGAGCGAGCTGCGCGCTCTGCTGTAGACGGTAACAAGCAGATTCTTTCAGCTTCCGGCACGAACCGCGATCTCTACGCCGCAATCGAAAGCCAGCGCCAACGGCAAAAAGTCATCGAATCCGCGCCCAGGCTTCATCTCAACTTCAATCAGGAAGGGGAGCGGCTGGATGCTCAGTATGGAAATACGCCGGAGGCCAGCCACGGCAAAACACGACGCAAGCTCCTTGATGGAAAACTCGACGCCCTACCGGAGTTTGAGGAGCTTTATCAGGATGCCACTCGCACCAGTCAGCATGTGACGATAGGCGCCCTCCACAGTCATGCGCTGGCGCGTCTCAGGCAAAGCTACGGTGTTCTTCTTCTTGTCGAAGATGCAAGAGATGCCGGGATCATTCCGAACGGTGCAACGTTCGTGCCCACGGGCGCAAAGGTGCAGGATAAGACTACGACGAAAGAGTATCCCGCCGCACATCGCCTGCCCTGCGATCTCTCGACGCGATCCCAAGACGGAACGCTTAGACGGCTCTCGGATTTCTTCACGCTGCCTGTAAATCGTCTTTGGGTGGACAAGAACCTCTTTGCGCCGACCGACAAAGTACATCGCCTTGCGAATGTCGCAGACCGTTGGTGCGAGGACGTTGGGATGATCGCGACGATGGCGAAGGCAGCAACAGCGGTTGCGCAACGAAAAATGACAGCGGACGAAGCCATGTCCGAGATCATCGAGCCGGGTTATGCGGAAGCCGTTCAGAAATCCCTCAGTAAGGTGGAGCGAAATTTCGATTTCATCGAAAGACAGGAACTGCGGCGCAGGATCGTTGACGCAAA
>NZ_LXKO01000028.1:0-3266 GCF_001692185.1 Rhizobium sp. AC44/96
CCCGTATGCCAAATGGGAGATGTGGCCGTGTTTTAGCCCGACCTCCTCCAAGCTTATCAATCTGCTCCTGAAGATCCGCGATGACCGCAGACGTTGCGGCTTTACCTGACATATTCACCTCAACACGCGCTGAGCGCATATGCGAAAGAACAAATATAGAACACATATGGTGCAAATAATCAATTACTGTCCTCAACCGTATATGTAGGTGGGTTTTTAAGATTTCGCTGCTGCAATCGCGGAATGACGAAACCGCCTCAAAAGCCGAAGTCAAAACCGCTGCTACGTGAGGAGAGCGGAACAATCCAAAGTCGCCGGATCAGCAGACGTGATCCTGCGCAACCTCGTTTGGCCTTCGATCCCTTTCCCGAGCGGGTGGAGCCTGCGCTTGCCGAGCTTAGGCAAAAGCCGCCTTCGGGTGGCCGCTATGGATGGGAAGTCAAATGGGACGGCTACAGAATCCACGTTCATGTCGAAGCAGGGAGCGTCCGTGTTCTCACGAGAGGTGGCTTTGACTGGTCGCATCGATTTCCAGCCATTGTTGACGCGGCCCGCGCGCTTGGACCGGCCACAATGCTTCTCGATGGTGAAGCTGTGATGCTCGATGAGGAAGGCCGGTCAGATTTCAATCTTCTGCAGAAGAGCCTCGGGGCCTCCGGTCGGAAGAGCGGGAAAGGCGTTTCACCAGCTCTGATGTACGCTTTCGATCTGCTGTATTTGGACGGACACGATTTGCGGGGCGTCGAATACCAGTCGCGCCGACATCTCTTGGAGGACGTGCTGGATGGCAGCGAGGGAGCGATCCGTGTGTCGGAAGAGCTGGACGCTGATCCTACGGCCTTGCTCAATCATGCGTGCCGTCTAGGTCTTGAGGGTATTATCGGGAAGGACCGCGATAGTCCTTATCGAAGCGGCAGAATGGGAGATTGGATCAAACTGAAGTGTGTCCAATCTGAAGCGTTCTTCATCGTCGGCTACGAGCCGTCGATCTCCTCGCGTGGCGGATTCTCGTCCCTTTTGCTTGCTGCCTATAGCGGGCAAGATCTCCAATATGTCGGAAGCGTGGGGACCGGCTTCAAGGAGCGCGCAGCGATCGATCTCCGGGCGATGATGGATAAACTTCCATGGAAACGGAAATCACCGCCAGTCCGCTATGACGGAAAGCGGTCTATTGTCTGGCTTCAGCCGACGCTTGTCGCTGAGATCGAGTATCGAGCCTGGACGGCAGATAGCAAGTTGCGACACGCGGCCTACAAGGGACTTAGGGAACGCCAGGACAATGCAGACGTTTACAGGATGGACGATTGAAGCGGGGCCACTGTCCTGCCCGCAAAGGGTTTCTCGATGGCTGTCACCACACCGAATTTCGCTCCAGAACATCCTGACTACGCGTTGTCTTGCGAGGAGGCACTAGACCTTCCGCTTCGTGATCTGGTTGATCAAGCCGTGCAAGCTGGCTGGAAGCCGCGCGTGATTTTTAGAGCCCTTCAGGAGGTCGCAAAAAATCAGGGTCTTGCGTATGAAGAAGATCCCGATCCAGAAGACGATCCCATATCGTGAGAGTCCGGACGGACACCTAAAAAAACCAATATTCAGCGTAAATCGTCACGCTCGATGCGGGCAATTGTACGGAGTAAAAATGAAACTAGCGTTCATCGCTGTCGCGGCTTTGTATTTGCTACTGCCTTTCAACGCGTCAGCGCAGTATTACGAGCCAAGCTACGATGGCCCGAACGAATATTGGGAAGGCGACCAGTACCAATACCACGATCCTTACTCTGATCCGCAGGGATATGATCGCGCGCCGCTCTATGAGGAGGGTGCGCCGGGCTCCCGCCAGCCGCCCGCAAGGGGTGGTCGGGGCTCAATCGAGATCATCACCAGCGAACACACCCTCTATTACACGACGCCTTCAGGTGAACAGTTCACCTACCCGATTGCTGTCGGAAGAGAAGGTAAGCAATGGTTCGGCACTACCCGTGTGGTGTCGAAGAAGGAACATCCAGAATGGCGACCAACGGCGGAAATGCGCCGAAAGAACCCAAACCTTCCTGCCGTTGTAGATCCGGGGCCATCGAATCCTCTCGGAACGCGAGCGCTCTATCTCGCTGATGGCCTGTTGAGAATCCATGGGACGAACGATCCTTCGTCGATAGGAACGAATGCTTCCAGCGGATGCTTCAGAATGTACCGTGAAGACGTGGAGGAGCTGTATGAGATGGTTCGGGCAGGAACGCCTGTTACCGTCCATCAGTGATAGCTAGGGCGCGAAAGAGTTGCCCGGCAGGCTCACTTTAGCCTGCCGATCAACAGGGTTTGGTCCGGTATCAAGCGCCCACTCGGGCGCATTCGGTCGGTCGCGGCGAACAGCCCAAAACACGTTTCTGTCGTCGCTGAACCATTTTGTCAGAGCTTCACTTGCCTGATCGCCAGTTGGAGTTGCGTCATACGCAATGGCAAAGCGCGTATAGAGACCAGTTTGCTTGTCGGTTTCGCGAGCGATATCACCAATCACATGGTTTTCGAGGGATGTGCGCAAGCCATTGGTGGAACTGATAAGCGCCGGCACTTCTCTCAGATGAGGATGCTTGTCGGCATAGGAGAGCGCTTCCATGACGTTCTTCACCACTGCCACTTCTTGATACTTCAAAGCTGTCGTGTATCTGCTGGCAGGCAGTGTCTCGATGGAAAATACCCCGTCTTCCTTGGTGCCAGGTGCGAGCTGGCTACCCGTGGCCGCTGGATGTGTATCGAAGATTTCGGCTCCGGTTTCCCGGCCACGGCTATCATATCGGCGCGCAACGAAATTCGCGCTCCCATCGGCGGCGATCACGTCCGACTTCCGTAAGGCGTCTACGAGCGATGGGGATAATCCCTTTTTCTCTGTCAGCCACTGGCGAACGAGCGGCCAAGCGTCGTCGGAGTGTCGCACTCGAATATATTTGGCGGCGATCTCGGGCCGCTCTGCACGGATCTTGGCCTGCTTCTCGTTCCGAACGATGGCTGCAACGGTTATTGCCGTGTCCATGCGATCATGGCGCGGGAGCTGGCTGACAGCGGTGTAAGCGTGCAACGTTTGTTCTACGAGGTCTTTTGCTACCGCGCGCTCTGCGAGACCCTTAACGTGAAGCACAAGCGGCTCCGGTAGGCGCTCATAGGGATTGCCGTTTGCGTCAACGATCCTGCGCCGCAGTTCCTGTCTTTCGATGAAATCGAAATTTCGCTCCACCTTACTGAGGGATTTCTGAACGGCTTCCGCATAACCC
>NZ_LXKO01000029.1:0-616 GCF_001692185.1 Rhizobium sp. AC44/96
GGAGGACTTCCTGAGCCTGGGTCCCATGGGCGAGCGGCTGGTCGGCACCGGGTCTCACCTCCAGGTCGACGCGAGTGTCATGGACATACTCTCTGCGACAGCGCTCGCGGCCAACCAGAAAAACCAGGTTGCCGTCAATCTCGCCGGCGCTGTGCCGGGGCTGACCAATGTGACCCTTAAGCTTTCGATCGGTGAACGTCCGAAGGGTGTTGCATCAAATGCCGTCGGCGCGACCGGCGCCGCGGTAAGGACAGCTCAGATCCGGCTTGCGATTGAAGCAAGCGTTCCCGGGCTTGGCGCTGTTGCCGGCATGAAGGTGCGGGTCCCGGTTTATATCGAGGCAGCCTACGCCGAGGCGAAACTCTCAAGTTTCAGCTGTCTTGGTGGAAATCCGAGAAACGCCAGCATCGGCGTCGATGTTGTGCCCGGTGTCGCTGAAATAGCGCTCGGAGATGTCGACCCCACGGCAATGGCGAATTTCGGCAGCAAGCCGCGTGTGACGCCAGCGATGCTGATAGACGCCACACTCCTGAAGGTCAGCGGGATGGCCGATGTGAACTTGACCAACACCGCAAAGACGCGCCTGACCTTCCAAAGCAACGACATTACCGCCAAG